>DASRMA010000205.1:0-7675 GCA_035648155.1 Desulfosporosinus sp.
GTGAGAATTACTTTTATTCAAACACAGCTTGTATTGGCTCATCTTTTCCCAGCGTTTCTGCATAAATGGCTCACATTTCTTCTGGCGGTAGTGGCTCACTTTTTTTCTGGCGACTGGCTCACTTTTTTCTTGACAATCGCACTTACTCCCCTTCTTCCCCGTATTTTCGAAGTATAATTGCTTAGCTTGCCTGTAATCTTTGCAATTATCATGCCAAATATAAAAAATCAGAGTATTCAGCACTTTGCTAAATACCCTGATGACAAAAGTAATCACCTTCTCCGATCGTGAATATTCAGAAAAGTACTACAGCCTCTCATTCGTGTGCGTTGTTGCTCTGATTCCTATCGTAATCACTATGATTCAATACTTCATCACTCTGAAGGAGTTATTGAGCGTCTCTATTTAGGGCTTGTTTACAGTAATCTTATACTTCTTCATTTTTTTAACCATACTCGGCTGACTAATCTTGAGAATTGTCGCAGCCTTTCGCGTACTTCCCGTGGTACGATAAGCATTAGCAATCAGGCGGCGTTCCTCACTTTCCACACAAGCTTGTAAAGACGTAATATCTTCGGCAGAAGACTTCAATGACCAGAGGCAAATTTCCACTAAAGCATCAATACCTATACAATCTTCACGATAGGTAACAACTAAGCGTTCAATGGTGTTTTCTAATTCCCGAATATTACCTGGCCAATCATGCTCTAGAAATGCATCCATAACATCAGGGTGAATCCATTTTTGATATCCATACTTACGATTAAATCTCCCTAAGAACTCCGCTACAAGGGAAAGGATATCTGCCTTGCGATTTCTCAAAGGTGGCACAAGTATTGGAACTACGTTTATTCTGTAATATAGGTCCTCACGAAACTTTTTTTCCTGGACCATGATGTCCAGTTCCCTGTTCGTTGCCGCGACAATTCTTACGTCTAATATAATAGGTTTATTGCCACCTATTCTGGTTATTACTTTGTCCTGAATCGCACGAAGAACCTTGACCTGTAAATCGAGAGATAGTTCTCCAACTTCATCCAGGAAAATCGTTCCACCTTGAGCTAGCTCAAATAGACCCTATTTTCCCTCCTTTCTCGCCCCAGTGAAGGCACCTGATTCATAACCAAAAAACTCTGATTCGAGGAGATTCGGTGGAATGGCCCCGCAATTAATTTTAATAAAGGGTTGCTTAGCTCGCTTACTGGCACGATGGATTAATTGAGCGACAAGTTCTTTACCTACGCCGGTCTCCCCGAGAATCAAAACATTAGAATCAACCTTGGCAACATGATAAGCCATTTCCAGTTTCTTTTGCATCTCTGGATCTTTGGTAATGATTCTCTTAAAAGACTGTTGAGTACGCAAATGCTCAAGTTCACGGAAATACTTGTCCCTTATGTGTTCACTTTCAGCCAATTTTATATTTAATTCATTTAATTGGGAAACATCACGAATAGCAGTTACCACATACGAAACATTTCCACTGTCATCAAAAACTGGATTTCCGCTCAGCAATAGATCCTTACCGTTCCTGACATCCATCACATTTACCTTGCATCGTCGTTCCAAGACCATTTGCGTAACCGATTTATTCGCGTAGCCTTGCTTTATCACATCATGCACGTGTTTACCCACAAATTCATTCGCGTTAATCCCCGTCATGTGTTGATAGGCGTCATTAGCACGAACAATAATACCTTGAGCATCAGCAACGACAATTCCATCATCTAAAGCCTCAATCACAGCATCTAACCTTTTATTGATTGCCTTAAACGTATCTAATTGGTGGGATAGTACCTCAAATTCGGAAATATCTTGAAAGATAGCAACCGCACCAATGATCTTATCTCCTCGCCAGATCGGACTTCGATTAGCAATAATAGCTCGGTCATTAATATCCAAACGTTGGTTGTGTTCTTCTATCCCGTTCTCCATAACCTTGACCAGTTGTGTGTTGGATATCACCTGGTCTATCTGTGCTCCTAATGCTTGAGATTGAGGAATATTAAGGACTATGGAGGCAGCTCTATTAAATATAATAATCTCACTGTTTCTATTAATTGCGATGATGCCATTATGCACAGATTCAAAAATCTCTTGCCAATCCCAAACTTTTATTTCGAGATTCATCATCCTCACCCTCTCCTAAACAACTAAATTCAGTTCTACTTAAGTATACTTCCCTTCCTTATTTTTCCCAACCCTGCATAGATTTAATGTTCCGTAATGATTTCCCTCATAACATTCCACATAGTCCGTGAATTTCTTCTTAGAATGTTAAGATTATTTGCATTTTCTAGAAAGAAAAGGGACTGCCTCTTCATAGAAATTTTATTTCTATGAAAAGACAGCCCCTTTCATCAATAACACCGGCTCGACGTCTTAAAAAGCAGATTGGCAAACTACGACCCATCAACCCCTCAAGCATCAAGAGAGTCGCTATGTCACCCCGCGTCCTTGACCACAATATTAACCAACTTACCTGAAACAGTGATGATCTTAACGAAAGCCTTCCCTTCGGTAAATTCCAATACCTTGGGCTGCTCAAGTGCTTTTTTCTCCAAATCCGCTTTTGAAATATCAGCAGCCACAGTAATCCGGTCTCGGACCTTACCATTCACTTGAAGAACAACGGTCACTTCATCTTGGACTAGAGCGGCTTTATCCACTTCAGGCCAACATTGTTTATGAATGCTCTCCGTATGCCCAATTTCCAGCCAAAGCTCTTCCGTAATATGCGGAGCAAAGGGGGCAAGGAGTAACAGCATCGCTTCAACCGCCTCCTTGCCGACCGCAGCATCCGCAGCAGGCTGTTCCTTATAGATGTACAAGGCGTTAACCCATTCCATGATGGTACTAATTGCAGTGTTGAAATTATTGCGTGTTCCAATGTCTATAGTCACTCTCTGAATCGCCAAGTGAGTATGACGGCGCATTTCTTTATTGATTGCATTCAAGCTCGCCCAAGGGTCTGCTTGATCAGTAGACGAGGATCGGTGATTTAAGTTCTCCTTGATAACCGGCTCATATTGAGCGACCAGACGCCAAACTCGGTTCAGAAAACGATAACACCCTTCAACCCCTTGGTCGCTCCACTCCAAGTCTCTCTCCGGAGGGGCAGCGAACAAGATAAATAGCCGTGCCGTATCTGCTCCATAATTTCCGATAATTACCTCAGGGCTGACGATATTGCCTTTGGATTTAGACATTTTGGAGCCATCTAAACAAACCATCCCCTGGGTGAGCAGGTTTTGAAAGGGCTCATCGGCTTTCACGTATCCCATATCCCGTAATGCCTTAGTAAAGAAACGTGCATATAGTAGATGTAGAATCGCATGTTCCACGCCACCAACGTACTGATCCACGTTCATCCACTGATCCACCGCAGTTTTAGTAAAAGGAACTTCCGTGTTGCGGGGATCAGTATAGCGCAGAAAATACCACGAGGAGCATACAAACGTATCCATTGTATCCGTCTCACGCCGAGCAACTCCCCCACACTTAGGGCACGTTGTATCAGTAAAGGACGCTGATGAGGCTAAAGGATTCTCGCCAGCTTTAAAAACGACATCCGCAGGAAGCACAACAGGCAGTTGTTCTTCCGGAACGGGCACTGTTCCACAGGAATCACAATAAACAATGGGAATTGGTGTACCCCAATAGCGTTGACGAGAGATGAGCCAGTCCCGCAAACGGAAATTGACCTTTCGTTGGCCCATACCACGGCGCTCTGCTTCATCGGCCATCCGCTCTAAGCCCTCGTTACTATCCAGACCATCGAAGGAACCAGAATTAACCATAATCCCTTCTCCCGTGTAAGCGCCCTTGAGCGGTTGATCTTTCATGTCTGCCGCGCTACCTGCAGGAACAATAACAGAACGAATTTTAAGGCTATATTTTGTTGCAAATTCAAAGTCACGTTCATCGTGAGCTGGAACACCCATAACCGCGCCCGTTCCATATTCCAGAAGTACGTAGTTAGCAATCCAGATCGGCACTTTTTCCCCACTCAGTGGATTAAGACAATACGACCCGATGAATAGCCCTTCTTTTTCTGCATCTGTAGACGTCCGGGCAATTTCGTTGAGTCCCTGCATTTTTTTAATAAAAGCCAACACACCCGCTTCGTACTCCGTCCCACTGACTAGTTCTATAACTAGGGGATGTTCTGGAGCTAAGACTACATAGCTCACCCCAAAAAGGGTGTCGACCCGGGTGGTATACACAGAAATCTCGCCTGATCGATCTAGCAAGGGTAATTTAACTTCCATCCCTTCAGAACGGCCGATCCAGTTACGTTGCATGGCTTTCACCTTTTCAGGCCAGCCCGGCAACTTATCCAAATCCTGCAGCAAAACATCCGCATAATCCGTAATCTTGAAAAACCACTGTTCCAGGATTTTCTTTGTTACTACGGTATCGCACCGTTCACATGCCCCGTCCACAACCTGCTCATTAGCAAGGACTGTGCTACACGACGGACACCAATTCACAGCAGCTTTTTTCTTATAAGCTAAGCCATGTTTGAATAACTCTATAAACATCCACTGCGTCCATTTATAGTAGCCAGGATGGCAAGTGGCCATTTCCCTGTCCCAATCATAAGAAATTCCCATTTCTTTAAGCTGGCGCCGCATATTGGCAATATTTTTCCACGTCCAGTCTGCTGGAGGGGTTTGGTGTTTTATCGCGGCATTTTCCGCTGGCAAGCCAAAAGAATCCCAACCAATGGGGTGCAGAACATTAAACCCTGTCATCCGCTTATAGCGAGCTATAACGTCCGCAATGGAGTAGTTACGCACATGCCCCATGTGCAGGTCTCCTGAAGGATAAGGAAACATAGCCAAGGCATAATACTTCGGCTTTGAGGAGCTATCCTCCGTCTTATAGGCTTTACTCTCTATCCAGTGCCCTTGCCACTTCTGTTCTATCTTGGAAAACGAATATTTTTCTTCCATAACCTTGCCCCCTTAAAATAGTTAGTGAAACTTTATCTAGTTCTCAGATTTAAAATACATAAAGAGTCAAAATGAATATACTAATAGCCTGAAATATATTAAAAAAGAGCAAAAATCTCCCGTCCCAGTAGGGACGAGAGACATGCTCCCGTGGTACCACCCAATTTTATAAGTTCTCAAACGATTATAACGGCTCGCGCCGGTGTTCATTGTAACCTGAACACAGCTCGAGGGCGAGTTCCTGAAGTCCCCTCCAACGGCTTTCACCCTAAGCATATTCAAAAAAATAACAGTCAGTATGCTAGTCTATTTTGTGTCTTTGACTTGTTATTTTCTTTCATAGGCCTTCGTCCGTCTCTCTAAATGAGGGTTCTCTAGTACTGTTCCCTTTCGTGGCTTTTTAAATTTCAGCTTATACTAGGCTTGGATCGAAGGAAACAACTCCAGCGTCTTTCCAAAGACGTTCGAGCTGATAAAATTCACGTTGTTCAGGGGTCATCACATGAACGACTAAATCGCCGCCACAGTCCATCAAGATCCATTTAGCAGATGGCAATCCTTCAAGATGAAAGACCGGCACACCCATCTCTGGCAACATTTCTTCCAAATGGTTGGTTATGGCTTTAACCTGTGTTGTCGTATTTCCCGTCACAATCAAGCAATAATCCGTGACCATCGATATATCCTTTAAATTGAGTAAGGTAATATCGATGCCTTTTTTGTCTTCAACAATATCAACGACTTGTTTAAGCATTTTTTGATCAAGTTCCAACATTTTTCCTCCTTTGCAAATCCTCATACGTCAATTGGGTTAAGGGATGAATCGGATTGTCTTTTTGCCTTAAGTATCTCAAAGTGCGCTCAACACACTCTAACGTACCCTTTTCTAAATCATCATACAAGGATTGGCGCAAAATGTCCACTTTCGGAAAATCTCGACTAGGTTCCGTCAAATCAGCACTGTAGATGAGCATCTCCAAAGGAGACATCCCTGGCCTCCCTAAGGTATGATTCGCAACAGCCGCTAAGATATCAGCATCGTCCACTTTAAAATAATGTTCCAGCCAATAAGCCGCCAGAGGCCCATGTAACACAGCTGGGTTCTGTTCATCTTCTGGATAATGTAGTAAATTCCAGTGCCGAGCTAAACTCACCTGATCTTTTCTTGGAATCTCTTTTGCTAAATCATGTGCTAACGCTGCACAACGAGCTTTAATCGGATCCAATCCATGGTGCTTCGCCATCGCTTCCGCACAATCCGCGACACTTAAAGTATGGCTAAAGCGTTCCGCGGAAAGGACGCGAGCTGCTAAATTCAGTACATCCTCAACTCGTAATTCCAAGATTCTCTCGCTCCTCTTTTATCTCTAACCTCTCTTGATTCTTCTATTATAATTCATAACCCTCACCTATTGCAAAGACGCAAAGCGAATCAGATGGATGAATGAAAATGAATTACACAATTTTATTCAATCGTTAGACTCCCACTTCTATAAGTGGAAGTGGTGCCCCGGTACCCTGCTTCGGTGGGGGTAGAATCCCCCACCGAAGTTTCGATGTTCAACTTTAGTTGAACGAGTTCACTTTTTTCGGATCTTTCTTCGCTCCTTTGGGTGTTTACCCTTGAAGAATTAAAATAAATTTTTTAAATCGTGAACCATTTTGAATCTCAAACACTCTAATATGTTTGTAAGACACTTTTACATTTTTCATTTTGAGCATAATCAACATTACAGTTATACCAATTCTTTTATTGCCCTCAATAAATCCGTGATTACTAATAGGCTTTGTGCTATAACGGAAATTTTTTCAATAATGCTGGGATACAACCGGCTAACATGATAAGGCAAGCTACCATTGCACCATTTAGTGAAGGCGGAGATTCGAAAAGTGTGGCTTGTAAATTTTGAGTATCAAACAGTATTGCTATCGTTGAAGCTACGAGTGCAAATAATATCGGTAGATACTTGCCATTTTGCTCTCTGATAAGTTTATCTTCTTCGTGTTCGTTTGTTTCATTTTCAATTTTAACCTTCGTATTCTCACTTCCTATCCTTAAATCTATTTCGCTATATTCAACCTCCCTACAGTTTTACATTACCTACTGTTAAGATGTTTTGTCAGATTGTTTCTGTAACTTAATGAGCTCGTCCATTTTTTGTAATAGTTCTTTATCGTTTATGGCTTTACGTTTTAAAAAACGTACCAAAATGTAAGCAGCGAACGCAAAAATTCCAAGGGGTACTAGGGAAAACAGCACAGTAGAAAAGAGCATAGTATAATCAAATTGAATTGGGTTACCCATAACTAAAAACCTCCTCAGTTAAAATCATATATTGTCTCATAGAAATCAAATTTCGCCGCAATAAATAATTTACTTTTATTTTGCGTCTTGGGTCCGATAACTGCAATTGTACTAAACCGCTGCGCGGTGGCTTTTTCTCGAATGAACTAAGTTCCTTAATTCATGATACCATCCTTTCTGCCAAATACTAGTAATGCAGAAAGGATGGTAGCGTGAAAAATACTATGGGTTGAAGTAAAGAAGGGTATACTAAAATAAGGCCCTTAAAGGACCCGAAAAAATAAACTTTAGTTTAAGCTACAGAAATGTCAGTAGCCTTTATTAGACCTAGGGAAATAAGAAGTTTTGCTGCTTGTTTAATAGCTTTCTCTTTTTGCTTGTCCACCATTTCTTGTGGCATATCAACTTTATA
>DASRMA010000206.1:0-7633 GCA_035648155.1 Desulfosporosinus sp.
CGCTTAGATTATCTGCAGGTATCTAGCGGAACGCATCTTACCCCCACAGCAACAGTTGGGCTCATGTATAAGGGAGATCGTTTTGAGGATGCATCGTGTGGAGATGGTCCAGTTGATGCTGCCTTTAAGGCCATTGATAAAGTCCTAGGAACTGAAGGTAAGCTCATTAACTATTCGTTACAGGCCATTGACGGTGGAGAAGATGCACAAGGAGAGGTTACAGTTACCGTTAAGTTTGGAGCAAATATGGTGGGTGGTCGTGGAGTGAGTACTGACATTATCGAAGCAAGTGTGTTAGGCTATCTCGAGGCGGTTAACCGGGCGTTTGAAAGAGGCTGGATTAAGATTCACGAAAAAAATGCGAGCTAGAGGGAGGGAGTAAGAGCAATGTCTATGACCATCACAGAAAAGATTTTGGCCCAACATGCTGGACTCGATGAAGTAGTTCCAGGGCAATTGATCACCGCGAAGCTAGATCTTGTCTTGGCAAATGATGTAACTGGCCCAATAGCAATCCAAGAGTTTGCTAAATTTGGAACGAAGAATGTGTTCGATTCTAAAAAAGTTGCGCTTGTTCCTGATCATTTTGCGCCCAATAAAGATATTTTATCGGCCGAGCAATGTAAAGTCATGCGAGATTTTGCTAGGCAACAGCAGATTGAACATTATTTCGAAGTGGGACGTATGGGGATTGAACATTGCCTTCTGCCAGAACAAGGACTCACCTTACCAGGAGACCTGATTATTGGCGCGGACTCTCATACCTGTACGTATGGAGCAGTAGGTGCGTTTGCCACGGGGGTAGGAAGTACAGACCTGGCAGCAGGGTTAGCCACCGGAGAAGCTTGGTTTCGTGTTCCAGAATCCATGAAGTTTATTTTTAACGGAACCCGTTTTCAAAAATGGGTCGGTGGGAAAGATCTGATTCTTTATCTTATCGGGAAGTTGGGTGTGGATGGGGCTCGATACAGAGCAATGGAGTTCACAGGAGAAGGAATTGCGGCATTATCCATGGATAATCGCTTTACAATTTGTAACATGGCCATTGAGGCAGGTGCGAAAAATGGCATTATTGCACCGGATGACAAGACGTTTGCTTATCTTGAAGGGCGGGCGTGTCACTCGTATCCACTCTATTACAGTGATTCAGACGCTCGTTACCTGGAAATTCAGGAGTTTGATGTCACGGAAATTCCCTTGCAAGTGTCCTTCCCTCATTCCCCAGAAAACGCAAAATGTGTAAGGGAAGCCAGTGGAATTAAAATCGACCAGGTTGTGATCGGGGGCTGCACAAATGGTCGACTGGAAGATTTGCGTATGGCTGCAGATATTTTGCGTGGTAAGAAAGTACATTCAGAAATTCGTTGTTTAGTTTTCCCAGGAACACAAACCATTCTTCGGGATGCTATGCGTGAAGGAATTATTGATACCTTGATTGAGGCGGGAGCTGCGGTTAGCACGCCGACGTGTGGTCCTTGTCTAGGTGGTCACATGGGAATTCTGGCAAAAGGGGAGCGGGCTGTGTCTACTACAAATCGGAATTTTGTAGGACGAATGGGGCATGTGGAAAGCGAAGTATACTTAGCAGGTCCCGCAGTTGCAGCAGCGTCAGCGATTAAAGGCCAAATTGCTCATCCAGAGGAGGTGTCTTAGATGGGAAAAGCGTGGAAGTTTGGGCATGACATTGATACGGATGTCATTATACCAGCACGATACTTGAATAAATCTACACCTGAACATCTCGCGACCCATTGCATGGAAGATGCTGGCACGTCATTTGCGCAGGATGTTAAAGATGGGGACATTATGATTGGTGGGAAAAACTTCGGTTGCGGTTCCTCACGAGAGCATGCTCCGATCGCCATAAAGGCTTGTGGTATACAAGTGGTGATTGCAGAGTCGTTTGCGCGTATCTTTTATCGCAATTCGTTAAATATTGGGTTGCCCATCATGGAATGTCCGGAAGCTGTGGCAGGAATTTCGCAAGGTGATGAGATCGTGGTGGATCTTGCTACGGGGACCATAGATAATAAGACGACGAATAAGCATTATCAGGCACGTTCCTTTCCTCCCTTCATGCAGGACTTGATTCGTGCGGGTGGACTTATTCCCTATATAGAAGGGAGAAAAAAGAATGCCTAACGTTTTAGTTCTCCCGGGAGATGGCATAGGAAAAGAGATCACGCCAGAAGCAGTCAAGGTTTTACAGGCGGTGTTAAAAGGTTGCTCTACCACTCTGAATTTTGAAAATGGTTTAATTGGCGGAGCAGCTATCGACTCAGTCGGCAAGGCGTTCCCTGATGAAACACTAGCAGCGGCTCAGGCAGCGGATGCGATTCTAATGGGATCAGTGGGCGGGCCACAATGGGATACCCTTCCAGCACAAGAAAGGCCCGAGCTGGGAGGCCTTCTCAAGATAAGAAAGGCATTAGGTCTTTACGCCAATATTCGGCCTGTGAAAGTGAGCCCTATGTTGGTAGAGGCTTCTACGCTTCGGCCTGAGGTGGTAAAGGACGTTGATCTCGTCGTTTTGCGTGAACTGACAGGTGGACTCTACTTCGGGGAGAAAGGCAGAAAGACTAATCCGACGAGTGCTTATGACATTCTGATCTATTCTGAGGAAGAAATTTTGCGAATTGTAAAAATGGGCTTCCAAATGGCCGTACAGCGACGGGGGAAACTTTGTTCAGTCGATAAAGCGAATGTGTTGGAATCATCCCGTTTATGGCGTGAAATCACCATAGAAATTGCCAAGGATTTCCCTAACGTTGAGTTAACACATATGTATGTGGACAATGCGGCGATGCAATTAGTGCGCTGGCCGAGTCAATTTGATGTCATTGTTACTGAAAATATGTTCGGAGATATCCTTACTGATTTAGCATCTATGCTGGGAGGGTCAATCGGTATGGTCCCTTCAGCAAGCTTAAATGGAAATAAAGGACTCTATGAGCCGTCCCATGGCTCGGCACCAGATATAGCAGGGAAAAATATTGCCAATCCTTTAGCAACAATACTGTCAGGAGCCTTAATGCTGAGGTATTCGTTTAATTTAGAACAAGAGGCTCAAATGATTGAGCGTGCCGTGGAAACAGTCTTAGCAGCGGGATATCGGACTCGGGATTTAGCGAAACCAGGTGATAAAGTATTGGGAACTCGGGAAATGGGAGATGCGATCGTTGAGGTACTTAGTCGGAGATGATTTTCGGCAATTCTTGAAATTATTACAGGAGTGTATTAGAATAAAGGTAACCCCATAGGGGATATTGCTTTAATAATTTTGTAACAAACCGATTGCATAGGCAATAAAGGTAGTACAGTGAAAGCTCCTTTTGTCCCTTTAATAAGGATGAGAGGAGCCCTTTTTTACCATAATATAAATGAAAGGATGTAGTGTATGAATTATAGTATTGGTTTTATCGGTGGAGGGAATATGGGGGAGGCTATTATTAGCGGCCTAAGGAAGTCAGATGAGACTATCCAGATTCGAGTTAGTAATCGTACGAATAATAAAAGGCTTAAAAATTTAGTTGACAAGTATAATATTACAGCTTGCAAGCTTGAGGATACTGTGCAAAACTCTCGTGTATTGATCATCGCAGTGAAGCCTAAGGATGTTCGGGGAGTTCTTGAACAGCTAGCGAATTATAAATTGAACGATAAATTAATAATCAGTGTAGCCGCCGGAGTCCCCTTAAGGGTATTTTACGAGTATCTTCCTGGTGTTGCCATAATCCGGGCGATGCCGAATACTTCATCTGCAGTTCTTCATTCGATGACGGGACTGGTGAGTGGAGAAAATATCATAGCGGAACATGTTAAGATGGGAGAACAGATATTTTCTGCCATCGGGAAGACGATGTGGATCCCAGAAGAGAAAATGAATGCACTAATCTCAGTCAGTGGAAGTGCACCAGCCTATTTTTATCTATTTGCCGAGAGCTTAATTAAAGCAGGAGTTCAACTGGGGCTTAGCGAAGAAGAAGCGGGGATACTAGTGCTAGAAACCCTAATTGGTGCGGGGAAGATGATGGTTGAGAGCGATAAATCGCCTGGGATGTTGCGGGAAGCTGTAACATCTCCTAATGGGACCACATTTGCAGCACTGAAAATATTTACAGACAATAAATTACCACTAACAGTGATCAAGGCAACTCAAGCCTGCGTTCAGCGTGCAGTAGACATGGAAGGAGAAAATTAGGAGTGATAGAAGAAGTGGGTCAGGTTCGGCGAGTTGTCATAAAAATAGGAAGTAGCAGTTTGAACAATCCCCTAGGCGGCTTAGATGATCAAGCTATCGCAGAAGTAGCAGCCGTCATTGGCATCCTGAAGCAACAGGGTGTGGAGTGTATTTTGGTTACTTCAGGTGCGGTCGCCGTCGGTATGGGTCAGCTTGGGCTGACTTTGCGTCCGAATGATTTACCGGGAAAGCAAGCGCTTGCAGCTGTTGGGCAGGGGATGCTTATCGAGAGGTATGCTCGCAAATTTGAACAATATAATATTGTGACGGCTCAAATTCTCTTAACTCGTGTTGATTTAGCCCTTGCGTCTCACTATAGAAATGCACAAAATACTATAGAGAGATTACTACGACTAGGAGTCGTTCCTATTATTAATGAAAACGACACAGTTGCTGTGGAGGAACTGTGTTTCGGAGACAATGATACCCTTTCTGCCTTGGTGTCAGGGCTCGTTGGTGCAAATTTATTAGTAATTGTGACTGATGTTGATGGCTTATATTCGTCTAATCCAAAAATAGATCCTTTGGCTCGACTCATTAAAGTGGTTCCTGATGTATCTGCAGTAGAATCTATGGCAGGTGGGGCAGGAACGCTCATGGGTACCGGCGGTATGGTTACAAAACTGAGGGCGGCAAAGATTGCTACAAGTTTTGGAATCGGTATGCTGCTCTTGAATTTTACAAGGATTAGAGAGCTTTTGAATATGACAAAGGGTCAGGATGCCGAGGGCACTTATTTTCTTCCCGCAGTGCATGGTCTTGCGAGTCGAAAACGTTGGATCGCTTATGCAAGTTTCGTTGAAGGAAGTATTCAAATAGACGACGGTGCAGCAAAGGCTCTCGTAGAAGAGGGCAAAAGTTTATTGGCTATAGGGATTGTAACCGCTGAGGGGGTCTGGGAACGAAAAGAAATCATTCGTATTGTTAATATGCGAGGCGAAGAGATTGCTAGGGGGGCCTCAGAGCTGAGCAGTGCTGAGGTGCAGGAGGTCAAAGGACTTCATTCTGAAATGATACTCGTTCTTTTTCCAGATTTCGAAGGAGACGTAGTAGTTCACCGCGATAATATGACACTCATGGGGGACACCTGTATAGAGATCTAAAAAATTTCAAATTACCTCACTGGGTGTTTAGCTAATCAGAGAGAAAGCAGATATAGTATAGTAAAACGAACGATAGAAAGGGGATTGCGATGTTTAACCCGGAATTAATAGAGATTGGGCGTAGAGCCAAGCAAGCAGCTCGTCAATTGGCCTTTGCTAGTACAGAGTCTAAAAATAACGCCTTGCTCGCTATGGCGGCAGCCCTCATGGATAATGAGCAAGAAATCCTCAAGGCTAATAAACTGGATGTCCAAGCTGCAGAAGAGAAAGGACTGAAGAGAAGTCTTGTCAATCGTTTAAGCCTGACATCGGCAAGCATTGCGCAAATTAGTCAATCTCTAAAAGAAGTGGTGGCCTTGCGAGATCCCGTGGGAGAAGGGGAAGTGTGGACTCGTCCAAATGGACTGCGTATTCAGCAGACTCGCGTTCCTCTAGGCGTTGTGGCGATGATCTATGAAGCACGCCCTAATGTGACTGTGGATGCGGCTGCTTTGTGTTTGAAATCGGGTAATGTTGTGATACTGAGGGGAGGATCTGAGGCCTTAGAGAGTAATAAAGTTCTCGCCAGCGTGATCGCGAAAGCCGCACAAGAGAGAGGCCTACCCTCAGGATGTATCCAATTAATTACAGAAACCAGTCGTGAGTGGGTCCAACAATTGATGAAGATGAATGATTATGTGGATGTCATCATCCCAAGAGGGGGGGCTGGGCTGATTCAGACCGTGGTGCAAAATGCCACCGTGCCCGTGATTCAAACTGGCACAGGCATGTGTCACGCATTTATTGATCGAGATGCTGATTACGAAAAGGCAATTCCCATCGTTATTAATGCTAAGACTCAAAATCCTGGGGTCTGTAACGCCCTAGAAACCATGCTTGTGGATGAATCGATTGCTGAAGAGTTTCTTCCTTTGATCGCGGAAGAACTCAAGAGACACCAGGTCACAATAAAAGGGTGTCCAAAAACTTGTGCGATAGTGCCTTTTGCCGTTCCTGCTATTGAGGAAGACTGGGGGGCAGAACATCTTGACCTTATTTTGAGTGTTAAAGTCATCTCGGGGCTCGATGGGGCATTAGATCACATTTATCAATATGGAACGAAGCATTCTGAGATTATCATCACTGAGAATTATTCTAGGTCACAAAGGTTTTTGAGGGAAATTGATGCTGCCGTAGTTTATGTGAATGCCTCGACTCGCTTTACGGATGGAGCGCGTTTTGGCTTTGGAGCGGAGATCGGGATTAGTACTCAAAAATTGCATGCCCGAGGGCCAATGGGGCTGAAGGAATTGACGACAATTAAGTATATGGTTTATGGAGATGGACAAATAGTGTGAGTGAGTTCTTAGCTAGGCCAAAAAAATGTTGCGGCTTGATTTAGTGGTATAATAACAAATTCTTCAAAGAAAATAACTATACACCTTTACATTGACGTAGCGTAAAGGTGTATAGTTATTTTATCAGGAGGTGATCACATGGAATATGCAGTGCAAACATTAGCTCAGATGGCAGGTATAAGCACTCGAACTCTGAGATATTATGATGAGTTAGGTATTCTTAAGCCGGCAAGAATTAATTCATCAGGGTATCGCATTTATGGGCAAGTTCAAGTTGATCGGTTGCAACAGATTCTTTTTTATCGAGAGCTTGGTATGAGCTTAGAAAGTATTAAAGATATTGTGACCTTACCATCGTTTGACGGAGCAGCGGCACTGAGACAACACCATGGGAAGCTCCTTGTAAAACGCGAGCAATTGGATGTTTTGATTACCAATGTTCAAAAGACCATTGCACTTAACGAAGGGAGAATTACGATGACGGATAAAGAAAAGTTTGAAGGTTTTAAGCAAAAATTTGTGGATGATAATGAAGCAAAGTATGGCAAAGAAATTCGCGAAAAATATGGGGATGAAACGGTTAATAAGTCCAACCAAAAAGTCAAAGGAATGTCTCAGGAGCAACATGATGAGGTGACGAAGCTTGCTACAATGCTTAAAGAAACCCTTCATGCTGCGTTCAAAACAGGCGATCCTGCTGGCGAATTAGCCCAAAAAGCAGTAGGTCTTCATCGTGAGTGGTTGTGCTTTTATTGGGATGGCTACACGAAAGAGACGCATGCAGGACTGGCTCAGATGTATGTCGATGATCCGAGATTTACGGCTCATTATGATGAGAAACAACCTGGAACGGCAGAGTTTTTAAGGGATGCTATACACATCTATACTGGAGTGAACTCGTTCAACTAAAGGTGAACATCGAGACTTCGGTGGGGGAGTCTACCCCCACCGAA
>DASRMA010000207.1:0-11590 GCA_035648155.1 Desulfosporosinus sp.
TCGACTCGCACCTCAGAATTCACACTTTGCAGTCGATCACGGACAGCTTCCACTTTCCACTGGCCGATGTTTTGTTCTGTCGCCATAATCTGTCGATTCAAATTGCTGACGTCTAGATGATCACCATCAATAAGGATGAGACGCCCGACACCGATCCGCGCAAGCTCTTCCGCTATATATCCCCCTAGTCCTCCACACCCTACGATTGCTACGCATGACGTGGAAAGCTTGAGCTGATCTTCAGCAGACAAGGTTTTCATATTCCTAGCATAACGACCTTCTAATTTCATTTAACCTCCTCCCACAGGTGGAAAGAGTGCCAAAGTATCTCCATCCTTCAACTGAGAATGTTCATTCGCATCCTTACCATTTAAAAGCCAAATGGCAATCTCCTCTGGCTTAATATTTAAAGGTCCTAAAACCTCAAGAACCTTACTTCCCTCTGGAAGATCCCACTCTTCAACTTTAAAGCGACCATCCCGAAACGTTGCAAATAGTTTTACCGTTACACGCACTCTTACTCCTCCTTTCAACATGGGACCGTGAAGGTTGTTGCTTCCTTTTTGCTTGATTACTTATTTGATTGCGTAAATGAATCGATTGCTCACGCTGCTTAATTCCGATCGTATTCTATTATACCATGGTACTTCAAAGGGGAACCCCTCAAAAGGTCCCCCTCAAAACTTTGTCCCTTCGCTAATTGCCCTTTGAAGTCGACAAATTGTATTTCCGGTTGCGCACATTAAATTTCATGGTTCAAGCATCGCACCTAGAATTCGCCTTACATTCCTAACATCGTAAGACACTCGGGTGTGGGAACACCTGCCTCGTCCCAGCCACGTTCAGCATAATACTGAGCTAAAAGCTCTGGTAAGTTATGCATTTGGCCTTTTGATGGGCCATCTGGAATTGGATCGTTCAATAAACGCTTGGGTAAGGTATCATCCGCAGCAGTGAAACCAACTCGCAAATTGTGTAAACGTTCATTATTCCAGATTCGATCCCCACAAGCTAGTAGCTCAGCATCGCTATAATTAAAACCAGTTACAGCATTAACCAGCGCTGTGTAATCAGTGAGTCCTAGTGCAAACGAAGAGAACAGGCAGAGCCCTATAGAATCAATGACAGCCGTAAGATCTTGGAAGATCTTTGTCCAGGTAGCTTTTCCTTCTACAGCATTACGATCGAGCTTTTCAGGAAGTCCCAAAATTTCCGGGGAAATCATATACCCACGAACGTGACATCCACCACGGTTACTGGTTGCATACGATAAGGCCTGACCTTGTACGCCACGAGGGTCGTAAGCTGGAAGTTCTTGCTTCTTAACGCTCATCGACAGTTCAGGGACGCCATAGCTATCGGCGAAATTATACGAACCTAACGCCATTTTAGCGCCTAGTCCTTCAACATATGCGATCTTTCGCACCCAATCAACCATCCCTTGGGCATTGCCAAACTCTAGGGGGGTGCCATCGAGTTCTTCTGGCTTAATATAGCCACGTTGTACCAGTTCCATACCAGCGGCAATCGTCGCGCCGACTGAAATTGTGTCTAGTCCTAGTTTGTTACATAAATCATTGGCCTCATGAATTGCATCATAATCATGGATACCACAATCCGAACCAAAGACCCATGCCGTTTCATACTCTGGGCCTGCGCCTTCTTTTCCATTCCATTTGTTGTAACGACCACACGCGATTGAACAACGATAACAAGGGTGTTTTTTGACTAAGTATTTTTCAGTCATCGTCTCTCCGCTTATTTTATCAGCATCTGCGTCATAGGATCCTTGAAAATTATTGACCGGATAAACCCCGTTTTCATTAATAATATTGACAAGTACAGCTGAACCGTACGTAGGAAGTCCTTGTCCGGTTACGCCATTTTCGCGAATTTTAGTCAGTGCATTGCTCACAACGTCTTTCATTTGGTCAGGATTTGCACTCTCCACCTTCCCAGTTCCACGAACGACGATCGCCTTAACATTCTTTGATCCCATAACAGCACCAACCCCAGTACGTCCTGCTGCGCGGTAAAGGTCATTCATGATTGATGCCATTAAGGAAAGGTTTTCCCCTGCTGGTCCGATGGCTAAAACTTTCGCTTTGTCATCTCCAAACTCCTGCATTAACGCATCAGTTGTTTCATAAACATCCTTACCCCAAACCTTCGCTGCATCCTTGATCTCCACCGTATCATCCTTAATCGTAATATACACAGGATGGTCTGACTTACCTTCCAAGACAACCATATCATACCCGGCGAATTTTAGTTGTGCTCCCCAATACCCTCCCGAGTTTGAAGAGGCAATAACTCCATTTAGTGGAGACTTGGTCACAACCATGTACCTTGATGGCGTAGGGGCGTTCGTACCAGTAAGTACCCCCGTAGCAATAAATAGTTTGTTTTCTGGTGATAGCGCATCAACATCTGATGCCACCTCATCTGCAAACATTTTCCCCGCAAGCCCACGACCGCTCAAATATTTCCTCGCAAGTTCCATGTTTAAAGATTCAGTACTAATTTTCCCCTCAGTAAGATTGATTCGTAATACTTTTCCGATATATCCACCCATGAATCTTCCCCCTCATTACTATACTATACTATACTATTCGTTCAACTCGTTCAACATTTTCTTAAAGGACTAAAACTCTTACATCGTCCTAAAGCAATCTTATGTTATTATATAAGCAATATTCATGCCAGTCTTTTCTATCCAGAAACATCTATTGAACTTTTTCAAATAACCTAGCAGCAACAAATTAAACCAAAATAAACCAAATTAAAACTAACAAGTTCTTCATGCATTAAAGTGATTGTGGCGATGCAAGAAAGATCATTTAACTATTTGGCGCCCACTATTGTTCCATATTCGATCATTATGTCTTATAAATATGTTCCATTTCAGAGCACTTTTGAGCAACTGCTATTATAGCCTGTTGTTTGATTGAAATAGATATGGTATTCTCAATTGTAGGATAACGAAAAGTATCCCAACAAGGAGAGGGAAAGAGTTGTATGAAAAACCATTTGAAGCGTTTTATTAATGGTGAATGCGTTGAATCGGAAGTAACTCCTTCTATCTATCGTTCCTGGCAAAGAAGCTTAGAGTTTAATGTAGACCATACGCTAATTTCTAACCAGGATATTCTATCAACTCCAAGTCTCAGCAAACGTCGAGATGACCAAGAATCCCTGATCCGTGCTAGCGAACCTGTGATGCCTTACATTTTCAGTTTACTTGGGAGTACCAACTATACTGTTTTGCTAGGTGATAACGAGGGCTACATCATCGAAGCCATAGGTGACGCGCCTTTTATGAGTAAAGCTCAAAAGGTAAATTTAAGCCCAGGCGCCAGTTGGCGTGAAGAAATCCGTGGCACCAATGCCATCGGAACTGCTCTACGCGATAATGCGCCCATCTCCGTCTTCGGTTGGGAGCACTATGTGCACGATAATAACTTTTTGGCCTGTTGGGCTGCCCCCATTCAGAACAGTCTTGGTACCCCCCTTGGCGTTTTAGATATCAGTGGTGATACTAGTCCAGACCGGCAGAAGATCTTAACAATCGCCATGATGGGCGCAAGCATGATCGAAAAAAATTTGCGACTTTTCCAGTTGGAGAATCAGCTAAAATTTTATCAAGAAGGAGCTAAGTTAGCTTCTTCACTTTTACAGCAAGGCTTCATCGCTATTGATCATAACGGCATTATTACTGACATAAACCCTCTTGGCGCTGCATTGCTGGGCCGCAGACAAGAAGACATTATAGGGCAACTCGCCGTAGACATCTTCAGCTCACCAAAAGGGTGGATGTTAAGCGGACATTCTCTTGATCTTAATATTAAAGATCGTGCAGGAAAAGAAATTTTCTCTCACTTAAAGCGTGTAGTCAACGAAGCTGGCCAAGCATTGGGTGCTGTAGGGACACTTCACATCACAAAGGGCACCTCCCCCATTTCCAATCCATTATGGATCGGACAAAGCCAACTCTCGCAGCGCACGCTGGCACGAGCTGCGAAGGTCGCCTCAACCCACTCTTCCATACTTATACATGGAGAAAGTGGGACCGGAAAAGAAATAATTGCCCGCACAATCCATCAACTTAGTCCACGTCGCGATGGCCCTTTTGTCGCTTTAAACTGTGCCTCGCTGACTGCTTCACTGATTGAGAGCGAGTTATTCGGCTATGTTGAGGGAGCCTTCACCGGAGCACGGCGTGGAGGAAAACCTGGAAAATTCGAATTAGCTGAAAAAGGCACTATCTTTCTTGATGAAATTGGAGATATGCCCATGAACGTTCAAATTGCACTCCTTCGGGTACTCCAAGAAAAAGAAGTTTCCCGAATTGGTGATACAAAAGCTCTGAAAATCGACGTTCGTGTCCTGGCGGCAACACACAAAAACCTCTCCGACCTTGTTTCATCTGAGCTGTTCCGCTTGGATCTATACTATCGTCTGAAGGTCATCACCCTCGAATTACCTCCTCTACGGGATCGCCCAGAGGACATTCACGACTTGGTTCCCCATTTCATCCGCAAGGCATGTGAATCGTGTTGTAGCTCAATACTAGGGATACAAGAAGAAGTTTATGCACATCTGATAAGCCAGCTCTGGCCAGGAAATGTCAGAGAATTAGAGAACTGTATTGAAAGCATGGTGGCTTTAGCCGAAGGACCTTTACTGACCGTGGATGACCTACCGGATGAATTCCAAAAAGTTAACTATAAAACCGACCCCGAGCCCTTGCTGGAGCAGCAGACCAAGCAGGCCATTCTGTACGCGCTCACCCAAACTAAGGGTAAAATTGCGCCCGCCGCTAAACTACTGGGTATTGGACGAAATACGCTTTATCGCAAAATTAAAGAACTGGATATTAAGTATTAACCTCTTCCAACCCGTGGTTGCTCTCAAAGTATTATCTTTAAACGCCTAACGCAAAAAGAGCCCTAGGACTCTTTGCGTTAGGCGTTTTTCTTAAGCTCTAGCCACTACCTTTAGTAATCTACCCCCTGTGAATCAAGGCATGTGGATTAAGACACTTTCTTACCCATAACCTGCAACAAGGCTTTCATCATATCATTCGGCGTAGGTGGACAACCCGGAACCTTAAAATCCACAGGTAAAATCTCACCGATCCCTTCTTCACTAGCATAAGCACCCTTAAATACGCCACCATTAACGGCACAATCACCTACCGCCATGACCCATTTCGGTTTGGCCATTGCTTCATAAGTTTCATGGGCCGCGTTCAGCAGCTGAGTTGAGCCTGTTCCAGTACACATCAAAAGATCCGCATGACGAGGAGCAGCCACGAAGTCAATTCCACAATGCTGATGATCGTAAAGAGAATTACTTAAGGCCGTCATTTCCCAATCGCAAGCATTGCAGGAGCCACAATCGAGGTGTCTAATCTGAAGAGATTGTCTGAAACACGTTGGTAAATCCGCCGATGTCTGCAATAACAGCGAATTCCTGCCTTTTTCAGTGAGCCGTCCCATTTTTGACTTTCGGAGCAGCATATTCAACATATTATCTCCCCTTTCTCCCTAGCGGTCACAACAACTGTAACACAATTCAAAACTCTTATTGATTAGTGGAAAATCCGGTACAATATTGCCCGGAACAGTGAGCGGTACAACCGGCCAGTTGGCATAGCTGGCAGATCGAATCCGACAGCGGTAGATTCTACACTCGTCATCGAGCATAAGCCAAATAACATCCGTTCCTTTTGGAGACTCTACACATCCCCATGCTGGAGCCATCCGTTTAACTTCTTCCAATGCCATAAAAGTAGGTTTATCGTAATCAAACTCTGGTCCCTTCATCGCTTCGCGCAGTAATGTATTAAGAATCCGGAAACTTTCCCTAGTTTCTTTCACTCGTACCATTAACCTAGACCAACAATCCCCATCCTGTTTAACTATTGCTTTCACATTAAGTTCTGGATAGAGAAGATGGGCATGGAATTCTCGCCAATCAATGGGTATACCTGAAGCCCGTGCAGTCGGCCCTGTAGCTCCCATATCTAGTGCAACTTCTGTCTTTAGAATTCCAGTTGCCACAGCCCTCTGTCTAAATCCCTCATGTCCTAGCAGCAAGGGTATCCATTCTTCAAAATCATCGGATAGGCCAAGTAGTCGGTTCAGAATGGCTTGACTCCCCTGTGCCCCGGGTATTGATTTCATTCCCCCAGGAACGACCATTCCCCGCAAAAATCGATGGCCGAAGAATTCTAAATTTAAGCGTTGGAGATTTTCCTTACATTGTGAACCATTGGCACTACCTAAAGCAAGGCCAACCCCAGCACACATATTGCCTATATCCCCCACGTGATTATACACTCGTTCTAATTCTGCGAGAATCGTTCTCCATAGTAAGGCCTTACGGGGAACTTCCAGAGAAGCAAGTTTTTCAACTGCCGCGCAATAAGCAAGAGAGTGACTTACTGTACATACTCCACAAACCCGCTCTATGATGTGTAAGCCTTCTTCGATACTTTTTCCTTCAAGGAGCTTCTCAATTCCTTTATGCGTAAAGAAGAGTTGGGCCTCTAGATGCAGAACAGCTTCCCCGAGGGTATAAAAGCGGAAATGCCCAGGTTCTATGATCCCAGCATGAATAGGACCCACTGAAACCTGAAAGATTCCGTCTCCACGCATTTCTGGGAAAACTAAAGGGGCACGTACAAACTCCTTGTGTTCTTCCCCCGCTTTATAATCCTTACGCAAGGGATGAAATCCTAGTGGCCAACCGGGATGTAACACTAAAGAGCGAGGGTCAGGATGTCCGACGGCCTGTAGCCCGAAGAGATCTTGAGCCTCTCTCTCTGACCAGTTCAGTGCCGGAAAGATCACGGAAAGCGTTGGAAATTGATCTTTTATTCCTTTGGCAACTAGAGTAAGTGAAAAATCGTTTTCTGGAAAATGAAGCACCAAATAGACACAAAAGCCATTTCCCAACTGTCGCTCATCATTGACCACATGTGTTAACCAAATTGGGCGTGGCCTTATATCTAAACAATAGCTCAAGATTTCCGGAAGATCACGTGGAGGTACGTCGACTAAACCCTCTTGCTCCTCCCATTCTACAATTTTTATAGCTGGATAACTATGATAACTTTGTAAATATTCCTGTAATCCTAGCATTCTATACTCCTCCCAATATCGCTACAACGACCTGATTTAGCGCCTGATTGAGGCTTTGTGGAATAAACAAACCTAAGAAAAGGACTACCAAAAGAGGGATTATAAGGATCAGTGTGCTTGCACTCTCCCCAGGCTGGTGCTGACCACTTGGGTTCCCATAAAGCATCTGAAGAAAATGATACAGAAACCCCGCAAAGATCACTGCTAGAAATAATATAGTCAAAAAGCCAAGTACCGGATGGCCTGTTTTGAACAGACCCGCGAAAATTATTATTTCTGAGCGAAACGTTCCGAACGGGGGGGTTCCAGTAATGCTCAATAATCCAAAAACCATGATGATGCCAGTATAAGGCCAAACTTTAAAGATTCCACGAATCCTAGAAATTTCCCTTGTTCCCGTTTTCTGTACCAAGCTCCCTATAATAACGAATAGATTTGCCTTGGTTAGACCATGAAACAAGAGATGCAACGAGGCCCCCCAGACAGCTTCCCGAGTTCCCAACCCAAAACCTAACGCTAAGATTCCCATATGTTCAACACTGGAGTACGCTAATAATCGTTTAAGATCTTTTTGCAATAAGATAAACCCTACCATAAGACCCAACGATAAAAACCCGAAACTCATAAGGATCGTTCCTACAAAATCAGGTCCCAAGGTGGTCAGTCGAGACAAACTGTACCAACGCAAAATAGCATAGAGAGCACAGTTGAGTAAAACAGCGGATAACAAAGCGCTGACCGGTGAAGGCGCCTGACTATGAGCATCAGGTAGCCATGCATGCATGGGAGCAAAACCAACCTTTGCCCCATAACCAACAACCGCAAACAAGACACCTAGCCGGGTCAAATTAGGATCTAACTCACTCGCTACTTTTGGAAGCATTCTCCAATCCAACGCGTTTAAGGTCTGGCCCAAAAGCGGCGCAGCTGCTGCAAAAAGCAGCATCGTGCCCAATAAGGCAAAGCTGATACCCACCGTGCACAAGATTACATATTTCCAAGCAGCTTCGACCGCTTGCTTGTTTCGATAGAAGCCCACCAAAAGAGTCGTGGCTAACGTTGTACCCTCAATTCCCACCCAAATAATCCCTAGATTAGGTGTGCTTACAACCAGGAGCATCGTGGCGATAAAGATCCATATCCAGAAATAGTACCACCTAAGTCTCGTTTGAGGAACTTTCTTCTCACGAACCTCTTTTTCCATATACCCAAACGAAAATAGAATAACATAAACAGAAATAATGATAATAACGCTAAGCAGCAAAGCACTCAACGCATCCCAGTATAATAGACCTGACTCTGATGCGTACGACCCGTGGCTTAACGTTTGTCTTATGATCCACCCACCACTCACTGATAATAAAGCAAGGGCAACACAATTCATTAATTTTAAATAAAAATCCTTTGATGACATCAGCATTCCCACTGCTGCGACTATTGCCACTCCAATAAGCATTGCATACTATCCTTTCAACGACCTCATGTGATCGACGTTCAGAGAATGATAATTCTCCAGCATTTGCTTCGACAGAATCACTGTAATAACAACCCCGATTAGGATATCGAACATACTCCCCACTTCTACTAACAAAGGCAACCCCTGAGTTAGGAAAAATCCAGCCAAGAATATTCCATTATCAATCAGCAAGATTCCCAAGACCTGAACTATGGCTACTTTACGAATCATCATTAGCAGTAGACCATAGAAAATCAGTGCTAACCCAACAGCTAAGCCGTTACGAAAGCCTGGCTGTGAAAGTGTCACTAAGGGCTCTGTTACGTTGTAGGCTAGAAGCGTTAAAGCTCCAGCAACTACTAATGAGGAAGTTCGCTTTAAGTAGATTTCACCCACCCACTCCGTCTTTGACTCTCTCAAAACACGTCTTAGAAGTATTGGGATAATTGCTGCTTTGCCGATTAACAACAACACACCGACAACTATAACCTCCAATTCTCCGCTATAAACCCCTTGAACTAAAATAAGGATGGAGACGGCAATAGTTTGTAACGTCCACCAATTCAAAGCTTTCTTCACGCGTGTGCTATAGACGATGATCAGTCCGCATGTTAAAAGTACAAACAGTATTAGATTAAGCACATTTTCAGAAATACCTGCCACTTAAATCTGCCCCCTTATAAACCAGAGTGAAACTAAGGCCAAAATGGCCGAGGCAGTGCTTGTTGCCAGATAGTTTGGGAGTAAGAAAAGTCGCCTCTTAACAAAGAAACTTTCCACTGTAGCAAAAAAGAAACCCAAAACAGCAACCTTGACTCCAGCGAAACCCAAAGCCCAGAGCAAGGCTACTAACCCGTTACTCCCAGATATCAGACCACTTGGCCAAACAATTTGGGCTAATAAACTAATCAACAAGAGTTGTTTGACCTGTTCAGCAAAACTCAGCAGAGCAAGCGAAGGCCCTGAATACTCTAGCAACATCGCTTCATGAATCATGGTTAATTCCAAATGTGTATCCGGGTTATCCACCGGAATTCTCCCCATCTCAGCAATGCTAACCATCACCAAAGCTATTAGCACTAATAACCGGGGTATGAAAATCGGTGATACGCTTTCCAAGCTGGACGCAATCTCTTGCAGAGACGTTGTGTCCGTGATAAAAGCTAGCACGATGAGTCCAAGCAGCAAAGCAGGCTCCGTCAATAACCCCACAAAGAGCTCTCTGCTAGAGCCCATCCCTCCAAACGCTCCCGCGCCTTCTAAACCCGAAAGGGTTAGAAATAAACGCACTAAGCCAAGGCTTGCTCCAAATAAAAAAAGATCTCCCCAGCTACTTAAAGGCGCCCAGCCCCAAGCATTTGGAATAACGAGCCCCGCCATTAGTGTGCTCACTAAAGCGATGCGAGGCGTCAATAGAAAGATCCAGGAGGCATGTTCTGAGATCAGTTCCTCCTTTTGTAGCAGTTTCCATAAATCCTTGTATGGTTGAAATATTGAGGGACCCTGTCGCATCTGCCAAAACGCTTTACTTGTTTTTATGAATCCTTGAAGTAGCGGAGCTGCCACTAGAAACAAGGCCAAGTGTCCGAGGCCCATCAGTAGACGGGATAAAAGTATTAATAATTCATCCAACTTCTCTTCTCTCCTAACGACCTAAGATTAAAACGATGATCATCGTTATCATTAAGTAACCCAAATATAAATGAATGTTACCCTCTTGCAGTTTAACGATTTTCGACGCAGACCAAATAAGCCCACGGATTACAGGACGGTAGAAGATATCTTCAAAGACTTCTTTGATTCTCCCTTCGTACGCCAGAGAACGCAGACTGTAACGCGTTCCAGCAAAATCTCCTTCTACATGTCGGTGCGAACCCAGCACTTTGGCAAAAAGAATTCGAATGGGCTTCGTTAACCCCATAGCACTATATTGCATACTTGGTGTTAGGGGAGAACCACAGTTCCAAGTTGCTGTAACTCTCCGTGTTCCTCTTTTGCTTAGAATCACAACAGCCGCTAAAAGCAGACCAAAGATAATTAGATAAACAAAGGTCATGTGGACCCTGTTGCCAATAACTGACCCTAACCCTAGGGTATCTCCATTTCTCATAACTAAAAGAGGCAAATTGATTAAGGTTAATGTCGCAGTGGGCCAAAGTACACTTAAAACGGCTAATCCACCAGCTATTAATGGAGCAATATATTGAACAGGGTGTGCCTCTTTAGCCTTTTCTGCCAGTGTGGAGCGGGCTTGTCCAAGGAAGGATATCCCAAACCACTTGACAAACGTAGCCATAGATAAGCCTCCCACTAGTGCCAGAATCCCAATAAACAAGGGCAAGAATAGTTTACTCCAGCCGTTCACAAGATTTGATGTGTTCACCCACAGGGATTGAAATAACATTAACTCCCCCCAGAATCCACCTAGGGGAGGTAAGGCCGTTATACCTATAATGCCTATAAGTGCTCCTAAGCCCGTCCTTGGCATCCGTCTGAGCAATCCGCCCAAGCGTTCAAGGTTCCGAGTATGCGTTGCTTGGATAATATTGCCCGCAGCCATAAAAAGTAATGATTTAAACAACATATGTTGCAAAGTATGCCAAAAGAAAGCAATGAGCGCCAAATCCATCGCCCAAGAATTATTCCAGGATCTCGCAAGAAAGGCACTGCCTAAGGCCATACCAAGGATTCCAACATTTTCAATCGTTGAAAAAGCAAGTAATTTCTTTAGATCTGACTGCACAGAAGCAAATAATATCCCAACCAAGGCAGATAGGGCTCCGATCAGCAAAAATAACCAGCCCCACCAAACTGGGCCTGGTCCCAACGTCAACCAAACTAATCTAATAAAGAGATAGAGTGCAACTTTTACCATGACGCCAGACATTAGTGCAGATACTGGGCTTGGTGAAGCCGAATGGGCATAAGGCAACCAAATATGAAACGGAACAAAACCAGCTTTCGTTCCTAAGCCAATAAAGAAAGC
>DASRMA010000208.1:0-4820 GCA_035648155.1 Desulfosporosinus sp.
CCTAGTACGAGAGGACCGGGATGGACGAATCACTGGTGTACCAGTTGTTCCGCCAGGAGCATCGCTGGGTAGCTATATTCGGAGCGGATAAGCGCTGAAAGCATCTAAGCGCGAAACCGACCTCAAGATGAGATTTCCCACAGCATAAGCTGGTAAGACCCCTGAAAGATTATCAGGTTGATAGGCCAGGTGTGGAAGCACCGTGAGGTGTGGAGCTGACTGGTACTAATAGGTCGAGGGCTTGACCTAATGATCGAGGCTTCGATGTGGAGGTGCGTGGTTCGCAAGGACCAAGCCACCACAAAGAACTTCGTGATTGCTACGCTAGGTAAGTAGCACAAATTCAATAGGCTTTACTAGATAACGACTCTATGTAGTTTTGAGAGAACAGCGTTCGCAAGAACAATACGATCTCAGGCATCTGGTGATCATACCGGAGGGGTTCCACCCGTTCCCATCTCGAACACGGTAGTTAAGACCTCCAGGGCCGATGATACTTGGGGCGCAAGCCCCTGGGAAAGTAGGTCATCGCCAGGTAAATAAAGGCCAAACAGCCAAAGAGACTACCTTTTATAAGGTAGTCTCTTTGGCTGTTAATGCCTCGGAGCTGAAGCCCCGAGGCATTATTATTGAAACACAAGCTATTTGCATTGTTGTTGTGGTGTACCTTGTTAACTCTGAGCTTGCTCTTTTTGACTCATGTTTTGAAGTTGCTGTTAAAGCCTGATCAATAAAGTTATTCATTTGGCAAAATTCTTATCGTTATGACCAATTTGGCGTTCGGAGCCTGCTTGTTTCGATCTTCCAAGAGGATGACCATGAAGTCAAAATGGTATCTAACTGAAAAGCGGCACTGAGGTTACTTAGTTCCTCTTCCTTTGAGCCGGATCTTATATTGTTGGATATGAAAATGCCAGGAATGAACGGGATAGAAACATTAGAAAAAATTCGTTCCTTAAACCGTCGTGTGGCTGTGATTATGATAAAATTACGGCTTCTACAACGTGATTGCAGAACCTTACAGATGCTAAGAACTGGTCAAGGTCTTTCCAGTGTCATCCAGGGAAGCAACAACAAATGATAATTAACACCATGTTTAATTGGTTTTTTCTATGACATACAAGCCATCTTCCTCTCTCCATTCAGCACAAAAAATATTATCGATATTAACATAGCCTTGTTGTTTTAGCTCAGTTTTAAGCCAAGACTCATCTTTGCCGATTCTTAGCAAGTCATGGTTAAGTATTATTCCATCACTTATCAGAAGCCTAGGGAGGGACTTGCTAGTTAAAGGAATATTAAGATCTTTAAGTGTGGGGATATTGAATTCAGGTTTTCGTAAAACAGTTAAGGATCCGTTTTGTTCGAGTATAGCATATTCAACTTCTCGAATGGAAAAAACATCCTTTTCCCTTAATAGAGTTTGAAGCTCATTAATGTTCATATGGTTTTTTTTAAGCTCTTGGCGATCAATGATCCCTTTTTGAATTACTAAGGAAGGTTTACCTTCAAAAAGCTTTCTTAATGTGATGGATTTTTCACCCATAAGTTGTACAGCAAAGATTAGGAAGCCCCAAACAGTAATAGCAAACAAAATTTCCACAATGCCAACGTCATCATCATAGATTGCATTACCTAGAAGTTCACCCATAATCAACGCCGAAATAAAGTCAAATGATGTAAGCTGTGTAATTTGAGTTTTGCCTATTAACCTTGTAAAAAGTAATAAACTGAAAAAACCTAAAATTAGCTCTATTGCTAACTGCCCTAAATCCATGAATGCACACTCCTTGTTTACGCCTATTGGTAGAATAGACAATATTTTAGGGAATATACATTAATATAACAAATTCGCCTTTGCGTTGAGGTAAGCGTCAATTGCAACCCCAAATTTTAGCTAATCCATGATTATGAGACAATAATCCTCAGGAGGTTATCTGAAATTATGAGTGTAGAAAAAAGATTGCTTTGGCAAGATCGCATTTAAAGATTATCGCGTCGCTCAACTGTTAACTCCAAAGGCTCCAAGTTTTTTCATCATTTTGAGTCTTATAACTGGCATTACGTAAGAAGTTCTTTAAAAATCCCAAGGTATGTTAATGGGCCCGTATCAGAGAATCGGCGATCGTGCCACTGGACACTGCCCCGCAGTCACTCTTGACGGCCAGGCTCATCCAGGAGCCAGCTACAATCGGTTCGGTAAACAACCAGGATGAAGCTAACAAGGGTAAAACGAGCATTTCAACGGCCACAAATACAATAATGACAGCAGACAAAATAGCTGGTACTATTGGACGAGCTCGAATTGCAGCCGCTGTAGCGATGGCTGCTGAAACCCCACAGATGGAAACACCAGACGCCAAGGGTGCGGCCCATTCCGGTGTAAATTAAAAATATCTTAGTGCGATAAAATAAGTAACTCCAATAAATTAAATATGCCTCAATTACGGCACAGAATCCCCGGATAATTACAGTGTTGGCCAGTCCTAGAGCGCCTACTGTCTTGATACCGATGGCTGCTCCTAAGATTACAATGCCTGTTTTAATGAACCATTCGGGCTTAGCTGCCTCCTCTAGGAATTTGGCAAAACCCTGAAAAAATTCTCCAATTACAAGACCGGCGATCATTGCAAGGACAAAGCCCATATCTCCAAGACTCATAGACCAGGGGATTTTAAGGCTTTTCAGTTTATCGGGAGTAGCAGCAATATATCCATTGGTACCTAAAATCATGCAGACAAAAGTAAGCCAGTAAATAATTCTGAAACCTACCATGTATTCAACAGTGGTAATCCCCATTAAAAATAAATAGGTTAACAGTGCAGAATAAATGCCAGGTAAACTTTGAAAGGATTTGGACACTGGTGCCAATGCTTTGGACGACTCTACCCACACATTGAATTTAACCATCCAGCCCAACAATTCTATCCAGAAAACAGGTCCCATACTCAGTAAGAAGATAAATAACCCAAGCCAGACAGCCCACCAATCTTCACTTTTGAACATTGGCTTTTTCTCAAAAAGCTCATTACTATGCGAGATCATAGTCTTTTCACCGGTATCACCGAGGGCATTGGGTAATTAGAAACGCCCTGTAACCTATTTACATTAGGAGAGCTTGAAGGGTCAAGGGTTAGCTAACTCGGAGTCCTTTGTTCTCCCAACGGATAAAGATGTATCTTGATGGGCGGGAATTAGATATTGAATCGATTCAACGATTGGTTAGGTGATAAACTCGCCTATTGGCTTTCGACCATGGCCATGTTCTATATTATCACTGCAATGGTTATGATTCCGTTGTTTTTTCAACAACCTCAGGGTTATAGATGCCTAGATGCCTAGATGCAATATGCCATATCGGTTTTATTCCAAGGGGCAGAACTTTCAATTATTGGGTATATAACTCTGTAAGGCAGAAGAGAAACAGGACCGGGTGATTAATGAGACTCACGATCTGTAATAGAAGAGCTCAGATTAATCAAAGAAGATCTAGCGTTGGCGGGTGAACAACGTGATGAGCTTGAAGCTCTGATGACCGAGCTGTGTGAAAATTCCAAATGCAAGAAAATGTGATTAAAGAATGCTGCCTATTTCATATAAGTGTTAAAAAAGGAAGAGCCCGTTCTGGAAGGCTCTCCCTTTTCTATATAGAATGAGAGGTTAGACCGCCAAGTGTGAGCGCCTGGTGGCATCGTCCTTTATTTGATTATACCTAGTTCATTGGTCCCGTTTTCGGAGCAGAAACTCTGGTAGAAATAGCCGTAAGCATTGCTCAGTCAGTTAATTAAAGTTCAGAAGCAGTCGGCTTAGAACTGCAATATAAGAGGATAAAATGACTTATGTTGCTCATATGGATAAATATTACTAAAATAGACATAATGAACAGTATATTCGTGTCAGAGGGATGTAGATGCCGCAGGATAGCGGTAGATAGAACAGGGAAGGATGCCGGTATAGTGAAAATTGGGTTTCCACGTGCTCTATTTTATTACGATTATTTCCCGTTTTGGGCTGGATTTTTCCATCAACTAGGTATTGAGGTGGTGACCTCTCCACCCACACATCGAAACATCATGGAACAGGGTTTAAAAAAGCAAGTGATGAAACGTGTTTGCCACTTAAGCTTCTAGCAGGACATATACAAGCCCTAGAAAATGTTGATGCAATTTTTCTCCCCCGCATGGTTAGTGTTGCGGCAGACACGTACAGTTGTCCAAAATTCTTAGGGATCCCCGAAAGTCTTCTTCCTGCGGTCCCCGCTGGAATGCCGGTCTTAACCGTTACGTTAAATTGGAAGAAGGGACAACGTCAGGTCCTGAGAGATCTTCAGGTCTTCGGGCTTCAGCTAGATAAGAGCAAGGCGGAGATTCGGAAAGCCTTTAATTTAGCACAAGAGTGGCAGAAACAATACCAAGAGTCAAAGGGTCAGGGGTGGGATTTCGAGGAGACCATCCGTGAGATCGAGAGTGTTACGAAGGGCTCGGTGAATACTCAAAAAACCACTTTTCCTTCGCAGGAAACTTGGAAAGACCGGCTGCTTGCAAAGATGTCCGGAAAGACTCATATTCCGACAATCCCCTCAATCCCTATTGTGACTCATGATGCAAATCGCATGAGAATTGCGTTAGTCGGACATTCTTATCTAATTTATGAAGGCTATGCGAACCTAAACCTTCTCGGTAAACTCCGCGAGAAGGCAGAGGTGGAGTTGGTCCAACACGTTAAGCAAGAAGAGGTCGATACTCATTTGTTAGGGTTGCATAAAAAATTATTCTGGACTCACGCTAAGGAGATTTATGGGGCAGGGAATAAGTTTGTCA
>DASRMA010000209.1:0-5727 GCA_035648155.1 Desulfosporosinus sp.
AAAGTTTTAGTTGAGTAAAGCAAAAAGCAGTAGCAGAAGTAGAAGCTAGCTGCTTTTTGCTATGAGATTCTTTATTCTAATGGAACACGCTAAGAGGGAATAGTTATTATAGTGACATAAAATAGCCCAACAGCCGTATTACCAGGTATTAATCCCATAGACCTTCTTTATACGCATTTGGCATGTTATAATGTGGCAAAAGGGGAATGTCCATGCGGAAGATACCCGTTGAGTTGCAATCTTGGAAAGAATCTTTCCAGTTTAGGGCTGAAATTGCTGCTGTTTATTTATTTGGATCATTTGGGACTGAGTTTGAACATCCGCAGAGTGATATTGATTTGGGAATAGTTTTCACTCACTCAGTGACGTTGCCGGAGGAATTGGCGCTAGATGCAGCATTAAGCCTTCATGTTAGACATGATCGTTAGTCAGTACATTTTTTTAGGTCTCGAGTAGGCAACCTTTACACCTCCCCAAAAGTGATTAAGATGATTATTACTTTGGGGGGTTAGTTATGTTCAGGTACCACAATTTCCCGTATTGGGTCGCTTGAAATTTCTGTTTCCCGTGTCATGAAACGTGTGTGACCTTGTATTAGAATTTGATTGTCTATAAATAGTTTGGAATTCATAGACAATCTGAACCTTGAAAGGATCGATATATGGTTTGTACAGCATCGATAAATCTGTAAAAACAACCCACCGAGAACTCATGGTTATTCTTCAAGCTGAGGGTTTGTTTGAACTTGACTGGCAGATGACTCAAGAGCAGATCGGTAGCAGTCAACTGATTTCCCAAGAAGAAGTCTACCAACGATTTTTGGAAAATGCTCATCAAGCCCTTATAGTTCTCGGCTTCGCGGATAGAGCAGTCCCTATGTCTGAATCCCTTAATTATCTGAGACGGATAGCGGCTACCTTTGTCAAGAGGGTAACCCGCAATCCAGATCTTGAAGTGTTGCGTGAAAAAATAGTGGTTGAAATCGAAGGCGATGACCTTCAACAACTCCTGCAAAATGCTCCCTATATACAAGGCGCCGAACACTTAAGTGTAATTTGGCTGGAAAAACTATGGGACACCCTCAATCAGTCATTTTGCACGATGATTCAGGCCTATCCAGGTAGTGTTGGAGAGTTCTTTGCTTCTTTTAATCCGAAGCTTCATCTGGTGGGACGTGTTTTCTTTCATTTGGTGGAAAGTAGAAAAGAAGAATACCCGTTTGCTTTTTTGGCGACCTATTCTTCGGGCGTCTCAAACGAAGGTAAATCAAGACATCTGCCGCTCAAAAATGCCATTCTGGAATATGGAGAGAACAGTAAAAAGCTGCTGGAGCTACTCTCAACCGTGAATAAAGCCTCGGAAACCAGTGCGTTTATTTCAGAACTTGTTGAATCGGGCGAAATCTTTCATCCGCTGAGCCTCACTGCCGAAGAAGCCTATACGTTTCTCAAGGAAATACCAGTTTATGAGGAAGCCGGTATTTTATGCCGCATGCCCAAGTGGTGGAGAAATAAGGCCGCTGCTCTAAAAATGTCCGTCAGTGTCGGTGAGAAAGCGCCTTCGCGTTTAAACTTAGAGGCTATAGTGGATTTCAAGGCTGAATTGTTTCTGGGTGGAGAATCCATGACTGCCAGCGAATTGAAGCAATTACTTTCTGAAGCAGAAGGCCTTGTACTCATTAAAGGAAAATGGGTGGAGGTCAATCGCGAGAGGCTGCTGGAAACCCTCAAGGCCTATGAACAAGCTCAAGAACTGATGGACAAGTCAGATCTCAATATGCTTGAAGCCCTGCGTTTTCAAATGGATGCTCAACAGGTCTTAAAGCTTCCAGAAGAAGCCTGTGACCTTGAAGTAACCCATGGAGAATGGCTCAATTCAGTGGTTCGTAAGTTGACGCATCCCGAAACGATCGAGACAGTACAGGGTGGGGAGGATTTTCAGGCTCATTTGCGTGCGTATCAAGAGCAGGGCTTAAACTGGCTTCATTATATGAAGACGCTAGGGCTTGGTGCCTGTCTTGCTGACGATATGGGTCTGGGGAAGACCGTCCAGGTAATCGCACTTCTGAATTATATTCGTTCCAAGACCCCAGAAAAGGCCTTGTTGATCGTGCCAGCGTCACTCATAGGCAACTGGATGAGCGAAATTGCAAAGTTTGCCCCTTCGTTGAAGTATTACGTCATCCATCCCTCTGAAAATAAGCATCTGGAGAAGGATAATAACGGATGCCTGGAGAAATATGATCTATTTATTACTACCTATGGAATGCTCTTAAAATACGATTGGCTAAAAAGCATCTCTTGGGATACCTTAATTTTGGATGAGGCGCAGGCCATTAAGAACCCAGGGACAAAGCAGACCAAGGTTGTAAAACAACTAAAAGCGTTCTATAAAATTGCCATGACGGGGACACCCATTGAAAATCGCCTCTCTGACTTATGGTCGTTATTTGACTTTCTGAATCAAGGACTTTTAGGAAGTGCCAAGGAATTTACCAAATTTACCAGGAAACTTTCCGAGAGTCCTGAGGGCTATGCCCGATTGAAGCAGGTGGTTAGCCCCTTTATCCTGAGACGCTTGAAGACCGATAAAAAGGTTATTTCGGATTTGCCTGAGAAAATTGAAATGAAAACCTACGCAACCCTTACAAAAAGACAGGTAGTCCTTTATAATAAACTTGTCAACGATCTGTTGAGAAAGCTTGAAACCTCGGAGGGGATAGAACGTAAAGGACTTGTGCTTTCGTCGCTCATGAAATTCAAACAGATCTGCAATCATCCCGATCAATTTCTCGGTCAGAATGTCTATGCTGAGGAGGAAAGCGGGAAATTTGCCAGGTTGCGGGAAATTTGTGAAATCATTTCTGAAAAGCGAGAACGGGTGCTGATATTTACCCAGTTTAAAGAAATGACTGAGCCGCTGAAGGACTTCCTAGAGACGATATTTCAGCATAAAGGTCTTGTCTTGCACGGTGGAACGGCCGTGAAACAACGCAAGGAACTTGTGGCTAAATTCCAGGGTTCGGAGTATGTGCCTTTTATGGTACTCTCCATTAAAGCAGGTGGCATCGGACTGAACCTAACGTCTGCCAACCACGTGATTCATTATGACCGGTGGTGGAATCCTGCCGTTGAGAATCAGGCCACCGACAGGGCCTTTCGGATCGGCCAGATGAAAAATGTCATTGTTCATAAATTCATCACCAAAGGAACTATTGAAGAAAAAATTGATCTGATGATTGAGGATAAAACCAAATTGTTGCAAGACATCATACCAGACCAGAAGGAGAACTGGATCACCGAAATGGATAATAAGCAGCTGGTGGAGTTATTTAGGCTTACTAATTAGAGTTAGCGAGGCGTATAATATGTACTACGATAGCAGTTTCCCACAGTATATTCCTGTGGCTGAAAGAAGAAAGCAGGCCCAGAAAAGCGTTGAGAAACTCAGAAAGAAACATCCTGACATTTCTCCGGTGATTATGACAGGAACTAAGCTCACCACAACCTGGTGGGGAAAATCTTGGAATAAAAATCTGGAGAGTTATTCGGACTATACGAACCGCATTAGTAGAGGACGCAGTTACGTCCGTCACGGGGCGGTACTAGACCTCAAAATAACGCAGGGTAAGATTAACGCGCTGGTACAAGGGAGCGCACCAAGACCGTATCACGTGACGATCAGTATTCAAGCGTTGCCTAAGGATATTTGGGAAACCTTGACCAACGGCTGCGCAGGGAAAATAGATTCCCTGCAGGAGCTTATTGATGGTAAGTTCCCGAAGGCACTCGCTGAACTGTTTACAGCCAAGGGCAAAGGACTGTTTCCTGCGCCGAAAGAGATATCACTACAATGCAATTGCCCTGACTATGCGACGATGTGTAAACATGTGGCGGCCACGTTGTATGGGATTGGCGCTCGACTAGACGATGATCCCAGCTTGTTTTTCGCGCTGCGAAACGTAAAAATTGAGGATCTTATTTCTGAAACGATCAGTAAAAAAGCGAAGACCCTCCTAGGAAAATCTAACAGAAAAAGCCGCCGAGTCATTGAAGAGGATGATATTTCAGAAATGTTTGGGATTGACATGGAAACTGGCGGGAAGAAGAAATGAAGCCAACACCCATTTGGCTAGAACGGCCAAGACCATACTGTTGAGTTAGGTGAACTACGCGAGGGAAGTGGATTGTAACCCTTGGTAGTTAACGATTGAGAATGAGAAGCTAACGTGCTATGATAATACCATTAAATGGATATCCTTCGGTAAAGGAGTGTGTTTACAATTCCATTATTACAAGATGAAAACGAATATACCTATGCAGACTATTTGACGTATCCAGACGATGAACGATGGGAAATTATTGACGGTGTCCCGTATATGCAAGCCGCCCCAGCACCTGTACACCAAGAAGTATTGGCAGAATTAGTAAGACAAATCGCTAATTATTTATCGGGCAAACCCTGCAAAGTTTATCCTGCGCCTTTCTGCGTTAGATTACCATTAGGAAATGAAAAGAATGAGAAGGGGGTCAAGACCATTGTGGAGCCTGATATATCTATTGTGTGTGATAAATCTAAAATAGATAGTAAAGGCTGCAATGGTGCACCAGAAATGATAATAGAAATTATTTCTCCTTCATCCGTAAAAATGGATAGGGTAATAAAATTCAATAAATACGAAAAAGCCGGTGTTCAGGAATACTGGATTGTAGAACCTGATCAAAAACTCGTTAGTATCTTTGTTTTGCAAGGTAATCAAAGATATGGTAGAACTGAGCTATATACTGAGGATGATAAAATAACGGTTTCAATATTTCCAGACTTAATCATAGATTTGAATTTTGTTTTTGCAGTTTAATGGCTTAACCAAGTAGAAGGGTTAAACTTCTACATAAAAATTCTATAATTTTCACATCTAAAGGGAGAGCTTAATTGCTCTCCCTTTAGATGTCTACCACCAACGCCATGTAGTTTCATACCTTTATCACAGCGTCTAATTCAAAAAACTATTCTCCCTTATGCTCAACTAGGTCAATGGCTCCAAGTACTATATGAGCTGCACCAACACCAATTACCCCGGCTGCTATAACTGGAGACGACACCACAGTTGCACCAATACCTGTCACGACTGTACCCAGTACCACAGGTATTGCTCCTTCACGAATTGCCATAATTAACACTCCTTTAGATTAAATTTGCACACCATTTGCACTAACAATATGAGCCATAAAATCTATTTCTTCACCCTAATAGTTTGTGCTTTTATAGATTTCATATACTTTTAGTTAACCTGATTTGAGACCAGTTTATATATTTAATGTATTTTATTGGACGAAATGGTAGAGAATAAGGTGAACGTATTAAACAAGGAGGTATAATTTAATGGAAAAGAAAAATGCTAAACAACATGTTCAAGATGTAACAAATCATCTTCAAAGTGCACAAAATTGTTTGAACACTGCACTTGGTTCAGTAGAAAAACCTGAAAATAAACAAGAAATTCAAAACACTCTTAATGCCGTAAATGGAGCATTACAAACTGCTAACACGACACTTACCAATTATAAGGGATAAATTTCTTTATACAACTTGACAGTCAAAAGTTTTTGCCATGATATCTAGGCTACTAACCCTTCATCAGTAGGATCTTCATTTTGATTAGCCATAATTATTCGCATTATGCGTAAATGCCTGTATTTTTCCATAACGCGATAAATGTTTTTGCGG
>DASRMA010000210.1:0-12060 GCA_035648155.1 Desulfosporosinus sp.
TTCGGTGATCGTAGGAGCGGCCGGAGCTCCTGCACCAGCTCGAGCTGGCATTCCTGGACGTGCACCCTGCGACTGTCCTTGAAAGCCTGGACGTGTACCTTGCGGTTGTCCTTGATATCCCGGACGTGGGCCTTGCGGCTGACCTTGATAACCTGGACGTGGGCCTTGCGGCTGTCCTTGATAGCCTGGACGTGCACCCTGCGACTGTCCTTGAAAGCCTGGACGTGGGCCTTGCGGTTGTCCTTGCGGTTGTCCTTGATAACCTGGACGCGGGCCTTGCAGCTGGCCTTGATAACCTGGACGTGGACCTTGCGGTTGCCCTTGATGTCCTGGACGTGGACCTTGCGGTTGGCCTTGATATCCCGGACGCGGACCTTGCGGCTGGCCTTGATATCCCGGACGCGGACCTTGCGGCTGGCCTTCTATTGCTGGGCGTAGTTCTTGCGGGCGGCCTTCTATTGCTGGGCGTGGTTCTTGTGGCTGACTTTCTATCCCTTGGCGTGGTTCTTGCCGCCCTCCGCCTGTTGCTGTACGGGGAAGTTGCGGCTGTCCCTGTTGCCCGGATTCGGATGTAATTGGCTTATCCGTTTCGTTATTTTTGTGTTCAGAGTGATCCAAATTTATCTCCTTTCCTTTCAGCTGTTTCCTTAAACGGTCTGCATCTTCCGGGTCGACCGTACTTAAATGATTTTTCACTTCTGTTCCAATAGCCACCAGTCTGGTCATTACTTCTTTACTACTAAAATTTAATTCTTTTGCTAATTCATGAACACGAATACTCATTTAACCACCCCCACATAATCGTCTCCCACATTACGCTCCAAGCATCAGCTCCTTGCTAGTGAAATTGCCTTTGCAAAACCTTGATCTAAAATAAGCACTGCTGAACGCGGCGAAAGTCCTATTGAATGTCCAAGTTCCAATTTCGTTCCTATGACTAATATTGGTAGCTTTAAATCTCCCGCCCACTGATTGTACTTTTTCTGCGTATTGAGAGCATCCTCAGCCATGATAAGAAGATATCCTTTTCTTTTTTTCATCATGGCTTCAACCTGAGCACTACCCGTAGCAATTTTACTAGCTCGCCGGGCCATTCCTATTAACGACAGGATACGTGTATTCACGTAGATATCTTCCCTTCCAAGTGTGCAAATACTTCCGGATCAACATCAACTCCAAAAGCCTTCCTAAATCGACGTTCTTTAACCGCAGTGTGAAAGCAGACTAAGTTAGGGCAAAGATATGCGCCACGACCATTCCGTTTCCCAGTTGGATCAAGTTCAACAGCCCCTTCCGGAGTTCTAACTAGTCTTAAGAGCTCTTTCTTGGGCTTCATCTGTTGACAGCCCAAACACATCCGCAACGGAATCTTTCGCGTTTTCATACCCCTACCTCTTACCTTTCGTCTTTTTCTCCTTAACGCTTATTTTTTCATCCAACTCTAAGTCCTTCACTATCTCACGTGGAGCATCCTCAGGAACTCCCTCGGTAACTTTCTCAGTATCTTCATTTTCAACACTTTGTCCGCTTTCCTCATACTCTTGATAGTTGTCTGTTTCAACGAATTCATCATTATCTGAGTATTCCTCATACTCCTCGTACACTTCATACTCTTCTTCTAGCACTTTTGGCATAATATTTAGCGTACCAGCTTGGGATTCACTTTTAATGTCAATCTTCCATCCCGTGAGCTTCGCAGCTAGGCGTGCGTTCTGTCCCTCTTTCCCAATTGCCAGGGAGAGCTGATAGTCAGGAACCACAACAATAGCAACCTTCTCATTAAGTTTAGGATAAACACCCACAACTTTAGCTGGGGACAGTGCATTCGCCACGAACTCTTGAGGATCCGTGGAGTAGTTTACGATATCAATCTTTTCCCCTTTTAATTCTGTGACAATAGTTTGTACACGGGACCCCTTTGGGCCAACACATGCTCCAACCGGATCGACATTTGGATCACGTGAATAAACTGCAATTTTGGAACGAGCACCCGCTTCACGAGAAACGCCCTTAATTTCCACGATGCCATCGTGGATTTCGGGCACTTCAAGTTCAAACAATCGTTTTATTAATCCAGGGTGCGTTCTGGACAACATAATTTGCGGTCCTTTTGTCGTTTTCTTAACTTCCACGACATACGTTTTAATACGATCAAAGGATTGATACATTTCTCCAGGAATTTGTTCTTGGACAGGAAGTACGGCTTCTACCTTACCTAAATCGATAATCACATTCTTCTGTTCATATCGTTGAACAACCCCGGTGACAATATCTCCTTCGCGATTAACATATTCATCATAAATCATGCCTCGCTCAGCTTCTCTAATGCGCTGAACCACAACCTGCTTTGCAGTTTGTGCCGCTATTCTTCCAAAATCTCGTGGGGTTACTTCATATTCCACGATGTCTTCAAGTTGATAATTAGGATCGAGTTTGTGCGCATCCTCGAGTCCGACTTGAGTCCGAGTATCCTCCACGATTTCAACGACGGTTTTGCGGGCATACACTTTAAATTCTCCGTTTGAACGATCAATCAGAACTCGGACATTTTGTAATGAACCGAAATTCTTTTTGTACGCGGAAATCAGTGCTGCCTCGATTGCCTCAAATAGAATCTCTGCAGAAATCCCCCGTCCTTTTTCTAACTCCTGAAGGGCCTCGATGAACTCCATATTCATTCTTCCGTTTTCCTCCTCATTCTACAGTACATAATAATTAAAATTCCAGTGCCAAATGAGTTTTTTTCACTAAGGCGCGTGGAATTGCCATACGCTTATTCTCATATTCCAAAACGATTTCATCGTTTAGTATCCCAATCAGATTTCCGGAAAACTCCTTATACCCCTGGAATGGAGAAGTCGTCTGCACACTAACCAAACTTCCCTGAAAACGAATAAAGTCCTCATCTTTTTTCAGAGGACGTTCCAATCCTGGAGATGACACTTCGAGCATGTAGGCCTGTGGAATTGGATTTTGTTGGTCGAGTATTTCACTCACCATATGGCTTACCCCTGAACAATCATCCATATCCACGCCACCGTCTTTATCAATATAAAGGCGCAAATACCAATGTCCACCTTCTCTTATGTATTCTACATTCACTAGTTCAAGTCCTTTTTCTCGAATCATTGGTTCTAGCAGTGCGCCTATCTGATGTTCCATTGCTTCATTCATGTGAACTCGCTCCTTTAACTGTGGAAGACAAGATTTGAACAAACGAAGGAGCGGGCTCGAACCCACTCCTTACCCGCAATCACTACAAATTGCCTTATATTAATATAGCATATTCACAGAACATCTGCAACCTTAGACGAACCCTTGGTTATAGAACAGGCATGAAAATTGCTCTCTTATATTAGACCTTGGGCCTTAAGCCATTCATCAGCAACATCTTTGGACTTTTTCTTATCCAAATCCACCTTAGCATTAAGCTGTTGCATTACTGTATCATCAAGTTTGCCTGCCAAAGAGTTAAGAGCATCGGCAAGCTCCGGGTGCTTCTTCAAGGTATCATTACGCACGATAGGAGCCGCATAATAAGGTGGGAAAAAATGCTTGTCATCCTTGAGTACTTTTAAATCAAAGGCCACAATTCTTCCATCTGTAGCATAGGCACAACAGACATCTGCTTTACCTTCTTTAACGGCACCATACATAAGGCCTGCGGCCATTCCTTTAACATCCTTAAATTTTAAGTTATAGGTTTTCTGCACACCTTTATATCCATCTTCTCGCTCAAGGAATTCCGGCTCAGACGCCAAGGTCAAATTTGGTGCCTCCTTAACCAGATCACTGAACGTTTCAATGCCTAGCTTTTTAGCCTCAGATTTCCGCATCGTGAGAGTATACGTATTATTAAACCCAAAAGGCTTGAGCCAGGTAATGTCTTTCGTTTCTTTGTACATTTTGCTCACCTTATCATACGCTCCATCCGGGTCAGTCATTGGAGGTTGTGCAAGTTGAACCGTCAAAGCCGTCCCAGTGTATTCAGCATAGATGTCAAGATCTCCGCTATCTAATGCTTTCGAGGCTACCATTGTTCCTCCGAGCCAGGGTTTTGTTTCAACTTTAAGATCAGTTTTAGCCTCAACCACTCCAGCCATTAAGTAGACTAAAATTTCTTGTTCCGTAAAGTTCTTACCACCAATTATAACCGTATCCCCTGTTCCTGCGCCTTCTTTCCCTTTAGCTGAACAACCAACTAAACTAAAAGCCAATAGTAACACAAATGCTAAGATGCCATATTTTCTTGCCTTTTTCACAGATCTACCTCCTCAAGTTATTGATAAACAAAGCAATTATCGCTTTGTTTAACTAATTAGTTCTGCTGCCTCTAGGCGTTACCTTGATCTCAATCCATTTAAACGAATAATCAAAAATCAAAGCCAATAGGGCAGCCGGAATCGCCCCGGCTAAAATCAGTTCATTGCTGGACATTGAAATCCCTCTAAAAATCATATCTCCTAATCCGCCAGCTCCAATCAAGGCAGCAAGCGTCGCAACCCCAATAATGAGAACAGTGGAGGTCCTAATCCCCGCCATAATTACAGAGAGTGACAGTGGTATTTCCACCATAGTCAAGACCTGGTTTGGAGTCATTCCCATACCGATTCCCGCTTCAATAGCAGCTTGGTTTACTCCTACAATACCCGTATAGGTATTACGAACGATGGGCATTAATCCGTAAATTGTTAACGCCACAATAGCAGGGAGAAATCCTATTCCCAAGAGCGGAATCATAATACCAAGCAGCGCAAGGCTGGGAATTGTTTGCGCTACTGCCGTCACGCCAATAACTGTCTCAGCTATTTTACGGTAACGGGTGAGTATAATTCCTAATGGGACAGCGATAATAATCGAAAAAAACAATGCAACAAATGTCAACTCAATATGTTGAGTGAACCCTTTAACGATATCCGGCCAACGTGCCACGATAACTGCAAATAAGTCCATCTGCTCTTCCTTTCTAGGAATCCGTCGTTCCATTTCCGTATTTATCTGCCATGACATCGACTAAACTTGCTCTGGTAACAACACCCACTAACTCACCTTCGGCACTGAGCACAGGCAGGTTGGACACTTTGTTTTCACTAATGAGATCTATGGCCTCTCTTAAGGACCGGTCTCTCTGAATTGTAGGAGCATCTCTCACCATTATATCCTTGAGAGTTAACTTTTCGTCATGGTAATGTTGTTGGATATCCCATGCTTTAGCAATACCTAGATACATATTCCCCTGTTCTGTTATAAGCAAGCTGTCAACTTTACGCTTTCGCATAAGCTTAATCGCCTCTGCTAAACCACGGTTGGGGCTGGCTGTTACCGGCTTTACCATTACCTCTTCAACCTCAGGCAGGATTCCGGAAGCATTCAGCCTGTCCTCCCCTATGAAGGAGCGCACAAAATCATTGGCTGGGTGGCGCAGGATGTGGTCAGGGGTGTCTAATTGTACTATCTTACCCTTTTCCATAATACAGATCCGGTCGGCGAGTTTAATGGCTTCATCCATATCGTGGGTAACAAATACGATGGTTTTCTTAATGTCCTGCTGTAATCTGACTAGCTCATCCTGAAGTTGTTCACGACTGATTGGATCTAAGGCTCCAAACGGCTCATCCATTAATATAATCGGCGGTTCTGCAGCAAGGGCACGAATTACTCCGACTCTTTGCTGTTGACCACCGCTTAATTCTGCAGGATAGCGATTTCGGTATGTATCGGGATCTAATCCGACCATGGACAAGAGATCAGTCACACTTTTCTGGTATATTTTAGGATCAATTTTTTTGAGTCTCGGAACTAATGCTACATTTTCACCAATTGTCATATGGGGAAGGAGCCCAATATGCTGAATAACATACCCGATATTGCGACGCAACTCAACCGGATTTTCCAGACTAATCTCCCTGTTATCTATCCATATCTTACCTTGGGTTGGTTCAATCAATCTGTTAATCATTTTCAAGGTGGTCGATTTACCACAGCCGCTTGGCCCAATAAGTACGAACAGTTCCCCCTCTTTAATATGAAAGGATAGTTTATTCAAGGCTTTAGATCCATCCGGGTATACTTTAGATACATCTTCAACCCTTATCATTTAAACACCTCCTCTTTAACTTTAACATTACCCCATTCTTAATTCTATACACAGCTTGAACAACTCCGGTAGCAGTCGTAAGTTATCTCTACTAATTTACCACTATTTCACTCATAATAATACCTAATATCTAAAAAAAATTAATTTAATCACCCAAAATTTTTGTTAGAATCAATAAATGCCATAAAATTGAAGAGTTTTTGCTTTCAAAAGAAGAAATGTCACCATCAGTTCATCGATACTAAAGAAGAGAGAATCCGCAATTAAAACAGATTCTCTCTTCTTTTACAGCGTTGTTCTCGTCGGAGCTCTTCATTCCCGTTGATTAATCTTTAGTTGAACGAGTTCACTATTCGACCCAGTTATTAATTCCTTTCTGATTCTCTATAATCTTTTCAGCTATCTTTGTTCCAACATAACAAAAGTAATTTTCAACGTTTTCCTGACAAAAATAATTGTGACCTTCTATGAACTTACCACTCTCAACCACTCGGCGTAGTAAAGGTATTCTATTCGTTTGGTTTATATCAAAGTCCTCTATAGATCTTTCGAATTCTTCTTTCAGATTAGAAGTACTCCAATGCTTAGGCCCTTTTCGAGGTTCTATCTCGTATACACGCCTCAAAAATTCGAATGGAAATGCACCGAACGTAATAATAATCTTGGGTTTATGCTCAAGAACAAGTTGCCTAAACAACTCTATTTCTGCATTTACTTCCGCTCCCCACCAATTCAATGTATTAGGAACCATTTCAGTCTCGCTAACAACACTCCTTATGAAAATATCAGTTGTATCTATTCGTTCATGTAGTTCCCTATATACTCGATCCTGTATCACAGCTAAAACTGGAGTCCAAATGTAGTAGCGAACAGCAGGATGTTTTGGATTAACTAATAGCCAAATAGGATTACTACGTTCTCCCGACTCTCTCGCTATCGTCATCTTCATCTTCATTTTCTCTCAATCCTTTCATTTTCGTTCTAAATAACGCCTGCATTGTGCTTATATCAAGCCCTTACATTATTTTTAGAAACTTTGATCTTTCGACCTCTCCACTACTGAAGGTTAGCATTGTGTCAGATAAGTGTATATAGCACTTCCATGGTTTCATAATCAATTTATCCGATGGACAGTGGCCGAGATGGTTTTATTAATAAGTTAAAGTTAAATATTCTTGACACTTTCCACCAAAGCACCTAACATGCGATGAAATCCTTGAGCATTTTGACTTGGAACCCTATATTGTTTATTAATCTCTATTTGCACAGCCGGGATCCGCAACTCACGTGCCACAAAATTAGCGATAGTGTTTGGTTTGGTTGCAGCAAAATGATCAAAAGAGATTTTGCTTAAGCCAAAACCGTGGAAATTTCGCTCGAGCGTTTCCAGGACACCGGACTTATCCAAAAGATTTTTTCTGCCATTTGTACCAAAGTCAACATCGAATTCTCGTTCACGGGCCGCACCATGGATATCTAATACCAATTTAACCTTCTGCCTACCACAGATTTCAGCAATTCTATCTTTATATATACATGGGTTGTCCATGTTAGGATCACCCCCATAAACCTTGGTGGTTGCAATCCCATGACAGCCTGTCAGTTGGTTTAATAAGAAAACGATAGAACCAGTGAATAGATCAGAAACTTTAATCTTCTTATGCCTATAGTGTCTAACCGCATGCGGAGCAGACACGAGAATTGGCAAGTTTCCAGGGAGAACCAAGAAGGGTTCCTCTTGTCTAGGGTTAACTTTCTTATCCGTCTTATAAAAATACACTCTTTCCACATTTATTGCTTCTTCATTAATTCGAGCTCGCAAATACTCTTGTAAAACATCTTCTTCTCGTCCCAAATCACATGCCCCCCCGTTCATTATTATTTCAGTTCTCTTTAGGGAACTCGTTCAACTAAAGTTGAAAAACTACATGCTAATACGAAAAAAAAGGCCACTCATTGAGCAGCCTTTACATAAAATTGAATCCCGCAAAGTTCCTCCAGAATTAATGGATACACGGCTCTAGATTAATGTTCAACCAAACTCAACAACCAAATCGTCAATAACCGGAAAATAATAGGTTTGTAGCTAATACACCTTACAACTACGAAAACACAACTAGACTACAATAATTCTTCAGACTAACCTAGTAAGTGAATCAATACCTGACCTAACTAATCGTAAACCAGTCAAAAACAACATTTAAGCTAATGAAACTAATCTGGACAAATCCTCCACTATTTCTTCAATTACTTTGAGGCTAACTGGGATGATGCGAGAACAATTCGTTTAACAATAACTTTGATTTTGATCTCTTAGAATCGGGCCTCAATAAAACTACACATTAACAACCGGGCTACTAACTACTAAACCTTAAACTACTCAACTAGTAACAGCTAAACCTTAACTACTAACTCTACTAACTACTAACTTCTAGCTTCTAACTTCTAACTACACGAGGAACTTTGCGGGAAATCTTTCTTTCTAACACAAAAACCACCCTTCTAGGTGGCTCCAACTCTTCGAAATTCAGCATTGACTTAAATAATTGCAATGCATAAACCTTCGATGAATCGAAAACTTTACCTAGCACGCGACCAATAAGTTGTAAAGATCTGAATCTTAATCTGAATCTTCATTATTAATTGTTTACACCTTCATTATAACTTAATTTAGTCCACTGTCAAGTATTTCTACAACAATTTTCTTTACTGAAGGAACCTAACGACTTCACAACACTTGACCCGTTAATAAACACATTACTTGGTATACTATAAAAGCAAGAATTTTTTAAAAGACCACAAAGTTTATATCAACGGTCAACTCGTTAAGGCATATGAAAGAAAATAACCAGTCAAAGATGCCCTGGATATTTTGCGTCAGACAAGGAGGCATGGTTACCTCATAGCGGGCTATTACGTAACCATGCCGACGCAGTATGACACGAAATAGACTGGCATGCTGACTAGTTATTTTTTCGAATGTGCCTAAGACTGATTTTTCAAATCCAAACTCTATAACTGCCAGTCTACCTTTCAGCTTGAGTCGTAAATCTGGCGCTCTAGCTATTCAAGTTAAATTAACGGATAGCATGGGAAATGTAATTTCAGAATCCAATACCTTTAAGTGGAGATAAGAAGCTACAGCGTTCTTACTTTGGCTCGCCAATCTTTTATTAATAGAGTAGATTTATTAAACTGGTCATCCCATCAACAATAACATTCACAGAAAGCACCTTAAGTTTATTCCTGATCGTTTCACTCATCTCTCATCATTGGCCAATCGTCTGATATCATAGCCACTCGGACTCTGGAAGACTCTAAGTCCGAATTGCGGCACGACTGCTAATAAATGATCGAAGATATCTGATTGTATGGTTTCATAATTAGCCCAATTAGTATCATTGGTAAATACATAAATATCAAGCGGTAAACCGTGTTCCCCAGGTGGTAATTGTCTCACCATCTGTATCATTTCTTTATGTATACCGGGATGACTTTTGAGATAAATCCGTATATACGCTCTATACGTACCAATGTTTGTAAGACGCCTGCCATTCGTTAAATGTGAAGTATCGATATTATTTTCCAAGTTATAAAGGGCTATTTCCTTTCTCTTATCGATTATATAATGAGCTAGCTCATGAATTTTCTCGAACTCGTCTAACATTTCATCTGTGCAAAAAGTGATACTCGCGGTGTCTATATAGATAGAACGGTTGATTCTTCTCCCCCCTGATTGTGTCATGCCACGCCAGTTTATAAAAGAATCAGATACAAGCGCATACGCTGGTATCGTCGTTATAGTCATGTCAAAATTCTCTACCTTAACAGTATTCAGCGATATATCTATGACATCTCCGTTCGCACCATATTTGGGCATTTCGATCCAGTCGCCCAAGCGGATCATGTCATTTGAAGATAACTGGATACCTGCAACCAAGCCCAGCAATGAATCTTTAAATACCAATAGAAGCACAGCCGTTAAAGCTCCTATACCGCTTAATAACAGGAGTGGACTTTGTCCGACTATCGTGGCAATGATGACAATTCCACCTAAGATATACACAATAATCTTCCCTAGTTGAAGATAACCCTTGATAGGTTTATTCTTAGAAACCTCATAAGTTCTATAAATGTCATCCATAGAATTGAATAAGGCATCGACAAAAGAAATCCCAACTAGCACGATATAGGCTGATGCAAATCTCTCAATAACAATCGAAATTGGATCTGAAAATAGTGTGGCAGAGGAGTAAATTATTATTGCCGGTACAATCTGAGATAGTTTGTGGAATACTTTATGTTCCAACATAACCTTGTCCCATTTAAATTTATTGTTATAGATCAAATGGGACAGAACTCTGAGGACTACTTTTTCTGTGATGAATTTTGCGACTACGCTAAGTAACCCTATAAATAGGACTAAGATGGCCCTAGACAAGAACTGAGCTGTACTCTTGTCAACTCCGTATCCTGTAAACCAATTCATAATAAATTCAATCATTAATAACTCCTTGTAATATAGTAATAGGGTTGATGGTTCAAAACCAACTTAGAAGAAGTCTTTCATTGAATGGCATTAATAAACTGTTTGATCACGTCTGCTCCACCAATTACCGTACCAAACATACTTCCGAAATTAGTCAGAACAACCACCAAGAGAATATGTATAACTTTATTACGCCAAAAGCCCTTAAGCGTGCAAACATCTTCAGCGATATTCTCGAAATCTTGAACATTTGGTTTCCTTATAAAAGCCTCTGCTAGACCTGCAAACCACCCAGCAGCCAACAGTGGGCTTAAAGAACTAATGGGTGCGACCAGGAAAGCTACCAAAATAGTAAGTGGATGGCTGAAAGCAACTATAGCCCCTATAGACGCTAAAGAACCGTTCCATACAATCCAGCTTACAATTTGATCAATGCCCAAAGTCTTATCAACAGAAAGTGTTGTAATAATAAGCCCCAAAATAATGACAGGGATTGTCCAGCCAATTATTTTCACTATATTTGAAGTAGGACGGGTCTTGGACAGTTCTTCTAAATCGTTATGATTAACTAGTTCTTTTTTTATTCCTGGAATATGACCCGCCCCTAAAATAGCTACCACCTTATCACCGGAGGTTTCTTTTATTTTTTGAGCTAGATACTTGTCCCTTTCATCGATAAGAATAGCTTTTAAAGGGGGGAAAGACCGGGATAATTCATTTAAGACTGACGTTAGCATATCCTCGTTCTTCATCTTTTCCAGCTCTTCTTCACTGATCTCTTCATCAACAACTAAGCTTAAGATAAGCTGATAAAATAATTTAGCTTTTCCCCAAAAACCTAACCCGCGCCACAGTCGTCGCATGGTAACTTGTATATCCCGATCCGCTAAGCAGATGACTGCCCCATTGTCATTAGCTGATTCAATACCTTGGATCATTTCTTGGCCAGGGTTAATCCCAAACTGCCGAGCTACTCTTTTCTGGTAAGAAGACATGATTAAATTTATCAATAACATGAGCGATTTGCCATCTTTTATGATTTTGATAATATCGGTATTCTTCCATCGTTCAGCATCCATGATCGCATGATAACGAGACTCACATAGCTCTACACAAACTGTATCAGGTTTTTCTTCTTCGATTACTTGTTTAACCTCATCAGCACTTCTTTTAGATACATGTGCTGTCCCGATCAAGATTATCTGCCTGCCGTCCATTTCTATCCGATGTACATTCCCGTTGGACAATAAATCACATCCTATATTAGGCACATTCAAAAAAATAACCAGTCAGTCTGCAAGTCTATTTTACGTAATACTGCGTCGGCATGTTCACCTAAACCCAGAAGTCAGAGGTCAGAAACCGGATGGTATCAGATTGGGGTATTCCTTTCTGATCTCTGGCCCCTGTCAACTGACCTCTGGAGACGTACCTCCTTGTACTAGTCAGAAAGTATAACTAACGTTATATACTT
>DASRMA010000211.1:0-13232 GCA_035648155.1 Desulfosporosinus sp.
AATTTTTAATGTATTTCTATATTTTTTGGCTTTAAATTCTGTCAACCCGGCAAGTCTTATCCGCTCTTCAACGTTTTCTTCAGGCACATAGAAGTAATGTCTGACAGGAATTATGTCCTCACACTGCGTGGCTTGAACCCAGCCGTCCCCTTCACGAATAAATATAGTTGCTGGAATTGATCTAAGTTTAAAGATTATTTTACTGTTGAAGCTAAATTAGGTTAAACTCATAATTAACTTCAGATAAAAGTTCCTGACTTTTAATAAAATTTCTTTCTCTAAAAATCACATGATTATTGCGATCTATTAATATAACAGTGGAAGATCTTGTTCCATAATCAGTCCCAGGGATAAATATAGAGGATAACATTCTTTCTCGCTCTTGACTTAGCCCAGTTTCAGGCAATTCGCGATCTTGAGCCTGTTCAGTATCTGCTAAAATTTCAAAGAGACATTGCGGTTTCAAAAATGGTTTCTTTTCTAGACAATTCGCCAATGCTTCTTCGCTTTTTTGAACTTTTGGCCAAGGTGTATTTAGAAAATGATTACTAAGACCATAAATTCCTGGTTTAAGTACCTCTACTAAAGATGAAAGTTTGTTAAAATACAAGAGACGTTTTGAATCACCAACTAATAGGTTAAAGCCGTTATAAAGAGTCCGGTTATTTACAACATCTAGCATATACTCATTAGGAGATTCATTATTACATAGAAAGTTACTAACTAAAAAACCACGTGATTTTGCATTCATGATCTGTGATGAAAGATCGCGATAGTTTGTTAAAGCTGCAAAACGGCCTGTGCTCGTAATTCCCATCCAAGTTCCCAACATTTCCATATCTCTACCGGCTAAAACCCAAGGGTAAGACGTCCAGAAATGGGCTGCTTCAGTTGGACGTTGATAATACTCATCCCTATTTGCTGCCACTATTAAGCGATAGTTCGGATGACAATCGTAGGCAAAAGTAAGCAAACACAAGTTACATACCCCTTTCATTACTATTTCAAATTTAACTGATGCATAATGCATTGTGCATCTGAAGTTTCGCACCAAATAAAGCGGCTAAAATTTTCTATGGTGGCTTCGAAAACCCCTCTTACCCTGGAGCAATGTGAAGTTTAATGTTCGTACTCTTCAAACGAATTATCTAAAACATTTGCGAGCTGGTTTGGTAATACCGCCATTTTAAGGAGTATTACCGAACAAGTGTCAGCATAGGTGAATATAGGAACTTCAGGAATTGGTTTGACGTTCTGGCTTCTTGGGTTTGCAGGGCAGAATCACCGATTATTCCTACGATTTTGGAAGGAACTTTCAGAGCACTTGTTGAATGCTAGGGGTAGCGGTTAGGACGTTGCAAGAGGGTGCGGGACGTTAGGCAAAGTGTTCTAACTGTGCTGTTCTTGGGGGGCTTCTTACTCAGGTATACTTTCAATCTTTGATTTCCTGTTTACCTTTTCATTAAACTTAGCCGCATCAATGATGAATCTCTCATGAGTACCTTCAGAAATTGGTTCTACCCCATCATGGGCTTCTACATGAAACAATAATCTTTTACCTTCGATCTTTTCTAACCGTAGTTTAACTGTAACAGTTAAACCTGGTGGTGTAGCGGCAATGTGGCTTAATTTAACATCGGTTCCAACGGTTTGTTCATTAGGCCAATCCAAATGAGGATTGATAGCTTTAATACATGCCCATTCAAATAAGCCCACCATGAATCCCGTTCCAAACACTTTAGGCATTGCTTGGAATTCTTCCGATTCAGGGTAAAGATAAGGAACAGTTTTGTTTTCTGGAACAGTAAACTTAAACTCATAATTCAAACCAGGTTGTAAAGTACTTTTCATTTGAAACACCTCCTTAATTCAAAGTAAATATATCGCAGTATTCTTTATTAAACAAATCAATTAATTTCATTACATGCCTGGCGTTCATCGAGTTGCAAGCCTACTTGATCGATGGATACTCGGCACCAACCATGGCTCAGTAGTTCCTGATCACCTGCAATCTTACTTGGAAGAGTTTACTTTTCGGTTCAACCGACGTACATCTCGAAGCCGCGGTCTTGTTTTTCGAAGGCTCCTTGAGCAGGCGGTTGTTATTAGTCCGGTTACAGAGGCCGATGTAACATGTGACTACGACTGGAGTTGCCATAAAGTATAATTATACATTATTTGAATGAACTGGCGCTAACCAACTACCCCACTAACCCTATTTGTTCAACAATCTGTTCATAGATTTTCTTAGTTTTAATGGGTTTTAAAAACACTCTACGTCACTCCTTTATTTGACTGCCACTAGTGATCTTCTTAAATCATCATCACCCTTGAAATAATGAAACATAGAAACACTTATTTGAAAAAGTGCTTCAATGTTGAGGGCCCTTCTCTGGTAGAGTAGCACAACTTGAATTATGAATTCTTTCGTTCTTTCGTCCCTGCTCTATAAGACTCAGCCAAGATTTGAATCGTGTGCAATACTTCTTCGTCCACTCTAGAATTTTCAAGCCCACTTTGCAATTGCAAACGGCAAGCGGGACAGCCAGTTGCCACAGTATCCGTGAGAGTCTGGGCAATATCGGCAGTTTTATACTCAGAAATCTGTACGGAAAGATCTGGGTGTACAAGGCTGAATGAGCCCGCCATACCACAACAACGGCCCGCTTCTTTCATTTCAATCAATTCCACACCGGGAATGCTTTTAAGAATTTGGCGTGGTTCTTTACTAATCCCCTGCCCACGGTTTAGGTGGCAAGGATCATGATAGGTTACTTTACGCGCTACTCGTCCCAAACTTTCTTTCTTAAAGGGAACTTGATGGATCAGAAACTCAGAAATATCATAGGACTTTTTAGCCCACTTATCCGCCAAGGCTTTAAGTTCCGGATTATTCTCCAGCAACTCTCCAAAAACATGCTTCCAAGCAGTCCCACCAGAAGAACAGGCAACTACCAAGGCATCAGCCCCCACTCTCTCAAACGCCCGTAAATTGCGTTTAGCCAAAGCACGTGCTGAAGTCACATCCCCATTGACCGAAGCTGGGATACCACAGCATGCCTGGAACTTCGGAATGACAACTTCAATGTCGTTTTCCGTAAGCACCTCGACAATCGCTCTGCCGATGTCCGTGTAGAAATAGTTGATCATGCAGCCCGTGAAGAACCCCACTCTCATCTTTGGATTTTTAACTGTAATCACTTCAGGCAACTCGGAACGCAAGGTCTTTTTTGACAACATTGGGAACACTTTTTCCTTACCTATCCCGATATCAACGCGCATACGTGCTAATTTGCTGTGTCTATTCGGTATGTTCTTTAAGGCAACAGCCTGAAAAACACTTCCTGCCTTCATCCCGAAATCAAACGCTCGCTGCATCTTTAAGGCCGTAAAAGCAATTTTTTTGACTGGATGCAGCCCTTTTTTACGGACGGATTCCGCCCTTGCTGCAAGAATAATTTTATCAAACCGAACTCCACAGGGACAATTGGTATTACAAGCCATACAGGTCGTGCACAGGGAAAAACGATCCCCCATTCCCTTAGTCATCTCTATTTCGCCAGAGAGAATGTATTCTACTAAACTGATCTTTCCCCTAGCAACTCCAACCTCTTGGCGAGTTTCCTTGTAAATGGGGCATACCGCCATGCAGTTTCCGCATTTCATACATTTATGGAGTTCTTCAGTAATCGAATCCAGTGAATTATATACGGACACGATCAGTCCCTCCTTACAATCTTTCCAGGGTTGAACAAATAGTTGGGATCCAAGGCTTCTTTAATGTGCCGTAGAGCTGCCACACCTGCTTCTCCAAATTCCCAGTCAAGATATTTCATTTTGGCAATTCCAATGCCATGTTCACCGGAAAGGGTTCCTCCAAGTGCTATAGCCGTTTCAAAAATCTCATCCACTGCTAGGTGCACTCGTTTCATTTCTTCTAAATCGCGTTCATCTGTTAAAATTGTGGGGTGTAGATTCCCGTCTCCGGCATGACCGAACGTGGCAATTTGCAAATTGTGTTTTGTAGCAATTCTACGGATAGCTTTGAGCATATCCGGAATTTTACTCCGGGGAACGGTCGCATCTTCAAGTACGGTCGTCGGCCGTTTTTGAGCAAGAGCAGGTAGCGCGCTACGACGAGCCAACCACAAAAGGTCGCGTTCTTTATCGTCTCTAGCAATTTTTACCTGAACAGCCCCTTGTTCCTTCAAAATTCGCTCCACCAAAACGGCTTCTCGTTCGACAACTTCTTTGTAGCCATCCACTTCACATAAGAGGACCGCTTCGGCGTCCATCGGAAGTCCAGCATGCACAAAGTTTTCCACGGTCTGAATAGTCACATTATCCATAATTTCAAGGGTTGCTGGAATAACCTTATTGCGAATAATGGCCGCAATAGCGTTCCCAGCCTTATCGACGTCATCAAAGACCGCTAAAATGCTCTTACGTGTCTCGGGCGCCGGGATTAGTTTGACAATTATTTCAGTAATAATTCCCAACGTTCCTTCAGCCCCAGTAAAGAGAGCCACTAAATCATACCCTGTGACGTTCTTTACCGTTTTTCCTCCCCAGCGGATGATTTCTCCATTCGCTAAGACTAATTGCAAACCCATAATATAATGTTTAGTGACGCCGTATTTCAGGCCACGCAGACCGCCTGAACACTCAGAAACTGAACCACCCATCGTTGCTGTGGTGACGGTACCGGGATCCGGTGGATACAATAGACCACATTTAGACGCTTCTTCATTGAGAGCTTGTATGATCACCCCAGGTTGCACCGTGGCAGTTAAATTGTCTTGGTCTACTTCCAAAATTTTATTTAAGTTGAGCATCGAGAGAACAATACCCCCTTCAATGGGAATGGTTCCCCCACTGAGGTTTGTTCCCGAGCCCCGTGGATAGATTGGAACATTATGCCGAATGGCAATTTTAACGATCTCAGCCACCTGTTCTGTGGAAAGGGGCGAAACTACAACTTCCGGTATATGATGCTTCATGGCCGCGGTAGCATCATAAGCATAGGTTAATAAGTCTTCCTGTTCTGTGAGAACGTTTTCAGCACCGAGCACTTGAACAAGTTCTTGCAATGCTTCACGAGCTAACATTGTTTAACCCCCTTGATACTTTGTCTGATGGTCAGACCATGAGTTAGTTTTATATTAATTCAATTTGAGAGAATTTAAATATGTAAATATAATTGTCTACTGAACAAACAAAGTGGGAAGGGTCAAATACTACCTCTTCCCACAAAGTCATGATACAAACAAGCAACAAGAGATATAACTTAAAGTTCTATTAACTTAGAAATCACAGCATTTCACTAAAACTTTGAACTCTGGTTTTAGTCTGTTCAAAGGATGTTGTTTCTAGGTCAATTTCTATAAATAAGCTCTTAATTCCAGCTTCTTCAAACTGTCTATAGTAGATTGGATAATCAAATTCTTCAGGATCACAGAACTTCATCATGCAAACCACAACTGCATCTGCCTTAGATGCTTTAACCATATCTATAAGCATTGGACCTCTTGATTTTTTCGCATCTGTAGCAAGAGAACAACCATCGAATTCTTGCCACCATTTAGCCAATCTATATAGCGGGTCCGTACCTAATGGAACATCATTTCTGAACTGTCTTGATTCCTGTGCAAGGTCGTCTGCAACAACAGCAAAACCGTTTTCTTTTAAAATTTCTAATACTTCATTTGGTTCAGCCATAATTCCTGTTAAAACAACCTTTTTACCTGTAAAGGCTTCAACAGGTGAAGATGCAAGCTCTGAATTCAATTCTTTCACCATAGCGGTATGTTTAGATTTTTCCATAAAATATCTTGCTTTTATAATAGCATGACGTTTTATGGGATCAATAATATTAGGATACTTAGCAGCTATGTCTATAAATTCACGCATTACTTTACGGTTTTCGTTATAAATTTCAATGCTTTTGTTGAGTGCCTCATCTGTAATTTGAACATTCAATACTTTTTCTAGTTTTTCACGAACAAGCCTATATTCCTCAGCAAGAAACTTATTTGCTGCTTCTAGTTTTCTGTTTTGAGGATGAGTAAATACGATGACAGGTGATGTTCCTTTCCATTTTTGGCTAAGACATTTTAAAGTGTCACAAGGAACAGGGAAAAGTACAGCTTCTAAATCATCATATACACCCTCAAGCTGCATTTCCATAACGGATTGCATAATTGAACAAGCAAATGGAGGTAAATATGCACGGGCTTTAGTAATAGCCGTTTGTCCTCCCCAAATACCTACTGGAAGAAAACCTGCAGCATGAATTATTTCTTCAGGAGCATAATAAGGCATAACACCTACTGACCCTTTGCCAGTTTCTTTTTTATAATCTTCCATAGCCTTTTTAGGATTAGTGGAAATTGAAGATAATTCACTTATAATATTTTCAATTCTACTCATTAGGAACTCCCTCCTTATTCTGCTTCATCATTTCATCTAACGCCTGTACACGTGTATCAAACTGTGCAGGAGCAAAGTTACGAGGATCAGTTTGGTCTCCATCAAAGCTTACATATGGTAAACCATTTTCTTTTTGTAGCATATCAGCAGTTTCTACATTTAGAAAACTCATTAGCTTACAGCTTCTGTTTTGATGATAAACAACACCGTCACACTTTCCTCCACTAATTACGTCACCAAGAACCTTAACTTTGTTATCGAGACAAGTATTTATATAAATTCTAGTATAAGCTTCCGCCATTGAATTCATATCACCGGGTGTATAACTAAGATTCCACAGACCAGGATAGGCTGAACCTGTCATTATATTTCCAAGATTCTTTAATCCTTTAAAGGTATGTCCGAGGTGTGGCCAAACAGCTATACCCTCCCAAGTTACACGCTTTTGTTCATTTCCTTTAAACGCGAAGATACCATTTTTAAGATTTTCATCAAGTTCATCTGCAAACTTTTTAAATGTAATTTCTGCGTAGTCTTTACTTCTTGCACAAACTATAAGTGCCATATAGTTGAAAAGATCAAAACAATTTAAAGGTGATGGTTTATGTGATGACAAAGCAGCAACTCTGTTCCATTGGGCAACAGAACGTTGCGTTTGTTCCTGTACTTTCAAAAATTTGTCATAGTCGAATTTCTTACCACAAATTTCCTCAAGCTGAGTAATAGCATCCTTAAACTGTTCCGCTATATATTCCTTAGCATACAGTGGAATTGGCATTGTATGATTAAATGGTACATCAATTATGATAAGAGGAATGTTTAATTCAACGGCAAGATTCTCATACCACTTAAGCAATGTATTACAAATGTTGTTACATGTTATTAGAAGATCGGGAAGTGGTATTCTTGCTGCTGGGGTTTTTTCAAGCTTTTCTGGTGTTTTTCCTGTTAAAGCCTCTTCTTTTAAAAGTTCCATATAACCAAGATTTACTCTTGCATAAGAGCAAGTATCCAAGTTATAGCCTTTTTCATCTGCAACTTCAAGCATATCTAATGCACCTTTTCTTGCACCAATACCCGCAGCATGTGTTTCAGGATATATCATAGCAATATCCATAGCAACACAAAACTCCGAAGGAGCAACAGATGCAGACCAACAAACAAGTTTTCCTTCTTTTTTTGCCTCTCTCGCTTCTTCATACAATTTCTCTTGATAAAAACCTAACAATTCTTTTGCAAGCATATTTGTTGTATCAGTCATTTACCATACCTCTTTCCTTTATTTATTAATAACTTCTTCGAAGGCAAATATAGCTGCTCCAAGTGCAGCTGTAATTTGTGGATTTGGAGCTACAATTACTGTTTTTTTTAGTTGTTTGCTTATTGCCCTAACAACTCCTAAGTCTTTGGCAACACCTCCACACATAACAATGTCCTCTTCCACACCACATCTATAGGCAAGCCCACAGGCTTTGCTAGCAACTGACTGGTGAACCCCGGCAATAATGTTCTCTTTAGCAACTCCGTTAGAAAGCTGAGATATTACCTCAGATTCTGCAAAAACAGTGCAAGTGCTACTGATACTAGCAGGTTCTGTTGAACGAGAATCGTATTCTTCCATCTCATCAAGATTAACTTCAAGTACTCGTGACATAACATCAAGAAAACGTCCTGTTCCAGCGGCACATTTATCATTCATAAAAAACTGCTTAACGCTGCCTTTACTGTCAAGTTTAATGGTCTTAACATCTTGACCACCGATATCAATAATTATCTTGGCTGAAGGAACTAAAAAGAAAACTCCCTTAGCCTGACAACTGATTTCGCTAATTTGTTTGTGTGCTTCTTTCACAGAAGCTCTTCCGTAGCCTGTAGCAATAATTCTAGCCATGTCTTGCAATTTAAGACCTGCTTTTGAAAGAGCATCATCTAATACACGTTTAGGTCCTGTAGAACCTGTTCCAATCTGAATAACTTCTCCAGCGATAATATTAACTCCATCTTCAAGTATTACAACCTTTGAGGATGAGGAACCAATATCAATCCCCATTGTAAACATAGATTAATCTCCCTCTTTGATTATTTTTTCAAGCCCATTATTCCTTCACAAAAAAGCCTTGAGTCCATAATCTTAATTCCTTTGTCAATCTTAGGGACAAATTCCATTAAATCTAGAATTTGTGTTTGAATATCAATTCCAGGTGCAACTTCTATTAAGTTAAGTCCATCTTCTTTTAATTCAAATACAGCTCTTTCTGTAATATATAAAACGGTTTGTTGAGTTTTAATTGCATATTTCCCACTAAAGGTAACCTGTTCAACTTGTTTAGTAAATTTAATTTTCCTACCTTCTTGTTCTATGATTAGCTTACCATCTTCAATTTTTTCTTTTAAGCCTCCTGCTGTAAATGTACCGCAGAAGAATACTTTTTTTGCATTTTGGGTGATATTGATGAAACCACCACAACCTGGTATTTTTGGACCAAATTTACTAACATTAATGTTACCAATTTCATCACATTCAGCTAAGCCTAAAAATGCCATGTCAAGACCGCCACCATCATAAAAATCGAACTGAGTATTTTGGTCAATAATACAGTCAGGATTTAAAGTAGCACCAAATCTAGCTCCACCTTGTGGACTGCCTCCTATTGCACCTGATTCAACCGTTAATGTCATATAACTTGCAATTCCTTCTTCACTTGCAACTTGAGCAACATACTCAGGTGTTCCTACACCTAAATTAACAACTGTATCCTTTACCAATTCCATAGCTGCTCTTCTGCCAAGAACTTTTTTAATAGTCAATGGGGTCATTTCAACATTACCTTCAGGTTCCCTTACTTCCCCAGAAAGTGCTGGATTATATTCTCGTCCAACACTTTGTTCATGATCTTTCATATCGGCTACTACAACAGCATGAACATAAATGCCGGGTATTTGTACCAATCTTGGGTCTAAGGTACCACCTTTTACAACCTTTTCCACTTGAACAATTACTTTCCCGCCATTATTTATAACTGCCTGTGCTATAGATGTAACCTCAATAGTAGCTACTTCTTTTTCAAGGGTTACATTACCATACTCATCCGCATAAGTACCTCTAAGGAAGGCGATATTTATAGGAAATGCTTTGTAGAAAAGCTTTTCTTCATTGCCAATTTTTATAACTTCTACTAAATCCTCTGTCGTCCTAGCGTTTATTTTACCTCCGCCATTTCTCGGATCAACAAAAGTACCTAACCCAACATGTGTAATTGTACCAGGCCTATGACCCGCAGCATCTCTAATTATATATTCCAAAGTACCTTGTGGTAAGTTATAACCTTCACATTTATTAGCTAGACACAGTTCGCCTAACTTTGGAGCAGTATTATAATGACCTGCTATGACCCTTTTAACCAAACCTTCGTGCGCATAATGATCACCGCCAGTGCCGTTCCTAAAACCTTGTGATGCCGGATAAAACAACGTTATATTTTGAGGATAGCCAGTCTCTAAAAATTTCTTTTCTATGGCCTTATTAAGTGCTTCTGTAAGACTATTTCCAACAAACCCACTTGTACAAAGAGTGTCCCCATCTTTAACTAAATCAACAGCCTCTTCTGCTGTCAGTATAATAACCTTCTTCATGTTATCACCCTCCTCCAATGTTATCCTCAGTGACTTAACCTGCCCCGCAAATTGCGGGGCATTTGATAAGGATATTCCGATTATTAAGTTACAGTGGACACGTCAGTCATGATTCCGTTAAATTTTAAAAGTGGTTGGACTACAGAAACAGTACAAATGAAAATGGGTATGGGATTGCTCACCAGCAAAAGAGAAAAAAATACTTTAATTTCACTTATAGGTGATAGATAGGAGCGTATAACAGCGACGTTATGGGGGGGACGTGTATTCATCTCACTTGCTGCCTTGGATTCATGTTGCAAACTATTTGGTAGCAGTTTTCTTAAAAATAGTCCTCTGCATAAAGGTTTATGAATCCACAATTTAAACATACAAACTTTATTATCTTTTGACTTTGTGGACTAACAACTACTTCACTATTCTCAATTAAGGTAAATACATCATCTCTTGTTATGATATCCATCTGTTTTATTTGTCCAGAGTGACAAGCAATACACTCTTTCATTCATATGTCTCCTTTCAACTTAACGACATCACTCCATAAACCGTCAGTTGGTCTTAATATTTCCTTCCTCATTATTGCAACCTCGAATTTAAGGAAATCTCATTACTCAAAATGGAAAATTGTTTGAAGGGCAATCGCGATAAAACCGTGGTGTCTTAATACGAAAATATCTCGTCACCATTCCTTATGAGTCATCCCAGTGATAACTAGGAGCGTGATAACAGCGTATCCATTCCACCCTCTGCCATGGACGCAAATCTATTATAACTGGGGATCTAAATTAAATTATGCAAAAATAGATCCGGCAATAATCATTCTCATTATTTCATTTGTTCCTTCATAGATCTGAGTTATCTTAGAATCTCTCATCATTCTTTCAATATGATAATCCTTCATGAAGCCATTTCCACCAAGCATCTGAACGCATTCCACAGTTACATGCATGGCTGCATCTGTACAAGCCATTTTTGCCTTAGCTGCTGAAACTGCATAAGGTCTACCTGCTTGTTTATCAAGAACTCCTTTATACAATAGATACTTAGCTTGTTCAATTTCAATTTCTAATTCAGCCATTTTAAATGCTAAATACTGATTCTTAAATAAAGGCTTGCCAAACTGGATTCTATCTTTCAAATATTGTTTCGCTATATCAAATGCCCCTTCTGCAAGACCAAGTCCTTGTGCTGCAACTCCGAATCTACCACCATCAAGAGTTTTCATTGCTATGCCAAAACCTTTTCCCTCTTTGCCTACTAAGTTTTCAACTGGGACAATACAGTCATCAAAAAGCAGTTCTGAAACTTGAGTAGCTCTTATCCCACATTTGTTTTCAATAGTGCCTATTGAAAATCCCGGGAAACTTTTTTCAATAATAAACGCCGTTAATCCTTTTGTTCCTAGACTTATATCAATTGAAGCAAATACTAAGAACGTCTCTGATAGAGGGCCATTTGTAATGAAGCATTTGGAACCATTTAATATATAGTGATCTCCATTTTTTTTAGCTGTAGTTCTTACACCTGCTGCATCTGAGCCCGCATTTGGCTCAGTTAATCCGAAAGAGCCAAATTTCTTTCCAGAACATAGATCTGGAAGATATTTTTTCTTTTGTTCCTCTGAAGCGTTTTGATATATTCCTCCTGCACAGAGAGAGGTATTTACAGAATATGAGATACCAACGGCACTATGCACCTTGGAAATTTCTTCTACAGCTAAGATGTAGGATAAATAATCTCCGTCGGAACCACCATATTCTGATGAAAACGGTAAGCCCAGTAAACCCATCTCACCCATCTTCTTATAAAGCTCTACAGGAAATTTACTAGTTTCATCGCTTTCAAGTACGATAGGTAAAAGTTCCTTTTGTGCAAATAATCTTGTCATTTTCAAAATCATTTCTTGTTCTTCCGATAAATTAAAATCCATTTTTATTGCCTCCTCCAAAATTTTATTGTTCGACATTTGTCTACAAAATAGAATTTTCATTCAGCTACTTGAATATAGGTTTACTTGAATATAGGTTTACTTGACGTTTTCATAACGCATACTGATATCCCATATCACCTCCTATATTTGCAATTTAATTAATATTCAGATATATCCGATACTTACATACTACTTGCTAGCAAATAGTTTGTCAACAAATAAATTTATATGAAAATAATTTCAGCGTTACACCTCACGCTATGCGTGGGCGAATATAAGAGGGGTACCGACATCCATGATATAACTGCCCTCGCAGAGGGCATCCAAAAAGACACTTTGAGTTTGTTTAAAATAGTACGTGTTTACAGACGCTATTCTTGTGTTCGTTGCTCAACGCTACGGGAAAAAGAAAACTACGGGTTTAATTCTTGTCCGAGAAATATCTAAGGCCACGAGTTGTCAAAGTTCTGCAATCGTAAAAACCCCTTTAGGGGTAGCAAGTAACAATGTCCTTATAGAGCGTAACGTCAAACCACCCGTTAAACGGGTGGTGCGTGATTAAGATTCTTTATTAACTTATAATAAATTATGAAGATTCACTTGCTTCAATTGCTTATGTTCATAACTAGCCCTGAGGTTCACCCCCCATGTCTTACTGGGTCCGTATTTATCGCAGGCTTCGAGGTGCTCCTTTTATCAAAGAGTATATTAATTCAATACAGGAATGCTCATGTATTAATCTTTTTGCCATTGAGTTACACCACGACCACGCTTTGCCAGAGCACTGAACGAGAGTTTAGCGTATCTCGTAAGGCTATTTATATGTATCCCCTCCTAAAACGATTTTAAGGATTGCCTTAATGGGATTAAGCCCTGCAAAACGGTGAACCCTGATGACTAGACCAGAAAAACGAACACAAGATGACAAACTTAAACGGAAAAAGCTTGAAGCCCACGGATTTACGGTTTCAACACAGGTGTATCAAGAAAAACGGGTCATTGCCAATAGAAAGCAGGACTACGAGACACCGGAAGATGAGAAATTAGACCGCCAGACCCTTTATCAATGAAGAAAATCATGCTTCAGCTCTGACGCTTTGTCAGAGCTGAAGCATGAAAATCTAATGCTTGCATTGCAAGGGTTGTAGAGCTGTTCAAGAAAAACTTTTTCTTGAACAACCTAAAACATACAAATTATATGCTTTAATATTATTGTATATAATGTCTTTTAATGTAAGCT
>DASRMA010000212.1:0-9631 GCA_035648155.1 Desulfosporosinus sp.
ACCTTAACGCTTCACCGAAAAGGCCTCCCAGCTCGGGCCTTTCTCTCTGAACGGTTGAGTAACGCTATTCCTCACATTCTTCGGGTTTTAACGACTATTTTATTAAATATATTATACTCGTCAGGATAAATATTGTCAAAAATGACACGTTGCGAGAAGTCGTTCTAACCCTAGATGGTGGCCCGTTTACTTTTTAGTGAAGAGTGTCAAAGATCTACAGGCTAATATTGGAATCTTAATGATCTTTTCGGGTACTTCTAGTGTTTTAATATTCCTATACGAACTTTATATTGCTTATCTGACCTCTACACCTCTGCGTCGTGCGGTCAACTTTGCCAAGACATTGGCCAAAGGGGACCTTACACCTAGCCTATCCAGCTTTATTCAAAAAGATGAGATTGGACTGCTCTGCAATGCACCTAATGTAATGTTAGAGAGTTTCCGTATATTGGTAGGCAATCTTTCTCAAGGGGCGGATATTATCGGTAATTCTTCGGAAAGTTTGGCGATGCGGGCAGACTGAATGCGTTACAGCGACGGATAATCGCAAGCTGATTGCCACCATATAACAGAGGGTTTTGTTATTTTTCCAGTTGGATAGATTGGCTCAGATATGGGAAAAATAAATTTATGAGGATCGAAAAGAACAGAATGAGAATAAAAGTCGTACAATTTGACAGCTTTAGGGTAAAGAAAAATATGTTTTAAAATGGTTTTGAAACTGAGGAGGAAAACGATGGCAATAATTATCGTGGCAGGTGGTAATTTCGCAGGTCTCACAAGTGCTTTAGAACTCAGACGAAAATTAGGTCATGAGCATGAAGTCATCATGATTTCTAAATCGCCCAATTTCTTGTTTGTTCCTTCGCTCATATGGATCCCCTTTGGGAAGAGAAAACTCAAGGATATTACAATACCTTTAAAACCCATAGTTGCCAAAGCAATGGCACAATTTATCTGCACAGAAATCCTTGAAATATTAGCGGAAGAAAAGATTGTCCGATGCCGAGACCAAGACTTTAAGTATGATTATTTAATCATGGCAACTGGCCCCGAATGGGTCTTTGACCCGGTAGCCGGTTTAGGGCTAGACAGTAACGTGTCATTTATCGTCACGCCTGAAACAGCGCTGGAAACCCGTAAACGCTGGTTTGAATTAATTAAAGACCCGGGACCTGTCGTGATCGGCGCAGCGCAGGGTTGCCAGTGTACTGGGCCCGCTTACGAATTCCTGTTCAACTTAGAGAAGCGATGTCGGGATCTTGGCATACGAAAGAAAGTGGACATTACCTTTATTACCCCTGAGCCTTTCTTAGGGCACTTTGGAATAGGGGGAGTCAGAGGAAGTAATTTCATCCTAAAAAAACTGTTACCCATGTTCAAGATAAACTATAGAACCAACACGGAAATCCAAAAGGTTACCCACGAAGAAATTGTACTTAAAAGCGGAGAAAGCATCCCCTACAAGTTTTCGATGATAATGCCTATGTTTAAAGGCGCTAAGGTCGTCCAAAATTCAACTGGGTTAGGTACTGTAGATGCCTTTATACCTGTCGACAATACGTACCGACATAAGCACTACCCTAGTATTTTTGCAGTGGGTATGGCCGTATATTTTCCCAGTAAGTTTAGAACTCCAGTGCCCATTGGCGTGCCGATTACGGGATATGTTTCCGATGAATCCGCCAAAACTGCCGCGGAAAACATCGTGAGATTGCTAAGTGGGAATCATAAGCTAGAAGTGAAGCCGATGCGTAAGATATCTGAACTATGTATTATGGATGCTGGAGACAAAGAAATACTGAGTATTGCAGATCACTTACTTAAACCTCGCAGGTTTTCCATAGCATTGCCCAATCCCATTTACGATATCAGCAAACATATGCTGGAAAAGTATTATCTCTGGAAAGTAAGACATGGTTACAGTCAGTTACCTTAACCCATATTCAAACCATAAATAGTTGGGATTCACTGCTTGAAGAATTTGATGAAAAATATTTCGCATTCTGATTTTTGGTTGAGGGTGGACGAAATAGTGGATCTGAAAAAGGAGACTCTCTGAAGCTATGGAAACAAACGTAAATTTCCAGAGTGTTTTCTAAACTGGTCCAATTGGTTTAATAAATCCTCCGGTGAAAATTGCAGTGATTGTAATTCACTATTTGAAGCTGGCTTAGTCATAGGTTTGGCACCAGTCGTTTCCGGAGGCACGACCGCCCTGACGAAAATAGTTGTTAATAGTTCTAATATCAGTAAAGGCAAAGCTCCTCGCACACCTGGGAGCGTAAACAAAGGAACAGTAATAAAGATAGACGGACCAAAAGGTTTATCTTCAAAATCGCCCCAGAAGCCTAAAGCAAATACTAAGGGGATTTCCGGTGATGAAAGGGGTAATGTCCCAAGAACAATTTGATTGGTTGAAGGATCGGATGTGCCGGTTGAAGGCTGGACATTGCCGCGTGACATCGAGACCAAGAAATCCTGTAAATCACTTAACGACATCCGCACAGTTTGGTCTGGAGATATAACAGGACCTTTCTGAACCGACATAAACCCACGCTAAGGCAATCACAATCATAAGAGACTCCCACTAATACAAGTCGGAGTCTCTTACTCTTCTTCGGTGAGGTAGAATCAATCACAATCGTATCGATGTTCCACTTTAGTTGAACTAGTTTACTCGGTGATCATCTGGAAGGTCCTATTTTCCAGGCCTCCATCTGCTGGTTGAGTATTGGGCGGGATGTGTTTTTCAGGGAGGCCTTCTTTTCCTTGATCCTCAGGAGATGTTTCGGTATGAACACTCAAGTGCTTAACTGCATACTCATGATGTTTCATGGCAATTATTTGGGTCCGAAACCACTCAGTATGTAGATTCTCATCCACAAAATTATGTTGCAGGATCTTGATCAGCTCCTCATCGCCGTATTTATCTTCGTGCAGTTTATTAATTAATTTGTTATAATCCGTCATTGCTTTTTGTTCTAACATGATATTTATTGCCAGTGTATCTTCTAAACCTGTCATTGCTATAAGTTCTCCAGCTACCTTGCCTAGAAGAGGTGAAATAATGTCACCTAAAGCTGTAGGCTCGCCACCCAGTGCTACAATTTTTTCTCCCACATTATCCACATGACGTTGCTCAATGCCTGAGCAACGTTCAAAAACTAAGCCGCTATATGAATCTTTAAATGCTTTGCTTTGCGCCTTGTATAAATCCACTTGATTGAGTTCTAAACTGTAAAACCAATTCAGCTTAGAAATGAGTGTGTCCTTATCCATAGTGTTCCTACCTCTTTCATCTCTTAGTTTCAGTTCCTGCTATATCTAATAAGCTCGCTGTACCCCAGTTGCCTGAGCGGTCCATTCGTCCAAAGCCACGAGATCGTTGGGCCCTACCTCAGATAAAGCTGTTTTCCCGAGAGCTCGTACCCCTTCTTCCATTTCCAAAACCATTGATTTAAAAACATTGAACACACTTTGGCCCGCCAAATTAATGTCCAGCAGCTCCTTATAGGGAGAATCGTACCAAACCAATTGGGTTAAGGGCTCCCAAGGGAGAACTTTGTGTATTTGCTTATGAGTCAATGCATACAGCGGAACCGTTCCTAAATACACTGCATCTGCTCCCAGTGCTATTGCCTTTAAGCACTCCCCAGGCGTCGCATATCCTCCAGCGACCACCAAACTCACGTCTTTGCGAGCACCTTGCGCTCGTAAAAACCGTTCTGCCCGAACCAAAGCCAGTAAACTGGGAATTCCAAAATCATCGTAGAGCATTGGAGATGCAGTAGACGCGGCACCCTGGGCTCCAGCGATGACAATAACATCAAAGCCTGCTTCCAAACAGACAGCCAAGTCTCTTTCTATGCCCCCTGTAGCCATAATCTTAATAGCTATCGGTTTCCCAGCCGCTTCCACGCGCAAATCAGTAACGTACTTTGGCCAGTCCCAAGGGGTGTTAATTCCAGGGGTGACCGCAGGAGTCACGACGTCTTCCGTCGTCGATATACCCATGAGTTGTTGCGCCTTTCCCGCCACTGTAGGAGGTTCTATAATGTAAGATCCCATTCGGGCTCCCTGACCCATCTGGACTTCAAGCATATCCGCAGCTGCTATGCCTTCTGGACTGTGCCCCCAAGTGGACCAACCGATTTGCCAGATAAACTTTCCCGCTTCCTGACGTTCCTCGGGCAAAAACGGCCCCTCACCAGAATTTGTGGCCGTCCCAAGTTGTTTGGCCGCCATGGCTAAGGCTTTTTTAGCCTCTTCACTGAGGCCTATTCCAAAACCCATACCTGTGATCATTAATGGAATGTCTATTTGAAGGGGTTTCTCCGCTTTAGGCCCAAGGGTTACTTTCATATCAATCACAACATTTGCGTCCTTGGGAAGCCGCGCCATTTGAGCAGTTACAAACATTAAGGTGTCATAGTGGGGCAGCTTTTTTGCAGTGCCAAGTGGCCGCTTGATAAGCTTTCCTTCCTCGGCACGCAAACCTATTTCTAAAATAGTTTGTACTGATGTACGACGCACTGCACTCCAAAGTTCCATAAGATTCTCCTCGTAGTTGTCTGAAAGTAGCCTTTCTATAACTAAGCCGAAGAGCCGTTGTACGATTGTCCTAAAGAACCGTTTTCCTACGAAATATAACACGCCAAGGAGTACGACTCCTGCAATGAGTGCCCCCAAGCTTGCAAGTGCAACAACAATCATCTCTAACAATAAGGCCAATCCCCCATCTTTTTTATCTATTCGTAAGACTCCCACTTTTATAAGTGGGAGCGTTCTACGTCGCTTCAGTGGGGGTAGAATCCCCTTCTGAAGTTTAGATGTTCAGCTTTAGCTGAACGAGTTCACTAATCTTTAGTTGAACGAGTTCACTCTTCCCCATATTTCCTAATAGGCGTAGTCTATGCTGTTTGGCTATTAATATACAAGGGGTTCTGGAGACATATCTTCGGCGATTGAGTCAAGGTGCCGTGATGGCGAGAAGGAACCTACTTCCTTCGTTGCACAGATACCAGATCAACAAAGAAATGCAGAAGAGGCTTTACGCCTCTTCTGCATTTCTTTGTTGATCTGGTATCCCCATTTTCCATAATACACAATCTCCGCCATAGCTTTCCGGGGACGTGGCCGCCGTTCCTCCTACTTACCGTCGAGAATGTTTTGAGCCTGTTGAATAAGAATGTCCGGAACGACACTCGTTCCACCTAACGCCCGAACCCTAGGACGATTTCCATTTTCTTGGAGTTTTTCGAGGTAAGCTTGGATAGCAGGAGGAAGCGTTCCAATGTTGTTGTCAATGAGGAGAACTGGGTCGCCAGTCTTTGCCGCTAATGAACTTCCTGCAAGGGCATCTGAAAAGTTAAACCCATTTGCTAAATAAACCGTCTGTGGGCTAGCCGAAAACTCACTAATTACTACACCGGCAGTATCAAAGCGGTCATTCCCCGCCAGACGCTTAAAAGTAGCGGTAGGCACTAACTTTTTAATTTGATCTTCTACAGCCTGCGAAACAGCGGATACTCCGCCGACAATATACACCGTCGTAGGCTTATTACTTGCGATATATGTTTTAGTTTTATCGGCAAGATAATTATGACCTACTAAAAGCGTTGGATACTGCTTTGACCCTGCAAAACTAGAAATACTCAGAGCATCCGCAAAGTTTTCGCCAGATGTCACGAAAACAGGCGTACCTAGTTTTAAATCCGCCTTATCTACTACCGCCATATCTGTGTCATAGCGGTCATTTCCGCTCAAGCGTTCGATCGTTGCATGCCCGCCCTTGATAAGTTCTGTTTCGAAGGATTTGCCAATTACGCCAGTCCCACCGATTATATATATTTTCGTATCTAAATTAGAGTGTGCTGCAATATAACTAAATGCTTCTGATGACTGTTCTACCGTAGCTCCTACAAGTAGAACTGGGGCATCAAACTTCTTGGAGAGAATACTTGAGGATAATGCATCTGGGAAGTTATTGCCAGATGCTAAGATAATGTTGGCACATTTGCCATTATTATAGTTTTCTCCAATAGCTCTAGCAGTCTGGTAGCGATCCTGCCCTGCCAGACGTACTCCACTGTTTGGCCCTAAAACAGTCATGCTTTTTATTAAATCCAGATAATCAAACGAGTTGTTCGCGTTCAATTCCGGGATTTGAATCTCTATGGGACTATTTATCCCAGAAATATCTGTATTAAAGCTAATGTTTAAATCTAAGATACCCTTTGCTTCTATTGCCTCACTTTGTTGTGGGTTTAGGGTATTCATCAATTGATTAATCTGAGCTACATCTATTCCAAGATTTATGCTCCCACTTTTTTGAACACAATAACCTTCGGAAATAGCATATTTCAGTTCTAGACCTTTATCGCCCAAAAATGCAACAGGCTCCAATTGATCCATAATGATATTAAATTGAGCTAAAAATTCTGTCTTATTTGAATCAAATTCCTTAAACGCTTGGTTAAAATCACTTAAAGTCTTTGTCTTATCTGGAACTTGACTAATTTCCAGGATCGAATCCATTGTTTCCTTAACAAACTTCATTGCTTCTTCGTCTTCCGTAAAATTATTGACGGTGTAACGAATAAAGTCTTTAAATTCTGCGTCATTAAGCTTTATCGTATAAATCTGGGCTTTCTTAGGTCCATCGCTCGTTTGCACGGTTTTACTTCCACCATTTACGACATCAATATCTGGATTGAACCGTTTAGAATAGCTACTTAAAAAGGCAATTTCAGCGGTCTGAAAACTCTTGCTGAATTCCAATAGTTTTGCCATATCCATAGTACCCAGTTCAGAATCATTCATATCCATTAGATTCATAACCATATATTCCTTGCTAGCAAACTGTGGCGGAAAAGACGCTTTTGCAATTTGAGGAAGTTTAATGATCTCTGCACCTTTTGGAGTTGCCCCAGTTAAATCCAGGTCTACCCAAACAGGCAGATTTATGGTCATACCCTGTAAATCTAAGTTCATATCTACCTGCGATTTATTAACAGTTCTCTGTTCATTGCCACTAGTTTTTACATCTACATCTAGTTTGGCATTATTCAGATACATAGCAGCCATATCTACTTGTTGTTGTGCAGTAGGTTCAAACCCTGAGCCACTAAACTGAAAGCTCATTGTTGTATGGGTTTGCATAGACTTTACATCTTGCATTTTCATACCAGCATCTAAAATTACCTGCTGATTCTGAGTACACCCCGTTAAAACAAGTAGTAACGTTAGTGTCATTGCAACCCAAGTTAAAATTTTCTTATGTTTCATTGATCTTCCTCCTCTACCATTATTAATCATAATACTTATTTCTACACAAAACATTAAATTCCTTTTGAATTGATAAATAAAATTATAGAAGAGGATCCTATCCGAATCCTCTTCTATAATAAAATCAAACCGTTTGCTTATGCCTCTTTTCGTCGTATTCTCCAGAGGCCCAAGCGTTTTTTATTAAAACCACTGTATCAAAGCGGCCTGCTTTTTTGAGCTCCAAGTTCTGAGCTTGTAAAAAGGATAACGCATTAGGTGAGGTTTAATTGCCACCAAAATGCAAGTCTAAGGACCGTCCCCAAAACTTGAACGAGTAGTGACCCAGACAAGACGGTGCACCTGAAATGGGCCGTCTATCGCCAAAGACGGTCTATACGTCCTGCATCCTGCATCCTGCATCCTGCGTCCTGCGTTCCCCGCTCCAAGCCCGGGACGCTGTGCCACACACGCGCGACGTCTTTACGTAACCAGATTAGCACACTCCGTGTAAGCGACCCCAGATCGGGGGGCCCTTCTCGCCATCCTTGGCTTCAGGGACACTCGGCCATCCTTGGCCAGCGCTCTAATCCTGCTGGACTGTGCGATGCCGCCATTGCGCCAAGGACGGCGCATTTGGCGGGCACCCCGCTCCCCGAGAGAGAAGAGCTTACACGGCTAGTGTACTCTGGGTCGTAAGCACCGAGAGCTGTGTCCACAAGTCCCCTATTCCCACCACGGCTTAGCTCCACCTACTTTACTCGTACCTGACCCTGCACTTGTATTTATTCTCATTGGTTCCAAGTACCCAGTTTCTACACATCTAGGCGCCGAATCAATAAGCTCCTTTTTTTCTTTATTCCAAGGCCATTGAACCTCCGTTCTCTTATCATAACTTTCAATTCCTTTGGTTATTATTGGGGCTTCTTTCCATCCCTGGTGTTCCTCTTTCTTTTCCTCTCTATCCCAAGACCACTGAACATCGGAACTCTTGTTAGCGTCTTGATTGCCCTTGGTTATTGGCGCCTCGTTCCATCCTTGGTGTTGCTCTTCTGTGTCCCAATCAAACTTGTTACTGACGCCAACATTTGTATCATAGCTATCATATGTAGGTGTGAAATGCGATCTGCTTCCAGACCATCCGCCCCTTCCGACGCCATTCTCCCCTCCTGCTCCTACCGCACCTGCCACCAAACCAATAATTGCGCCTTCAGTCAGGACTTTGATAAATCCCCACCCTTGGATTGGCAAAAATAACGCTAGCAGAAGCGTCCCCACTGTAACGTAGCCAACTCCAACAAATCCTCCCAACAGCCACTCGTTGCTTTCTTTTGCCGTCCAGTATCCGCCAACAAGGCAGCTGGCCAGCAGCCCGATATCCAACAATCGGGAGATGCTTACTCCCCCGAGATCCAATGCGCCCCATGCCATTCCTGCAAAAAGGGTTAGGACCGTAACTAGTAAGGCCATCGAAATTCCCCTTAAGATAAATGAGCCCATTCAGACTCCCCCTTTGAATTTATTTTATTACCCGAGCATTTTATCTCTCCTCGTACCATAACTACGTCGAACCTGTCCAATACATTCCTCTTAATCACCCATTATTAACCATTATCATGTCAGGCTCTTCGAGAATAAGGTGTAGCATGAGCGTGAAAAGGAGGAGTCCCAATGGATTATGCACAATATATTGTTCAAGCAGGCGATACAATTTTTAAAATCTCCAAAACTTATAACGTTGAAATGGCAGATATTATCCAACTTAACCATTTAAAACATCCTGACCGCATATATGCTGGTCAAGTTCTTCTACTCCCAGTCTCAGCGGGCCAAGAAGCTACTCCAGAGGAAGTTGAGCAAATTCCAGAACCGAACTTTACATATGCCATGTGGCTTTATGAGGCTTATGCTGGTAAAGATTCGGAATTAACTGCAGCTACTACTTACCTTTACCAGGCCGTGCTTCTGGATCGGCCAGAGTTCGATGCTTTACTGCGGCCCATCGCTTATGACGAAATGCGGCATCTTGAAAAATTAGCCCTTGCCCTCCGTCATCTCGGTGTAGACCCTAAGTACGGTTCATTATGTAGCGGCCATTGGGTGGATTGGCGTTCCAGTTTCATCAACTATACCAGCGATCTTTGTTCACTCCTTGACCTTAACATCGCCGATGAAGCCAAAAACCATAAGGAATATCTTGAACTCGCCCAAAAAATTCCTATTCCTGAAATTCAATGCATTCTAATGGAAATAGCAGCTGATGAAGAACGGCACTATCACCTCTTCTGTGAAGCGAAGCAACAATACTGTGGTGAATTCGCTCCGTGTCCACAGCTACCGCCATGTTCCCCTCCACCAATCT
>DASRMA010000213.1:0-18609 GCA_035648155.1 Desulfosporosinus sp.
AAAAATAGTTTGATTTATTGGCATCCCTAAGAGGTATGTGTCAAACACATACTGAGAGAGCAGGCAATAAGTCAAGCTAAACGTTACTAATATAAAAAGATTTTAATGTGCTCCCACCTTAAGCCACTACGTTCAGCTTAAGCTGAACGCGATTACTGACTTCTGCACGTTGTTTACGACGCGAATCGAGATAATCCAAGACTCGCTCAGGGGAAGTGTTAAGAATTTGATGTTGAGAAATTCCAACCTCACGTACCAGCTCTACAGCTTCGCCAAATTCACCGACCCGGTCCGAAAAGTGAGCATCACTTCCTAAGATTACAGGACCTTTATACTTTGCCATGTAGCGGGCAATAGACCTGCAATTTTCACGAGCTGCACTCTTTTCTCTAATTGTTGAAAGTGAACTGTTATTAACCTCGACAGGGATATTCAAAAGGGCAGAAGCATGGGCGATCTTTTCAAGATCCATCTCGAAATCCGGTCGTCCTGGATGAACCATCATATCTGTATAGGGATTTTCCATTGCATTTATATATGCTTGAGTGTTTTGTTCACATGTCCCACCGGGATAGCAGACCGGATGTAGCCCGACAAGAATAAGCTTTAGACAACTTAAATATTTCAATGGCATATCTAATTTACCTTCATAGTTTGTGATATTAGCTTCAACTCCAGGTAAAATGTTTACACCATATAGCTCATCAGGAAGAATTGATAAGTTTTCAAAATGAAAAAGATGAGGAGCCCCAGGCATACTTGGGCCGTGATCTGTCATTCCCAATAATTTAAGTCCTCTTTGTGAAGCTGCAAGTGCATTTTCTGTAAAAGTACTGTACGCATGTCCGCTGGCAATGGTGTGGGTGTGTAAATCAACCAACAGTTCCATTTTAACACCTCATTATTTTTTGTTAATACATTATACTACCCGTTGATTCATTATATATGATCTTTGTTAACGTGATATTATCGTCGAGTAAAGTTTAGGTTAAGAGCCTGTCACGGGAACGGAGAATCATTAATATCCATTAAGAGAGTCTAGGTCACGGCTACAATTGCCGTGACCTAGACTCTCTTGAATTTAAATCTTACTGGAAGAGCGACTTGAATTAGCTAACATAAACAACGGTTTCTGTAAATAATCTATCGGATATATATCATCTCTTGCCGAGATCAGCGCCATAACCCTTCCTACCTGGGATAATGGATCAATGGCTATTATGACAAAGACGTCTTTTTCTGAGGTTAAGGGATATATAATATTATTTTTATTGAGAACATCATGATACGCATCCAAGGTAAGGACTCTGAAATCTCGGTTACGCCAACGTATATCGTAAAGTTTGAAAGCTTGATGTGCTACTAATGGCAAAAGTATTTCTTCCGTTAGATAAAGTTCTATTCCTATCATATATCCTTCATTATCCAGATCATTCCAATACTCACAATTAAAGGCGTTATCGACAGCCTCACTATACGTCTTGATCGACAAACGCATTTGACTTAAACTCTGACCCATGCTATGCCATTTGATCCTTGGGATGCTAAGACTGTTAACATCATAATATAGTCCGATATCACTTTTCTCGAGGGTGTACTCAGCGGTAGTCTCATTAGGCATCAAATAAATATAGCCCATTTGCATGTTGTTATCGCAAGTAATAAGCATGGAACATACCCCCTGTTAAGTATTATTAATTTGCTCTTCTTTAATAACCTAGGTATCACTTCTACATATATAGTCAGTTTTCCTGCTATCCACCGCTAATACATCATACAACCCTTTAAACATTTATTACATCTTCACGCGTTGAAATAGACTAACAACCCTCAACTATGATATTATTATTAGATAACTTTTATAGAATAATGCCAACAAAAGGAGTATTTCATGCCTCGCTTTAATATTTCTGAACAACAAATTCTAGACCTTGCCAATAATGGCCTCGAATATAAAAAAGGTTTTTCCTATTACACCGCCGGAAGAGTCAGAAATTTCATCTTTTCGCCTGAAAAAGGCCTGGTGAACGCTAATGTCATAGGGGGGTTGCGTTATGCCGTGCAGGTAACTTTTGAGCAAGATAGCACTCTTCGTTCCTACCGTTGTAGTTGTCCAGCCTTTACAGACTATCCAGGCGCATGTAAACATGTCATCGCGGTATTAAAAGCAGCCCAGCAGAAATTACCCACGGCCTGGCTTGATCCCATAGTCCCTAACCGCGCCACTGAAGATCTCTTGGAGATATTTTCTAATCACTACCAAGAAATACCCCAAGAAGAGGTAACCCTGGAGGTGGAACTCCAAATCATTCCTGACCGCCGAGTTTCTGCCCATATGCAACTCAAGCTAGGTCTACAGCGCTTGTATGTGGTCAAGGACATAGAACAATTCATCTCTTCTATAAAGACAGGTCGATCACTAGAATTTGGCAAACAGTTTACGTTTGAACCCTCGTGCCAATCCTTTAAGCAAGAGGATCGAGCACTCATCGCCATGCTCCTGGAAATGTTTGACCAGCATACAGCCTTAACGGAAATGCAAGGTCCTTTCTATTCCTCGACTCTTCTATGCCAAAAGTCTTTGCCTCTAAGTGGGTATTACCTAACTAAATTTCTGGACTCCTTAGGAGACAAAGTATTTCATTGGGGCATCAGCTCCGCACCCTTAGTTACCACCCAAATTATACGTGAAGGTCTACCCATAGAGTTTTCCCTACAAGCACAAGGTCTAAACCTTACATTAGCACTAGAAAGTGACGAAGTTCCCCTCCAGCTTACACCAGATGGCAGTTACTACTCCTACCGACAAAAAATTCATCTGACTTCCCCTAACCAAAAAGACCTTCTCCCCCCCATTTTGCGAGCACTCCGCAAAGCATCCACGAGCAATCTTCTCATTCCGGCGGCACAGAAGGAGTTTTTCGCTTCGGAAGCTCTGCCTTTACTGGGGAAACTAGGCCAGGTGTCTATCGAATCCACACTAGAGGACAAGTTCAACCAGGAACCTTTACAAGCAAGTATCTATTTTGATCGTGCTAATGATATGGGAATCACTGCCTGTGTGGAATTTCACTATGGTGCTACTGTTATTAATCCCTTTGCTTCTACCCGAGAAGCCCTCAATAATTCAGCGGATAGCACTGTGATCCTCATCCGCTCTGTTGACCAGGAGCGAAAAATCCTCAGCATCCTTGAACAAGCTGACTTTATTGTTTCCAAAGGTCAAATCCACCTTGAAGACGACGATAAAATCTTTGAATTTACAGTAACCTGGCTCCCTCAGCTAAGGCTCCTTGCCGAACTATACTACTCCGATCAATTCAAAGTCAAAGTCAGAACCTCTACCACGTTTTGTGGCCAGGTACGTTTAGACGAAACCTTGAACATCTTAGAGGTTTCCTTCCAATACAATGATATTGAACAAGACGAATTGTCGGGTATTTTTCATTCCCTCCAACTAAAGAAGAAATACCATCGCTTACGGGACGGTTCTTTCCTTGATCTAAACCAGACCGAATTAACGTCTGTTGCTCAACTTCTAGACTATTTGAATCTTGACGCAGATGATCTGAACACTAAACTACTTAATCTACCCAAATACCGAGCAATGTATATTGACAGCTTTCTGCGTCAGTCTAACCTGCCAGGGGTGCATCGCGATAAAGCCTTCAAGCAATTAGTCCAAAGTATCCTCGAACCCCAAGACGGGGAATTTGAAATTCCCGCAGAGTTGCAACATGTGTTAAGGGATTATCAGAAGACTGGCTTTAAATGGCTAAAAACTTTGGCTTCGTTTGGTCTAGGGGGCATTTTAGCCGATGATATGGGGTTGGGCAAGACCTTACAGGTCCTTTCCTTTATTTTATCGGAAAAACCAAATGCCTCCGGACCAGCGCTGGTCATTGCCCCCACGTCATTGATCTATAACTGGCAAGAAGAAGCTAAGAAATTCACCCCCACCCTGCAAGTTCTCGTAGTTGAAGGCTCCCCTCAGGAACGACATACTCAATTATCCGATATGGAAGAACAATGGGACCTAGTAGTCACTTCCTACCCCATACTGAGGCGAGACATCGATATATTTGCCAAGTTTAAGTTTTCCTATTGTTTTTTAGATGAGGCACAACACACCAAAAACCCGCAAACCCTAAATGCAAAATCTGTCCAACAGATTCAAGCCAAGGGCTATTTTGCACTGACAGGAACGCCAATCGAAAACTCGCTTTCCGAGCTTTGGTCCCTCTTTAATTTTATAATGCCGGGATATCTCCTCACTTATCAGGAGTTTCGCAAAAAATACGAAATTCCAATCATCAAAGGTGAGGATTCTAAACCACTTGCGGAATTAAGTCGTCATGCTAACCCCTTCATTTTACGACGGTTGAAGAAAGATGTTTTAAAAGAATTACCTGACAAGATTGAAACCCTACTTAGTGCTCCCTTAACGGAAGACCAGAAAAAATTATACTTAGCCTATTTGCAGGAAGCCAAAGGGAAAATAGCCCAGGAAATCGTAACGGTGGGTTATAACAAAAGCCACATGAAAATTCTCGCTGCGCTGACTAGACTTAGGCAAATCTGCTGTCACCCGGGCATGTTCTTGGAAAATTACACCGGAGAGAGCGGGAAAATGTTACTCTTACAGGAAATCCTTACAGACGCTCTTGATAGCGGTCACCGTATTCTGCTTTTCTCCCAGTTTACAACGATGCTGGACATCATCCAACAGCATCTAACCTCCGAGGGAATAGAGCATTTCTATCTTTCAGGTTCCACAAAAGCTATAGACCGCTTGAAAATGGCTAATTCCTTCAATGAAGGGACTGGAAAAGTATTCCTGATCTCTTTAAAAGCAGGCGGCACGGGACTAAACCTGACCGGTGCCGACATGGTTATTCACTACGATCCCTGGTGGAACCCCGCTGTTGAAGATCAAGCGACCGATCGTGCGCACCGTATCGGCCAAAAAAACGCCGTGCAGGTGATCAAGCTTATTACCCAAGGAACGGTTGAAGAGAAGATTAATGCTCTGCAAGCTAAGAAAAAAGCGCTCATTGATACCGTGATTCAGCCGGGCGAAACTATGCTCTCCAAGTTATCAGAACAGGAACTGAGAAAAATTTTTGATTTAACTTGAGACGTTCAGCTAAAGATCAACATCAAAACTTCAGTAATCTGATCCTCTCATAACAAAATGCACTCTACATGAGTGCATTTTGTTATGATAATTGCTAGGCTAGCCTAGGTTGGGCTATACCTTAAATCTGGCTACAGCAGTCATGAGGCTTTCCCCAAGTTTGGCCAAAGCCTCTGCGGATTGACTGACCGATACCATCGTAGCAGCTTGTTCCTCCGATGCAGCAGAAACTTCTTCAGCACTGGCTGCACTTTGTTCCACGATCACACCAATGCTCTCCACAGACTTAACGGCTTGGGTTGTTCCTATGGCCATTTGCTGTGAAGCAGCTGTGACGAGTTGAATTTGATCAACGACGAGGTTAACCTCCGCTACAATAGTTCGGAAGGAATTTCCGGCTAAATTAACCGCTTCGACTCCCCCTTCCACTTCCCCCTTACCTTTTTCCGTCACTTGGATGGCACGTTCCGTCTCACGTTGAATATTGCCAATGAGGCTTGAGATCTGTGTTGCCGACATCGAGGATTGTTCAGCCAACTTACGAACCTCTTCTGCGACAACGGCAAAGCCTCTCCCCTGTTCTCCCGCGCGTGCAGCCTCAATTGCCGCATTTAAGGCCAATAAATTGGTTTGATCGGCAATTCCTTTAATCACATCCACAATCTGACCAATCTGTTTGGATTGATCTCCCAGCCTAAAGATGGCTTCGGCCGTTTGAACTGACACATCTCTGATTTGTTCAATTTTATGCACAGCATTTTCTGCTTGTACTGCTCCCAATTCTGCAGCCTGAGCAGCCCTATCACTACTTTGACTAACTACCTCTGCATTCTCCGCGACCTGCTGGGCGCTTGCTGCAAGCTGTTCAATGACACTACTAGTATCCCCGACGGAGATGGCTTGGTCCGTTGCACCAGCCGCAAGCTGAGTTAACGTTTCAGACACTTGTTCACTACTAGCGGTTGCTTCCTCTGCTGCAGCTGATAATTCTTGGCTGGTTGCCGCAACACTTTCTGCTTGAACAAGAACTTCACTGATCACTTCTCGCAACGATCGCACCATCTCAGTGACAGCTGTAGCTAAAACCCCTATTTCATCTCTATTTTTAATTTTCGGCATTTGAACGTTCAAATCCCCTTCTGCTACAGCCTGAGCCACCTTGGTCACCGCTGCAAGAGGCTTGCTGATATGTCGGGCCAACATAAGCGCTAATACTGTGCCTCCGATCACGGCTATGGCCACAAAAATTATCAACAGTCTCAACACAGTACTATGAGTAGCAACAGCATCAACAACGGCTTTGTTGCCTCCTATAGCCATAAACTTCATCTGCTCTTCCATATCCTTAAGCAGCAGATCAAAACTTAATTGGCTCCTTTGAATTAATATTGGTCGTGCTTCGACTTCCTTTCCTTCTTCTAGCAATTTCCAAACCAGATCTGCATCGACTATATAGGCAGCAAATGATTTTCGCATTGTTTCGTTTCTTGCTTTTTCCTCCGTAGAGGTTACATAGTTTTCATAGGTGGTGAAATTATTCTCCCATTTAAGTTTATAACCCCTGTAACGGGTTTTAAGGTTCTGGTATTCTACTGCATTGGCACGCATCGTAAAACCTAACAGAACAGTGCGTCGAGTATCTTCAGTGTCCTCAACCACTTGAGCTAAGGCAGTCGTACCCTTCAACCAATGTCCACCAAGGTCTTCCGCACTCTGGTTGATCTTAACAACGCCATAATAACCTACCGCTCCCACTAACACAGTTAATAGCAAGACCACTAAAAATCCCAATTGCAATTTTATTCGTATCCCATAATGAATAGTAGACTTAGAAGTATGTAATTTACTCATTTCATGCACCCCTCAAAACTTTTCGGTTTAGACTCACTACAACGCATTGTCTATTATTCGACATATCTTTTACTAATCCTCCTTGATCCGGCACACAACTACACTTTAATCTTGCATTCCCGACATCAAGTTTATCAAACAACCTCTGCATTGTGAACTTTTTGAATAAACTATGATCGCTCATGGCCTTTTGGATATAAGGCACATTCAAAAAAATAACTAGTCAGTATGCCAGTCTATTTCTTGTCATACTGCGTCGGCATGTTCACCTAATAGCCCGCTATGAGGTGAACATGCCTCCTTGTCTGACGCAAAATATCCATGGCCTCTTTGACTTGTTATTTTCTTTCCTATGCCTAAGATAGATAAATTAGCGCGATAAACTGTACGAAAACCTTTCCTTCAAGGCTTTCTTCGGAAGAAACATAGTTGCGTCGCATATTTAATTGCTCCTTGAGATTCCCAAAGGCTTTAATAAACCCTCCTCCGAATTCCCCTCTTTCGATGATTGTGGCGCACTCTGCACCAGAATCATGAATAAAACTTGTCACATTCACAAAATTAAGGCAAAGATGATGAACTCCATTATTAGAAAATAGTTCTTAATAGAGGCTTTTATGTAGCTATTTTGCGCATAGAAGAATTAACAATTAGAGAGTCTTTCACACACGCAAACGTGGTAAAAGGCTCCCTAGTAATACATGTTATTGTGGAAAAAAATTAGTATTAATTAAAATTTAAAGTTCTTGCAGGGCTGTCCTGTAAAATCATCCATCATAGCCGATCCATGTTCAATGTAGAAAACCTCAAAGATCGGATTATCGGCAGTCTTGTAGAGTGATTCTACCCATGACACAGTCTTAAGAGCCTTCTCCTTAACCTTCAAATCATCACAAAATGCAATTTCTCCACGTAACCTTACCCATGCCCTGTCACTTGAAGTAGTTACAAATTCTACGAAAGGGGTGGTCTTTAACTGTTTATAGATATCCTTTGTATTAGCAGTGCAGAAGAAGAATTTCCTACCTTCTTCAAATACAAAACCCCAAGGTCGCACTCTAGGTTCCCCATTTTCCACCGTTGCTAAATTTCCCAATCTGTTCTCATTCAAGAATTTGATGACTTCTTCCATAGTAAGCCCAACCTTTCTCATCACTTATTTCACTAAACTGGCCTTACTTCTAGTATCACCAAACTAACCGAATTCAACAGTCATCATTTTATATCTAATGTGAACTCGTTCAACTAAAGATTAATAAGTTCCCTTAATGGTTAACTCTCCATCATAGGATGAGATTAAGCCATATAAGTCAGGCCGGCGATCCCGAAAGATCCCCCACTCGAGTCTCTGCATCTCAAGCTGGTCCAAATCAAATTCAGCCACTAAGACCGCTTGTTCTGTCCGGTTAGCCTCTGCCAACTTGTTACCTTGCGACCCAGCAATGAAGGAAGAGCCATAAAAGGTAATGCTTGACTCTTCATCTTCCTCAACCCCGATCCTGTTTGAGGCCACCACTGGAATCAGGTTTGCTGCCGCATGCCCGATCATACAGGCCTGCCAATGATCCTTGGAATCCATGGATCCATCCTCGGGCTCTGAGCCAATAGCTGTCGGATAAAAAAGCAATTCCGCACCCATTAAAGCCATACACCGTGCAGCCTCAGGATACCATTGATCCCAGCATACCCCGACCCCAATTTTGGCATAGCGGGTATTCCAGACCTTGAAGCCCGTGTCTCCTGGGTTAAAATAAAATTTTTCTTCATATCCTGGTCCAGCTGGTATATGACTCTTGCGATATTTCCCCAGCACTTCTCCATCGGCATCAATGACGGCTAAAGTGTTGTAGCGGGCTTGATTCTTTTTCTCATAGAAGCTGATTGGCAACACCACCTGCAGCTCTTTTGCCACTTGTCTAAAATGCTGAACGGCTTTATTCTGTTCCAATTCCATCGCATAGACATAATAGTCAGATTTCTCCTTTTGACAGAAGTATGGGGTCTCAAACAGCTCTTGTAGCAAAATGATTTGAGCGCCCTTATTTGCTGCCTCCCTAACCAATAGGTCCGCTTTCCCAATGTTCTCAGGGATACTTCTAGAACAACTCATCTGCGTAGCCGCCACTTTTACTTTTCTCATACAACACCCTCCGGCATTTGCTGGGTCGTGCAATGCACATTGCCGCCCTCCCGGATAATTGCCATGCCATTTACCGTGCGAATCCGTCTTTCTGAAAAGAGTTTACCCAACACCTGTATAGCTAAGCGGTCAGTTTCTGCCGCTTTACCCCCGAATATTGGTAAAATTAGTCCACCATTGACAAAATAGAAGTTCAGGTAACTTAAGGTATAGCGAATATCAGTTTCTTTATCGCACAACTTGGGAGGCTGTTGGATAGGTATTAGCTCGAATTTTCTTCCTAGAGCATCGGACTCTGTGCCTAATATCCTTAAGTTCTCTTGAGTGATCACATAATTTTCGTCGTCAGGATCGTCACAGACTTGGATCAGTATTTTCCCCGGAGCTATGAAACAGGCAATATTGTCCACATGCCCATCTGTCTCATCACCATCTAACCCATTTTTCAGCCAAATGACTTTCCGGATATTTAAGAACTTTTTCAACTCAGCTTCAATTTGTCCTCTCGTTAAGTTCGGATTTCGATTGGGATTTAGGAGACATTGCTCCGTAGTGAGAAGCGTTCCCTCCCCGTCCACATGGAGGGAACCCCCTTCCATTACAATTGAAGCATCAAAGCGTCTCACCCCGACAGTGTCGAGAAGTTGAGTCGCAACCTGATTATCTAAATCCCACGGCGCATATTTCTCCCCCCAAGCATTGAACTGCCAATTGACTCCTGCTACTCCGCCTGTATCATGGATTAGAAACGTCGGCCCATTATCCCGTAGCCAAGCATCATTATGGTAGATGACCATAACTTTAACCCGGTCGTTCTTAAAAATACTAGAGAGCTTCTCCACATCAGCGGGATTCGCTACAACCGTCACAGGTTCAAATTCAGCGATAGCCCGGATAATTTCAACATAACCAAGGCAAACCGCGTCATAGTCCTCAGGAAAACACATAGACGACTGAACCGGCCAAGAAATATAGGTGCACGAGTGCTTCACCCATTCTGCCGGCATTTTATAGTTTAGTTTTGTTGGATGCATGGCCTCACTATAGTCTCTCATACTCACCTTTGGCATTTCGATATTGAATATCCATGCAACCATAATACTCTCCATACATATCTAACGGATCAAAACCACTCGGTCTATTGCAATCATCCGAGTAACCAATATATAAGACTTCTAGATCTTGATCTCTCATCCGAAATATATACTGTGGTTCAGCCTCAAACTTCTTGATGAGCTCGTCGAAATCCACTGTACCCTTCTTCGCCTCTGAAGAGAAATAATCTGGCATAGGCTTATTTTCGAGGCAATCCTCAGTAATTTTAAACATACGTAACCACCTTCACTCTAATCTCCGAATTAATATCATCATACCATATTTTTAGTCAATGAGCGGTTTCAATAGCTATCAAAACCACTACATTAGACCTTATTGAACTATTCTGCGCATTGTTTAATTAAATAACACAACGGATAGGTATTATTTCATATAATTTTATCAAACAGTATGGTTTTTATGGTATAATTTTCTTATATTAATAGGAGAAAGGATGGAACTTGTGAAGAAGATTTTATTCGCGGTAATCACATCACTTGCTTTAGTATTGAGCATGCCATTAATAACACATGCTAGCCCATTAGCTTTCCCAGCAGAACGCCTTTCTGGTCAAGACAGAGTAGAAACGGCTATTAAAATATCTCAAAAAGGCTGGGACTCAGCCCAAACTGTTATTTTGTGTGAAAACTCCGATTACCCAGATGCAATAGCTTCAACCCCTTTTGCAGTAAGCTTAAATGCTCCAATTCTTCTTACAAAAGGAGACTCAATTGACCGACGAGTTATCTCCGAGCTGAATCGCTTAAAACCTCAAAAAATTGTCCTTTTAGGTGGAACGGCTTGTTTGCAACTTCCTATTGAAAAAGAACTTGATGAATTACATATAGAATGGGAACGTATTGGCGGAGTGGATCGCTATGAAACGTCCATCCTTCTTGCCAACCGTTTATCAAGTGAATCACTCATCCTAGCTAACGGAGATAATTTTCCAGATGCCTTATCTGCTGCTACCTTTGCAGGGATTAAACAGATCCCCATAGTTCTAACCTCGACAACTCTTCCTAATTCCGTGATCGAATACTATAAAAAGGCTGGACCTAAGCATTTGATTGTAATCGGTGGAGAAGCTGTTATCCCTACTGCCGAGTTGACCAAAAACAAATTCAAGATTGAAACTCGTTTAGCAGGTGTTGACCGATACGGAACAAATGCCAAAGTACTCTCCTATATGAAAGACACTTATGAATCCAATGATCTTTTCTTAGCATCAGGCATCACCTTTCCCGATGCAGTAGCTGGCACGGTACTTGCTTCAAAGCTCAAGGCCCCCCTTTTGCTGACTGAAAAGAACGACATTCCACCTTCCGTCTATACCTTCATGCGTGAACATATGAAAATCGAGCCGCCAGCTAAGAGCACAAATGACGATGCCACCCTTACCAAAGGAATAATTACTGCATTAGGTGGCTTAAATCTTAGAGATACCGCTACATCAACCGGAAAAGTGTTGCTCACGATTCCGAAGGACACGGCGGTTGATCTTGCCCAAAAGCAAGACCAATGGTATAAAACAACCTATCAATCCAAAACAGGTTGGATTTCTGCTGACTATGTTAGACCTGCCACAACGTATAACGTCAATTCTTCGACCGCCTTTGATTCAAGTATTAATGGCACAGCCTATATACTGGGTGGAACGGCAATTATTAGTTCTAATTCTCAAAACATTATAGAGGGGAAAAAAACCTCGAGCTATAAAGATAATCTTAAAGACTTCCCTTCCCTCCCCTCAGGAATCAAAAAGCCTGAGCCGAAACCTGAGCCGAAACCTGAGCTAAAACCTCAGCCAGCTGATCCCTCACCGGAAGTAGGCGTCATAACCCCTCCTCCTATCATTCTGCCCCCTGTGCCTACAACCTATGATCCGTCCACTGAGGTTCTCGTTAATCCCTTCCTGGGAATACCGGAGAACGCCTTAGCAGGTAAGACAATTATGGTAGATCCTGGCCATGGCGGACCGGATACAGGAGCGATCGGACCTAACCAGACTCGTGAGAAAGCTAACAATCTGTCTATAGCACTTGCCTTAAATGATATCTTAACTCAAGCCGGTGCCCACGTTCTCTTAACCCGAGATTCAGACATCTCTCCAGCCAGTATTTATACAGAAATTGATGACCTTAAAGCCCGTGTTGCGTTAGCCAACAAAAGTCTGCCTGATTTATTCATTTCCATCCATAATGATGCGTTTAGTAACTCCGCTGTTCAGGGCACTTCAACATTCTATTCCAAAACTAGTCCAAAACAAGCTGAGAGCTTAAAACTTGCCAACAGCATCCAGTCCGCTGTTATAGACACAGTTAAATCAAAGAATCGCGGCGTTAAAACAGCAGGCTTTTATGTTTTATGCAATACGACCATGCCTTCGATTTTGCTGGAAGCCGGTTTTATTTCTAGTCCTTATGAAGGAGCTAGGTTACAGAACCCCACATTCCAGAAAAACGTTGCCGCTGCTGTTTTCCGCGGTATCTATAATTATTATAAGTGATTCTCCAGAGTAAAGGGATCTGGGCTGCAATGCTCCTATTAAGTTCTCTGTAAAATGCAGTTCACCCGGAAGGTAACTCACGATCTTCTTTACTTCTGTCTTATTTTTCCAGCAATCATACTCATTGATCGTCACTCGGCCAGAATCAGACTTTAGAAGTCCCATTATAAGACGAATGGTTGTGGTCTTCCCTGCTCCATTCGGGCCAAGAAATCCGAAGGCTGTACCAGGTTTGACCTGAAAGCTAATGTTCCTTATGCCTCTTCCTTCGTGATAAACTTTGGTCAGTTCTTCAACCTCGATTATTTTTTCCCTGCCTCCCTAGAAAGACATCTTCATGCTCAGCCAGTCTTCGGCCTTAATCTACATTGGTAATCCATAGGTGCACATAAAGAGGCTTACAGCTATATAGTGCTGTAAGCCTCCTCTTTTAGTACGATTAAATTACCCTATTTACCCTATCATTAAGCTTTTGCAGGAATTGGCCCCCGGGAAAGAGCAATCTTACCCGTTCGTGCAATTTCAATAATACCATGATCTTCTTCCAGTACTTGACACAAGGCATCTATCTTGGTTGCATCACCGGAAAGTTCAATAACCATCGTTTCCCTACTAACATCGACAATGTTTGCCCGAAAAATTTCAACTATGTTAATAATATCCGACCGTGTATTGACACTTGCATTGACCTTAATCAAGGCTAACTCGCGATGAATTGACTCAACCGCAGTAAGGTCACAAATTTTAATGACATCCACTAACTTTGACAATTGGTTAACAACTTGTTCCTGCTCCATCTCATTTCCCTCAACCACAATGGTAATCCTGGTTGTATCAGGCTCCTCCGTGTACCCGGCTGCGATACTTTCAATATTAAAAGCCCGACGACTAATCAGTCCAGAAATATGGGTTAAAACGCCCGGCTTATTCTCAACTAAAACGGCGAGTGTATGTTTCATTCATCTACCTCCCCAAAAATCATCTGATCCAGCCGTGCGCCTGAGGGAACCATAGGCAAGGCATCCATTGTTTCTGGAATCTGAATATCCACAACGACAGGACCAGGAGTTGCCAAAGCTTGTTCAAGTACCCTGTCAAGCTCCTCTGGTTTCTTTACTCTTAAGCCTGTCACACCCATAGCTTCGGCCAATTTCACAAAATCAGTGTGTCCTCCTTTGAGACTTGTGTGTGAATAACGCCCACCGTAAAACAGCCTTTGCCACTGGGCAACCATACCTAAAGACTGGTTATTAAGGATCAGTATTTTAACTGGAAACTGATAATCCGCCACCGTTGCCAGCTCCTGGCAATTCATCATGATTCCGCCGTCCCCCACAAACAAGATAACCTTCCGATCAGGTAACCCACATTGCGCTCCTAGAGCAGCCGGGAGACCATAGCCCATCGTCCCCAGCCCACCTGAGGTGAGGAAAGAGCGTGGATTTTTAAAACCGTAGTTTTGGGCAACCCACATCTGATGTTGTCCTACATCGGTAACAATCACAGCCTCCCCTTGAGTCAGCTGACTGACTTTCTCAATCACCGCCTGAGGCATGACATTATCAGTATCTCGCTTGTAAAACAACGGCTTTTCTCGTTGCCAGAAACGGACTTTTTCTGTCCAAGCACGAACCTGTTTTTTTAACTCCTCTGAGACTTGCTCAACCCGTTGCACTAGAGCCGGTATTGACCATTTCATGTCTCCGAGAACGCGCAGGTTGGCGATCACGTTTTTGTTGATTTCTGCAGGATCTATATCGAAGTGAATGATTTTGGCCTTAGGAGCAAATTCGCATGTAGGCCCAGTGACTCTATCATCAAAACGAACTCCGATTCCTAACAACAAATCACATTCTGTCGTGGCCATATTAGCTGCATACGACCCATGCATCCCTACCATGCCTAAGTACTGGGGATTATCAAAGGGGACGCAGCCCAAACCCATTAAACTTGAAATCACTGGAAACCCAGTCTGTTCAATTAGAACCTTTAACGCCTCTGACGAATCGGACAGATTCACACCGCCTCCGACAAAAATAAGAGGATTATGGGCTAATCTTAATTCCTCGAAGACCTTATCAATCGTCTCTAAATCTCCTTCAAATAAAGGATGATACCCCCGCAACTTAACCTCTTTAGGGTATTGATAATCGATGAGAGCGACAAAGACATCTTTAGCTATATCAACGACTACAGGCCCTGGCCTACCTGTGCGTGCAATATAAAACGCTTCTTTAAGCGCCCCAGGTAAATCCTCAACCTTCTTCACCAAATAGTTATGTTTGGTAATAGGAGTCGTGATACCGCGAATGTCTGCCTCTTGGAAAGAATCTCTTCCAATCATTGGCACGGAGACTTGACCCGTAATAGCTACTAAAGGAATGGAATCCATATAGGCTGTAGCAATTCCAGTCACCAGGTTAGTTGCCCCTGGGCCGGAAGTAGCAATGACAACCCCCACTTTCCCAGTAGCCCGAGCATAGCCATCCGCTGCATGGACCGATCCTTGTTCATGCTTTGTTAAAATATGATTAAAATTCGCTTTGTATAAAGCATCATACAGCGATAACACCGCCCCACCGGGGTAGCCAAAAACCACATCGACTTCTTCATTCCTCAGAGATTGTATAATTGCCTCTGCTCCAGTCATTTTCAAATGATTGACCCTCCCCTATGTCATCTAACAGATACTATTTTGTTTTTACAATTATAGCATAAAAGAGCACTCTTTTGTGTTCAACATCAAATGAAAGATACCCCCAGCTTAGCTTTGTGCCATTTCCACAAGTTTCTTGGCCATACTATCTATTGCCAGTTGAGTGAACCTATACTTCTTCATTATATTCGACACAATATTAATAAAATATTCGACACAATATTAATAAAACCTTCAGTTATTGACAATGATCGACATAGCGTTTACTTCAGTTGATCATGAATTTGCCATTCACTGAATTTATTTTTTCATTTTGTGATAAAGTATCAGTATAGAGTTGCAATACATCCTGCATAGCTTTAATCCAAGCAGAATAATGAGAGGTTAACTAAAGCCATACTTAGGAACTAACTGCATACAATATAAGGAATGTGTCAATTCGAAAATGCAAAACTAAAGGAGATAATGATGTTATGTCTAAATTTATTGAAATCAAGCCAGAACTTTTTGAACAAAGTCCGTTTAAATTAATAGGTAAAGACTGGATGCTTATTACTGCCGAAAGGGATGGAAAGGTTAACACAATGACTGCCTCTTGGGGCGGCTTTGGTGTTATGTGGGGGGTAAATGTTGCCTACATTGGTATCCGACCACAACGCTACACCAAGGAGTTTGTGGATAACTCCGAAACGTTTTCACTGACTTTTCTTGATAACAGCTTTAAAACCACCTTAAGTTACCTTGGATCAAAGTCTGGCAGAGATGAAGATAAAATCAAAAAATCCAAGTTGACAATTCTCCATACTGATGATACGCCGTATTTTGAAGAAGCAACGACGGCCATGCTCTGTAAGAAACTTTATGCACAAGAATTGAAACCCGAGTGCTTCATTATGTCAGAACTAAACGAAAAATGGTATCCTAATGTCGATTATCATACATTATATATTGCAGAGATCACTAAAATCCTCGTTAAAGAATAGCCAAACAATCCGTCGACTCTCTCATGGTGAGAAAGGACAGCCAGCTTAATAGGTTTCTAATAACTGCGAAGAATAGGTCCAAATATACAAAATCCCCATATCCAGCAAACGGCCCAGGATATATTGATTCATCACTGAATCCTTGGCAACAAGAATAATGCCCTGATAGGTTACTACGTCCTCCGCAAGAATAGTTCCGACATCGCACAGGGAAACCAGCTTCCTCTTTTTTGGCATAGTGTCACCTCATTGATCTCTATTTGTCTATAAGCCCAAGTTTCTTCATAACCTCTAGGAACTTATTAGTGTCAATTGGCTTCGCAGCATAGGCTTCACATCCAATTTCAAATGCCTGATTAACATAATCAGTTTCCGCCAAGGCAGTAGTCATAATAACCTTGACACGCCGTTCAGGGGATACACCTTGCTTTGCTTCATACTCTCTAATTGCCTTAAGTACTTTTACTCCATCCACTTTAGGCATCATGATATCAAGACAAATCAAGTCATAAGGGCTATTTTCCTTGATAGAAATCAAGTACGCATCCAGTGCTTCTAATCCATCCACAACCATATCTACTTCTCCGTATTGAGTAAGGAATTTTGACAAGAACCTCCGACTGGCTAAATCATCTTCCGCTATTAATAGTTTCATTATTTATTTCCTCCTTCATTTCATTAATTCCAGAGCATATAAATTTCGATTTCTTGTTTGAGACGTTGAGTGTATTTACTCGCTTGTTCATAGTTTTCGCGCCTAGCAGCAAGTTCAATTTTAAAGGCTAGAGTTTTTAATTCATCCGCTTCAATCAGATTACAGCTATTTTTAATTTTATGGGCTTTGTCTTCAATGAAGATCATATCCTTATAAGTTAAGGCGATGCTAAGCTCCTCAATATCCTCGCAGATTTGTTGGTGAATGGAGTGTTTATCACATGCCGGGCCTCCCTCAGCCTTATTATTTAATACTTTCCCAGATTCACTACTCATGACTTCCTGATCAAGATCAGGGCAGAGTTTGTTCTCCAAGGGTCTACGATTTACCACTTCTTCTAGTATCCGGATCAATTCGCCCATGTTGATTGGTTTGGGTATATACTCATCCATTCCATAGGACAGAAACTTTTCTCTATCTCCAACAAGTGCATACGCTGTTATAGCTATGATTGGAGTATGCCGACACTTACCTTCTCGCTCTCGAATTTTAGTGGTTGCCTCGATCCCATCCATAATTGGCATCTGAATATCCATGAAAATTACATCATAGTGATTTTTTTCAAGCAACAATAGGGCTTCCAGGCCATTCTCCGCCGATTCTGTATAATGACCTCTTTCTTTGAGCATTAAAGCTAAAACCATTAAATTGACCTTATCATCTTCAACAATGAGAATTCTCAAGGACTTCATCGTCGTGAGGGAGTTAGGTGATTCTTGGGCTGGGCAGATCAGTTCTCCAGCCAGTTTGAATTTTAGCGTGAACCTAAACGTACTTCCTTTTCCGCTCTCGCTTTCCACCGTGATTGTTCCACCCATCATTTGAGCGAGTTGCTTAGAAATCACCAGTCCCAAGCCCGTCCCGCCGTATTTTCTTGTGATAGAACCATCTACTTGACTAAAGGTCCTAAAAAGCTTAGCTTGTTCTTGCTCGGTTATGCCAATACCAGAATCAGTAATTGAGAACTTCACTTCTATGCTTTCTTCCGTCAGAGCTAGTATCTGAGCAGAAAGGGTAATTCCCCCATGTTCCGTAAACTTTAGAGCGTTATTTATCAGATTGTTTAAGATTTGCTTTAACCTATTAGGATCGCCTAGCACAGTTTGCGTTAGAGATGCGGAACAATTACAACTTAGTTTCAGCTTCTTTTTCATAGCTACTGCAAGATGTACTTTGATAGCCGAGTCCAAAAGGTCACGAAGATTAAATCCTATCGTTTCTATTACCAATTTACCCGCTTCTATTTTAGAGAAATCTAAAATATCATTAATAATTTTCAACAGAGAATCTGCGCATGTCTTAGCAATCTCCAAGTTTTCTCGTTGTTCTTGGGTTATATCCTCTATTAAAGTTAACTCGATCATTCCCACCATACCATTAATAGAGTCTGTTACAAAATAACAAAACTCCCCAAACATAAGTTCTTGGCAAAAATAATTACACCCCTGTCCATGGTGTGGTAAAATAAAGGTGACAAACCAAAATTATAAAATTATCACACAGGAAGAGGTGTAAACTTTGCA
>DASRMA010000214.1:0-25203 GCA_035648155.1 Desulfosporosinus sp.
AGGTAGCCCTCCTCTATTTCTTTTGCGTATAAATGGAAACTATGTTCCAAAAATAACCAAAATAATATGGTTTAATTAAATAAGTATTCAGTATATAATATAATTTGTTCGATTATATTATTTTGACAAGGAAATAAGCGAGCGTTATAAATAATCCTTGTTGAGAGGGGGATAAACGTGGCAAAATTTTTACTAAAGCGGATTGCATCCGCGTTACTTGTACTTTGGATAGTTGTTTCGCTTACATTTGTACTAATGCACTCAATTCCCGGTGGTCCCTTTTCTCGTGAAAAACAAGTTCCCCCTGCAGTCTTGAAGAACCTGGAAGAACGTTACCACACGAACGATCCACTATCAAAACAATATATTGACTATATGGTGAATGTTGCCCAGTTGGATCTTGGTCCAACCTTTCGTTATGAAGGGAGATCGGTTAACGACCTCATTAAGGCTGGATTGCCAAAGACGGCTACCATAGGGTTTTTAGCTGCGGTTTTTGCGCTTGGCGGAGGCCTGATCCTTGGTAGTATTGCAGCTCTCTGGCAAAACAAAACTCCAGACGCTGTGGCAACCTTTGTTGCTACGATAGGTATCTCTGTTCCTAGTTTCGTTATGGCTACTTTTTTGCAATATTATTTAGGGTACAAGCTTGGCTTGTTTCCACCCGTTGGTTGGAATGATGGAGCTTGGAGAAATCTAGTCTTGCCATCACTCGCTCTGGGGGCGTATCCGATTGCCCAGATTACCCGTTTGATGCGGGCGAGCATGCTAGATGTCTTAAGTCAGGATTACATTCGTACAGCCAAGTCAAAGGGCTTACCGGGGTATGTGATTATAGGTAGACATGCTATGCGCAACGCGCTATTACCGGTCATTACCTATTTGGGACCTTTCTTTGCGTATATTCTTACGGGAAACTTTGTCGTAGAATATGTTTTTGGAATTCCTGGAATTGGTCAATTCTTTGTTACCTCGATTACTAACCGTGACTATTCTACCATTATGGGCATGACGCTCTTGTTCTGTAGTCTATTAGTGGTATTTAACTTGTTGGTGGATATAGCCTATACATTCGTTGATCCCAGGATCAAACTCACTGATCAGAAAGGGGCGTAGTAATATGAAATTGGCACAAGACTTATTTGAACCCGCAATCTCTCAAATCTCGGCCGAGCATATTAACCGCCCTAGTACTACTATGCTGCAAGATGCCTGGCGTCGCTTCAAGTTGAATAAGCTGGCAATGACTGGCCTAATTACTTTGGTTGCTCTTATTATCTTCGCTTTTGCAGGCCCAGCTTTCATTGACTACAACTTCAAGACTAATGATTTAATGAATACTTATCTTACACCCTCCTGGATTCACCCTTTTGGTACAGACGCACTGGGGCGTGATACAATGGCTAGGATAATGTACGGAGGAAGAGTTTCACTAGCCATCGGCTTTGTATCTGTCTTAATTAACCTGAGCATCGGTGTATTTTACGGCGGGATTTCAGGTTATTTTGGCGGTAGGGTTGATAATATAATGATGCGTATTGTTGATATTATCTACAGCGTACCGGATCTGTTATATGTGATTTTGCTCATGGTAGTTATAGGCGGCAAGGGTGGCTTGCTGATCATCATGATTGTGCTGGGAATTGTGAACTGGATGGGAATGGCTAGGATTGTACGTGGACAGATTTTGGCACTAAGAGAGCAGGAATATGTTTTGGCTGCCCGTACCTTAGGTGCTAGTACAGCTAGGCTTATGCTTAAACACTTAATTCCAAATGCCTTGGGTCCCATTATAATCACGGCTGCCTTGGCTATTCCGATGGCGATTTTTATGGAAGCTTTTTTGAGTTTTATCGGGATTGGCATTCAACCTCCGTTTGCTAGTTGGGGGTCCTTAGCTGCAGAAGGTAGGTTAAACATTCCGTCGTATCCGTATGCCTTGTTTTTTCCTGCAGCAGCCATTGCAATAACCATGCTGGCATTCAACTTTGTTGCTGACGGCTTGCGAGATGCGTTCGATCCCAAAATGCGGAAGTAGAGGAGGATAATTATGGAACGTTTACTCGAAGTGAAAGATTTACAAACCTCCTTCTTTACCTATGCCGGCGAAGTAAAAGCGGTAGACGGAGTGAGTTTTCACGTTGATCAGGGAGAAGCAATTGGCATAGTAGGAGAATCTGGCTGTGGCAAAAGCGTTACCGTACAAACTGTAATGCGTCTAATTCCTACACCGCCTGGGAAGATTGTCGGGGGAAGTATTACCTTTTTAGGCAAGGATATAGTGAACTTAAGCGAAAAAGAAATGCAAGCGATTAGAGGCAAGGAAATGGGTATGATTTTTCAAGATCCCATGACCTCTCTTAACCCGGTGTTAACTATAGGTTTACAATTAACTGAAGTGTTAAAGCGCCACGAAGGTTTATCTGGTCAAGCTGCTAACAAGCGTGCGGTAGATCTGCTTGAATTAGTTGGCATTTCGAACCCTGAAAGCAGACTTAAGCAGTATCCTCATCAGTTCTCGGGTGGAATGAGGCAAAGGGTAATGGTCGCCATGGCCTTGACGTGCAGTCCGAAACTACTAATTGCCGATGAGCCTACTACTGCGCTTGATGTAACGATTCAAGCACAGATCTTAGAATTAATGCGAGATCTCAAGAACAAGATAAACACCTCTATCATTTTGATCACGCATGACCTTGGCATCGTTGCAGACTTGTGTAGCAGGGTGCTCGTGATGTATGGTGGAAAAATTATAGAAAAAGGTAGCGTGGATGATATCTATTATAATCCTCAGCACCCGTATACTTGGGGTTTGTTAAAGTCTATACCTCGCTTGGACGCCAGTGAAAAGGGTAAATTAGTTCCTATTCCTGGAACTCCTCCTGATCTGCTCAATCCCCCCAAGGGCTGTAGGTTTGCACCACGCTGTGAACACTGCATGAAGTTGTGCACAGAACAAATGCCGGAGTACACTGCGATTAATGATGGACATCACGTTGCCTGTTGGCTTCAGCATCCTCAGGCTCCTAAAGTTGCCTTCGAAGGGAGGGGCTAGTCAATGGCAGTTAAGGAAGACATCACTTTAAATAAAGAAGAAGTTATTTTAGAGGTCAAAGATCTTGTAAAGCATTTTCCCATGGGCGGAGGTTTCTTTGGTCAAGGTAAAAAAGTCGTACATGCTGTTAATGGCATCAACTTCAAGATTAAGAAGGGGGAAACCCTGGGTCTAGTGGGAGAAAGCGGCTGTGGTAAGTCCACAGCAGGTCGGACGATAATTCGTCTCTATGAGCCTACTAGTGGACAAATATTCTTTGAAGGACAAGAGGTCACTAATTCGTCAGGTGATGATCTGCTCAACCTACGGCGTAAAATGCAAATGATTTTCCAGGATCCCTATGCTTCTCTCAACCCTAGGATGACGGTAGGAGATATAGTTGGCGAAGGACTGGATATTCATAACTTGGCATCTGGACAGGCGAGAACGGATCGCATTTGCGAACTTCTAGATGTTATCGGATTGAACCCTGAGCATGCCAACCGCTTTCCTCATGAGTTTTCTGGAGGACAGAGGCAGCGCATTGGGATTGCGAGAGTGTTGTCAGTAAATCCTCGTTTAATTATCTGTGATGAACCAATTTCTGCCCTTGACGTATCAATCCAAGCTCAAATTGTTAATATGCTGGAAGAATTGCAAGAAAAAATGGGTCTGACTTATTTGTTTATTGCTCATGATCTGTCCATGGTAAAGCATATTTCACACAGAATTGCAGTCATGTATCTTGGAAGAATCGTCGAATTGGCGGAGAGTTTTGAATTGTATAAAAATCCAAAGCACCCTTATACACAGGCGCTTTTATCGGCTATACCAATTCCCGATCCTAGGGTAGAAGCGAGCAAAACGAGAATTGTTGTCCAAGGGACTGTGCCTAGCCCTATCGATCCACCTTCGGGTTGCTATTTCCGTACTAGGTGTCCCCATGCTAAAGCGGTGTGTGCAGAACAAGTTCCGGAGTTAAAGGAACTTGGTAGTGGGCATGTTGCTGCTTGTCATCTCCTTTAAGATAAGGAAATAATCTTAACAAAAACATTTAAGAAGTCGGGATTTGCCCGACTTCTTTCGTGAGATGAGGAAGATAAATGAAAGGGAAACTCATTATTATCGAGGCAGGCGATGGCAGTGGAAAGGCTACGCAGACAGAAAAGCTCTTTCAAAGATTACGTTTAGAGAAGTTTATGGTTAAGAAAATAGAGTTCCCGAATTATGCCAGCGAGTCATCCGCTTTAGTGAAAATGTATCTCAATGGAGAGTTTGGAACAGATCCAGATACAATAAGTCCGTATATTGCTTCATCGTTTTATGCAGTCGATCGATATGCTTCGTATAAGAAAGAATGGGAGATGTTTTATCAAGACGGCGGCATTATACTCGCTGATCGTTATACTACCTCTAATATGGTTCACCAAGCCGCGAAAATAGATAATGAGTCAGAGCGAAGTAAATTTATAGAGTGGTTATATGATTTTGAATACAATATTTTTGGTCTACCCGTTCCAGATTATGTAGTCTTCCTCGACATGCCTCCAGAATATAGCTTTGCACTCATCTCTAAAAGAGCAAATAAAACATTAGATGTGCGGCAAGATATTCATGAAGCGGATGAACAATATCTTATAAAATCGTATAAAAACGCAGAACGGATTGCGAATAAATATAACTGGCATAAGGTTATGTGTATAAATAACAGTTCTTTGAAAACCATCGAGGAAATCCATGAAGAAGTGTACAAGCTTGTCATAGCCCAGTTAACAAGAGCTGATTGATGTTCAAATCCACAAACGGAAACACTTGGAAGAGTTAGAGATTACGTAGCTTGCAACTTTTTTAGTGAACTCGTTCAACTAAAGTTGAACATCGAGACTTCGGTGGGGGATTCTACCCCCACCGAAGCAGGGTAACGGGGTACCACTACACTTATAGAAGTGTGAGTCTAACGATTGGATTAAGGGAAATGCTAAAAGGAGGGCTGGGAAATCTAGTTCACCAGCCCTCCTTTTAAGCAATTAACAAAGCCACAACATAGTTGTGGCTTAAATATCATATTGGTGCGCCCGGCGGGATTTGAACCTGCGACCACCGGCTTCGGAAACCGTCACTCTATCCACTGAGCTACGAGCGCTTGCTGAGGCACTTCATACTTTACTCAATAATGAGTTCTTTGTCAAGCATTATCCACATGTAGCGGGTTAAACAACTTGTTCGTTTAGTAAGTATGAACGGGGGATTCTAATGCAATGGAGACGTATTCGCGGCTATTTCACGTTACAATTGTTGAAACACTTTATTGGCATCGTAATCGGATCAACGATCGTTGGTGTGAGTATAAATACTTTAATTATCCCCAACCAAATTGCTGATGGTGGCGTTACAGGAATCGCTATTATCCTACATTACTTATTTCATTGGCAAGTGAGTTGGGCTGTCCTTTTGCTTAATCTTCCACTCTTCATTCTGGGTCTTCGCTTGGTAGGACGAAATTTCTTGATTTTAAGTGTTGTGGGTGTTGGGGTACTCTCTGCTACGCTATCTTTGACAACGCATCTACCAGTATTGACTCACGATACGTTGCTCGCCGCTATATCCGGAGGGGTTCTCACAGGAATAGGCATGGGGATAATATTCCGCTCCAGGGGGTCACTGGGGGGGACCGACATTTTAGCGGTACTGCTTGCTAGAACGACCCCTTTTAGTGTGGGACAAATATTACTGGGAATTGATGCCGTCATTTTCCTTGGGGTAGCGATTTTGTTTCGACCAGAAATGGCCATGTATGCAATGATCTACATGTTTATTGCTACCCGTGTCGTTGATCTTGTACAGGAAGGCTTAAGTCATTCTAAGTCGGTGATGGTGGTAACAACGAACCCACAGAGAATTGCTGATGAAATCATGGCGAAGCTTGAGCGAGGGGTTACACTTTTTCAAGCCACCGGGGCTTTTTCGGGGGAGGCCAAACAGGTACTATATTGCGTGATAAACCGTACAGAATTGTCCCAAATTAAAGAAATCATTCGTGAACAAGATCCACTGGCTTTTGTGGCAATATCTGAGGTACCGGAGGTTGTGGGGGAAGGGTTTTCATCATGGAAAGGGCATTAAGCAAGTTCACTTGGCAGGTGCGATCGGTTCTTCCTTCAAATTACTTTCAGGTGGCCACGTACTATTCGCTTGTGTTAGCAACTGACCAACAGGCATTAAGGTGAACCCTTTGGTTTTTAGACTTTTAAAGACCGTTGGCAAGGCTTGAGGGGTATCTGGTGCAGAGTCTGAGGCATGAAATAAAATGATATCTCCCGCTTTAGCGCCACTTCCTGATTTTATTCCATTAAGTACGTTATTGATAATGGCACTTGAGCCCGGTCGTTTCCAGTCTAGAGAATCCACGCTCCATTGGATCACTCTGTATCCTAACTTATCAGCCGTTGCAATAACTTTATTATTGTAAGCACCGTTAGGTGCGCGGATTAAGCGGACTGAACGACCAGTTATCCGTTCAAGCACTTGTTGGGCAGTGGTAATCTCTTTCTCAATTTCGGGTGCTCCCAAGGTATTAAGATCAATATGCCGGTTGCCATGTGATCCGATTTCATGTCCTTCTTTCACCATTCTTTGGACCAACTCTTGATGTTTATCTGCCCAAGGACTAGAAAGGAAAAACGTGGCATGGATGCCTTCCTGTTTGAGAATATCAAGGATTGGTTCTGCTGTTTCCTCCCCCCAACTAATATCAAAGGTCAGTCCGATCGAGGGGGTGGTGACAGTAGCAGAGTATATTGGCTTCAATTTGCCGGAAAATACAGATGTGGCATTCTCACGGTAAGCGATCAAGACGAACAATAGGATTCCCCATAGGGCAATATTGCGCCACGAGGGGCGTTTGAAAATAATAATTCGCACTTGGCATTCCTCCTTCTGATTAAAGTATTCGTTGGTAGGTCAGATCATGAGGTATAAAACAAAAAAACGCCCTTTTCAGGCGCTTAATTTATAACAAGTATTATCTTGTGGAAAGTTTACCCATCAGAAAGTGGACTAAATCCAGTTTAAACAATAACTTAAGAAACAAATGTAGCACAATAAAAGAGACAGCAATTAAAACAATAAGTCGTATCAAGAAGAAGGTTATGATAAACACCCATGTAAAAACTTTACCTAAGACTAAGGCAGAGATATAAAGACCCAGTATGAGGATGAGAAGTTTGAGTGTGACCATCCAATAATTTGAAGATTGAGCTGGACGATATGAGTTCATAGGTATAAAACACTCCCTTCAATGGAAACAGACTATCATATTTCGACATTTATGTCTACGTTACAAGCTAGTTCACTCTAAAGTTCTTTTGCATATTTCTCTGTATGATATTCCCTATAAATCAACTCGTGCATATGATGGAGCAAACACGGAGGCGATAATATGCACGACGACGAATTATCAGTTTGGCGGAACCTAATGGAAGATGGAACACAGTGTCTGGGAGAGGAACAGTACCTTAACGCCGAAAAATATTTTTCGCAGGGCCTTTTAAAGGCTTACGAATTAGAAGTTCCAGAAATCGTAGCATTTACGTTACGACTGTTAGCGACAGTGAGCGTTCGCTTAGGGAATTTAGAGTTTGCGGAAGACGGTTTTAAAGAAGCGTTACGTATTTGTCAAGAGCTTCAGAATGCTAAAGGGATGGCTGAAGCCTGGGCAGGTTTAGCGAGTGTGGCAGTTAAAAGGGGAATGCTTCGGGAGGCAGGCAGGACGTATGAGCGTGCGATCACTGTTTACCCAATCTCATCTCCACAGTTAAGGCTAGGTATGCTCTATGCGGACCTTGGTCAAGTATATGCTACTTTGGAATCTTGGAATAGGTCCAATAGAGCATATACACAGGCACGCCAAATCTGTCGTTTCAATGATTTCCCCAAAGGGGAAGCGGAGTTAGAGGTTCTCTTAGGAGAATTATGCTTTCAACAGGGTAAAAAAGCAGAGGCTTCAAACTACTTAAAGCAGGCTAGTCAGATTTTTGCTCAGCTAGAAGATGTGGTATCTTTGTCGAATACACTTCAATATCTAGCGTTAATTCACTTCGAAAACAATCAAATGCAGTTGGCTGTTGAATGTCAACAAAGGGCGGTCGCCCTTTGCTCAAAATTTGATTCAAAGGATATTTTCAGTGAAAGTTGTTATTTTCTGAGCAAAATAGAACAATTTTTAGAAAACTATGAAGAAGCGAAATATTACCTAGACTTATCCATCAGGTTTTATCCCGATCAGGATATAGATCTTGCCTTGCGCTATCAAAGTTTAGCGGGTTTATTCTTTCTTTCAATGGATATAGCAAAGGCTGAACACTATTATCTTAAGGCATTGAGCCTCTTTGAGACGATAGATGATGCCCGAATAGGCGAAATACATGAGGCTTTAGCCGCAGTTAAAGAAATCCGGGAACGCAAAGTAGTTCCAGTTAACGTTAAAGACATATCAGAAGACAAAATCCAACTGCATGGTGAGTTTGCCCTGGAAGCATTAGTTCGCTTAGCAGAGTTATATGAAAAACAACGAAATTTTCGAGACGCCTTGGACTGTTACTGGAAGGCTCTTGAAATGGGAAGAGATGCTAAACTAACAACAGATTGGATTGAGGTAAGAGTTCAACAGGTATCAAAACGTCTTCGCGGCAAAAAATCATCCAGATGATTTTCGAAAAAGTTGACAGCAGGCTTTATAAATCCAGTCGATTCAGATAGAATAGTATTATAGACAGTCTCTCCAATGAAAGGAGGGATTGGGGTGGAGGTGAATCAACATGCGTGAGGAAGATGCGATACTCCTTGAGTGCTTGGAAGATGTGTATCATACCTTTGCAAAAGCCTTGAAGAAGGCTCAAAAAATTCGCTCGATACATGTCAGGAAATTCGAACAGATATTAGATGAGTTGCGAAGTGAGCGCCGGGTATTTGAAGAAATCTCTATCCCAGCGCGACTTATTGTTGAACAACTTTTGGAATCCCAATTTAGAGTTGGACAAGTTGCTCTAGAAGCGGAATATCTTAGACATCCGTTTACTGGAGTCGAAGCAGTAAAGGTTGAGGAATTTGGAATAATTCGTGTTAAACTTGGGGAAGTTGAGATAACATGGCGTGATGGTAATTATTCCTATTACCTTTATCCTGATAAAGTGGAGTTAAGGGCTATGGATGAGAAGTCGTCAATCAAGCTACTCTTTTCAATTTCCTTTAACCGGCAAACTTTAGAGCGGTTCCCTGAGATCAAAACGTCTCCAAATGTTGTTTATATACATCCACAACTAGAGGCTTGGATAGGGGGTGAGCAATAATGGGGAAACTATCACAAGGATTAATTCAAATTTATACGGGAGAAGGCAAGGGTAAAACAACTGCTGCGTTAGGGTTAGCAATACGTGCAGTTGGCCATGGCTTTCGAGTTTATATTATTCAGTTTATGAAAGGAAGGAGCGGTTACGGAGAATTAGAAGGTCTGAAGCGTTTGCAACCAGAATGCCAACTCGAACACTTTGGCGCCGCGGGTTGGGTTCACAAAGGAGAAAATATAGAGGAACATACCCAAGAAGCACGGAAGGCATTTATAAGAGCTCAGGAACTGATTACTTCGGGGGAATGGGATATTGTCATTCTCGACGAGATTCTTAATGCGCTTTGGTTTGAGTTTATACCTGTGAGCGAAGTTTTAGAATTACTGGACAAGAAACCACTCCATGTTGAGCTAGTTTTAACAGGTCGGAATGCTTCTCAGACATTAATCGAAAAGGCCGATTTAGTGACCGAAATGATTCAAAGGAAACATCCTTTTGAACAAGGGGTTATGGCACGTCTTGGAATTGAGTATTAAAACTATTGTAAATTGAACTACAATGGATATACTTAAATATGTAGGACAAAGTAGTCCGTGCTGAGCCATATAGAGGTGACGCATGGGCGTTTTTTTATAACGCATATTGTGGAAGGAGAGCAACTAGCATGATCATGACCAAAGATGACGTCTTGAGGGAAGCTCATGAAAAAGGGGTTAAGTTCATTAGGCTACAGTTTACAGATATCTTTGGGATTCTCAAGAATGTGGCCATTACCATTGAACAATTGGAAAAAGCATTAGATGGAGAGCTAATGTTTGACGGTTCTTCTATTGAAGGTTTTGCACGGATTGAAGAATCAGATATGTATTTGCGTCCAGACCCTAATACTTTCGTAGTTTTCCCCTGGCGCCCCAAAGATGGGGGGGTTGCTAGGCTCATTTGTGATGTCTATAATCCTGATGGAACCTCTTTTCAAGGATGCCCACGAAGCGCTCTGAAAAGGGTATTAAGTGAAGCTGCAGAAATGGGGTACACTTTAAATGTCGGACCGGAATTGGAGTTTTTCCTTTTTCACACAGATGCAGAAGGACGGCCTACAACTATAACACATGATAAAGCGGGTTATTTTGACTTAACCCCAGTAGATCTTGGGGAGAATGCTCGTCGCGATATGGTATTGACGTTAGAACAAATGGGCTATGAAATTGAAGCATCTCATCACGAAGTGGCTCCCGGACAACATGAAATTGATTTTAAATATTCAGACGCCTTGGATATTGCTGATAAAATTGCTACCTTTCGTTTTGTTGTACGTACGATTGCTCAACATCATGGGTTGCACGCTACGTTCATGCCCAAACCAATTTTTGGTATCAACGGATCAGGCATGCACAGTAATCAGTCGCTTTTTAAAGATGGTAAGAATGCGTTCTATGATCCTGAGAGCCCAATGGAGCTTTCCGAAATTGCATACCAATATATTGCAGGGCTAATGAAACACGCCCATTCTTTTACTGCCATTACAAATCCCACAGTCAATTCCTATAAGCGCCTAGTGCCGGGCTATGAAGCCCCTTGCTATATTGCTTGGTCGGGTCGTAATAGAAGCCCACTTATACGTATTCCGGCCAAAAGAGGTTCTTCAACCCGCATTGAATTAAGGAGTCCAGATCCTTCCTGTAATCCGTATTTGGCTCTCGCAGTTCAGCTTAAAGCAGGTCTTGACGGTATTAAAAATAAACTTGCTACACCGCAAGCTGTGGATTTGAATATTTATGCCATGACTGTTGAAGAACGGGAAAAACTAGGGATCGATTCTTTGCCAAGTACTTTACAAGAAGCATTAGGTTCTCTAAGAAACGCACCTGTGGTGCGTGAGGCATTGGGTGATCATATCTTCCACCGCTTTGTTGAGGCGAAAACGGAGGAGTGGGATAGTTTTAGACTGACTGTTACGCAATGGGAACTCGATCGATATTTACACATGTATTAGGCATATGAAAGAAAATAACAAGTCAAAGATGCCTTGGATAGTTTGCGTCAGATAAAGAAAACTGGGTTAGCGCCAAGCCGCAGGCGCCGGCGGTCGCCCTAGTTGCACTTATGCTTCCAGAGAGTATATAACGTTAGTTATACTTTCTGACTAGTACAAGGAGGTATGTCTCCAGAGGCCCGATGACAGAGGCCAGAGATCAGAAAGGAATACCCCAATCTGATACCATCCGGTTTCTGACTTCTGACTTCTGACTTCTGGGTTTAGGTGAACATGCCGACGCAGTATGACACAAAATAGACTGGCATACTGACTGGTTATTTTCCTGAATGTGCCTTAATCCAAAAAGGGATGTAACATGCCTGTTATTAGGTTGGTTACATTCCTTTTTTATGCGTAAAGTTAAGGTATTGTAAGCAGAACACAAAATAGAATCTACTACCACTTACTGGGCAGGGATCTCTAAATTTAACAAATGATAATTCATAGTAGGAGAGTGAGCTCGTTCAACTAAAGTTGAACATCGAGACTTCGGTGGGGGATTCTACCCCCACCGAAGTAGGGTAACGAGGCACCACTCCCACTTATAGAAGTGGGAGTCTAACAATTGGATTAAATTTTAGAATTTTCTGTGTTTAGTGTAGATTTTAAATTGACGATATGTTATTATGAGAATTAATTATAGTACGATTTAAAAAAGGAGGGTATAACATATGTTAAAGATAAGTCGTCAGCCAGAAACGGACTATTCTCTTCGCCACCAACGTCAATTTCAAGTGGGAGTCCGTGTTAAGACGTGTAATCAGTGCCTTGGAACTGTTGTACGAGTTGACCGAGATGAAGTTGGTATTTTTATCGTGGCACGGTTAGATATTCTACCTGGCGAATTTGCATACGACCCATGGGATCTAGAAAAAATTGAGTAACATATGACATTTTCGAAAAGAGCATCTCCGCTTTAAGATGCTCTTTTTGTTTTTTCGGAAAATAGCTAGTAGTAAGCCTTATCTTCAGTGTCAAGGCATACACTCAATTATAACTAGGCAAATCATAATTGATCTTGGAGAAGGGAGAGTTAACTTGGGAGAAGGGAACGATAGAAGTAGTATGCTGCGTAATACGTATAATAAGGAGGCCTACCTTGGAAGCCACGATTATATTTTTAGGACAATTCGTTGAATATGTGATCTCATCATTTGGCTATTTAGGGGTATTCATTGCTATGGCAATTGAGAGTGCCTGTATTCCATTACCGAGTGAAATTATCTTACCGTTTACAGGTTATATGGTATATGCTGGGCATTTCAGCTTTTGGAAAGCAACGGTTATTGCAACTCTGGGGAACTTATTTGGTGGTCTTGTCGCGTATTATGTCGGTGTGTGGGGAGGACGACCTTTTATCAAACGCTTTGGGCGTTATTTCTTCATCAATGAACGAGAACTAGCTTGGACAGAACGCTTATTCGAACATCATGGGGAAATGACCGTATTAATTGGCCGTATGTTACCAATCGTACGAACTTTTATTTCTCTACCTGCTGGTATTGCTCGTATGAACCCATGGAAAATGGCTACATACACAACGCTTGGTGCGTTTATTTGGTGTGGTTTGCTAATCTTTGTTGGCCAAAAATTAGGGGAGAATTGGGATTCACTTAAACCCTTTTTTCATCGAGCGGACGTAGTTGTTGGCGGGGTTCTTGTTGGCTTGGTCGTTTATGTGGTTTACAAGAGCCTGAAATCTAGAAAACGTTGACGATTCAGATTAACAGCACAATCAGAGGTTTCGTGACAGTTGGGAAATTCTAAGCGCAGTGGTATAATATAGAGGATTAAGATACTTTTTTGAGGTGGAGTTTAAACTCCACCTCAAATTTAGTAAACTTATCTAACAGATAAAACTAATAGAACACAAAGGAGGTCACTCAGGTGACAAATGAAAATGAACAGGAACAAGAACTTAAGGGAAATCCAATCGTAACAATTGAAATGGAAAATGGCAGTATGATCAAAATCGAACTCTATCCGTCGATAGCACCCCAGACAGTTAAGAACTTTGAGGCTCTCGTCTCGCAAGGGTTTTATGATGGGCTCATTTTTCATAGAGTTATCCCAGACTTTATGATTCAAGGCGGAGACCCTAATGGAACAGGAATGGGTGGCAGTAAGCAAACAATCCCTGGTGAGTTTTCGAGTAACGGATTTAAAAACGACTTAAAGCATGATGCAGGAGTTATTTCGATGGCTCGTACGTCAGCGCCCAATTCAGCTAGTTCACAATTTTACATTGTAGTCAAGGCTTCAAGCCACTTAGACGGACAGTATGCTGCTTTTGGAAAAGTAATTGAGGGCATGGAGGAAGTCAATCGGATTGTGAGTGTTCCCAAGGATCGCGGAGATAAACCAACAGAAGATCAGAAAATGAAAAAAGTGACCCTTCAAGACTAGCATTATCTGTTTGTGCTAAATGGTTTATTATCACTGGAAAAAGAGGGCCAAGCCCTCTTTTTCTTCTCAAATGGAGGTGCTTTTGTGTTAGACTTGTTACGTTTGTTTGGTCAAGTTGTGGAGGAACAGAGTTTTATAGAAGATTGCCGTAAAGCCCCTGGCTTCAACCATGGGGATTATAAGGCATGTTCCAAGCTATTTGGTTAATCAGAAAACTCCTTGAAGCAATGAAAATATTTGAATAAAGGAGCAGAGGAACACTTGAACTTATTTTTAAGTGAATTTAATATTAGGGCATGGCGTCTGATTAAGCGTTACGAATTAGCGAAGGCTGCTGATGTCGCGCTGATTTATGGACAAAAAGGACTAGGTAAAACAGCCCTGTTGAGCTATCTTTACCAGCATAAAGGAAAACCTGAAGGGGCCATCCTAGTGGATGCAATGTCTTTTGCCCATCAGTATGCTTACGCCGCTCAGGAAAACAAACTTAGTCTATTCAGGCAACGATACCGTACCACTCGGTTACTGTTGATCGATGATCTCCAATTACTGAAGGGTAAAGTCAAAACTATTGAAGAACTCCATTATACTTATGAATATGTCATTGGGAATGGGGGCAAACTGGTGATCACACTCGAAGGCGATTCTCCTGATCTGAAATTCCTCGGGGAGCGACTTTCCTCCCGCATGTTAAGTGGAGTGATCATCCCAATTGCAGTACCCCTCGTCAATGAGATAGAACGTTTTATGGTGGAATATATTCACCATAAGCACCTTTTTATGGACACTGAGGTGATGGGGATGATCGCGTCTCAATCAGACAATTTATCCGATGTTATGACAATCATTTCGCAATTTGTCAAATTCGCAGAATTACAGGAAGATGAATTGAGTTTGTATTGTTTCCAGGCATATTGGGACGACAGAGAAAGAAAAAGAAATATAGCAATTGAACCCATGAATGTCATTAAAATAGCTGCTCAAACCATGGGAATTCCAGTGGAGGAATTGCTAGGACCAAGTAGAAAACCAAAGATAAACGAAGCAAGAGAAATGGCAATTTACATAATACGGACATTGTGCCAGATTTCTTATCCAGCCATTGCATGTTATTTTAATCGTAGCCATTCTACGATGATAATCTCTTACAAAAAAATGAAAATAAAACTCGCTAATAACGCTGCTTTAGAAATACAATATAATACTATTTTGAAAGTATTTCAGACAGAATAGTAAACCTTATCAAGCAAAGATGAATATTCGTCTAATAAGAATAATATAGTAACAGTCTTGAAGACATGAGAATGATAAAGATGAGGAGTGAACTTATGACAGTGGTAATACAGCGGATTGGGGTGCTAACGAGTGGGGGGGATGCACCGGGAATGAACGCCGCTCTTCGCGCGGTGGTCAGGAAAGGGATTTACCACGGACTTGACGTTTATGGAATTAGCCGTGGATACGAGGGGCTTATTCACGGAGAAATCCAACAAATGAAGATTGGGTCTGTTGCCGATATCGTGCTTCGCGGAGGAACTATCTTAAAGACTGCACGTTCCCCAGAGATGCGGACAGTAGCTGGACAGCAGAAGGCCTTAGATCAGTTACATAAGCGACAACTCGACGCCTTGGTAGTGATAGGTGGAGATGGGTCTTTTCGTGGGGCTCAGACGTTACTGGCTCAGGGGATTCAAATTGTGGGGATCCCAGGCACCATTGACAACGATATTGCAGGGACTGATTTAACGATCGGATTTGATACAGCCACCAATACGGTTGTCGATGCAGTGAGTAAAATTCGGGATACCGCGTCTTCCCACGACCGTACGTTCATTGTAGAAGTTATGGGGAGAAATTGCGGTAATATAGCACTTCAGGCTGGATTAGCTTGTGGAGCTGAATCGATTCTAGTGCCAGAAATACCATTTGATTTGGATGAGATTAGCGATAAATTAAAGCGTGGACATCAACGTGGGAAAAACCACAGTATTATCTTAGTTTCAGAAGGCGTCGGAAATGTTTATGAAATTGGAGAACAATTAAGACTTCGTTCTGGGTTTGAGACTCGTATTACGATCCTGGGACATCTACAACGCGGTGGAAACCCGAGCGCTCTAGATGCCGTAATTGCTGCGGCAATGGGTGGGAAAGCTATTGATATCATCATGGCTCATGACACAAACAGAATGACTGCTTACATCGATAAGGCTGTCGTTTCTAGTCCGTTAGATGCTGCTTATGGCACACGTCGTCCCTTTAACAGAGAACTTTATGACTTAGCCAATGAGCTTTCAAATTAGTCCTAGCAAGATTAAAATTAGAGGGGTGAGGTTGAGTAATGGATAATCAAGTACGATCTCGAATCACACTAGATTATACGGGGATGATGAGCTCTTCCCAAAATCCAAAGGGCTTTAAAGAAAAGGAACTGTTCGACCTTCAGAACGTGATGGATCAAGCTCAGGCTTCGCTCTTGATTCGGAGGGACGCTGGAGAGTTGGATTTTTCTAAGCTCTTGGACCCCATGAAAGCCCAACTCTCAGGGCTTATTGAGTATGCAAATGCTGTCGCCGCTAAATTTGATAACTTTGTTGTTTTGGGAATTGGTGGTTCTGCTCTCGGCCCTCTGGCAATTCACCAAGCGCTTAACCATTACTATTATAACGACCTACCCCCTGAGGAGCGCGGTCATCGCCCCCGCTTTTATGTCATGGACAACATCGATCCTGTCCGGTTTAATGAGCTATTACAAGTACTCGATCCTCGCAAAACCTTGTTTAACGTAGTATCTAAATCAGGCAACACATCAGAAACTATGGCTCAGTTTTTGATTGTACGAGACACTCTGCGTCGAGTATGTGGAGAGCATTATGCGGAACATATTGTCATTACAACGGATAAGGAAAAAGGAAATCTTCTTCCGATTGCCCTTAAAGAAGGGTATCAACGATTCGTGATTCCAGCGGGGATCGGTGGGCGCTTCTCAGAACTAACACCAGTAGGATTGCTCGCTGCTGCAATATGTGGAATCGACGTTCATCAGCTTCTCGAGGGTGCTTTAGCGATGGACCAATGTATTCGGAATTCCAAAGGGTTATTATCCAACCCTGCACAGTTGCGGTCGGCACTGGCTCATTTATCGTGGCAAAAAGGGAAAAACATCTCGGTGTTTATGCCTTACGCTGACGGCTTGAAAACAATGGCCGACTGGTATGCTCAATTGTGGGCGGAGAGCTTAGGGAAACGTGTTGACCGACAGGGGCGAATTGTTCACGTCGGACAGACGCCTGTCAAAGCTTTAGGGGTAACTGATCAACATTCCCAAGTTCAATTATATGCCGAAGGGCCAGATGATAAGGTCATAACTTTTGTAACCGTTGATAAATTTAAAGAAACGCGTGAGATACCAATTGATCTCGAATTACCAGAGGACATTCAATTTCTGGGTGGACGAACCCTAGAAGAGTTGTTATTTGCAGAACAAAAGGCAACAGAGTACGCGCTCACCTTAGCTGGTCGGCAACACCAGAAAATTATGCTTTCCAGTTTGGATGCGTATAGTGTTGGGCAATTGCTTCTTCTGCTCGAGTGGGAGACGGCTTACATGGGCGAGCTATTGAATATTAATGCATTTGATCAACCTGGAGTGGAAGAAGGGAAAAATGGTACGTACGCTTTAATGGGACGCAAGGGCTACGAAGAACGAAAATTGGACATTGAGGAGTATGAAATAACGCGGTATAGGTTAAGAACTAATTTTTATGGACAAACCGATGAAAAGTACTAGGTCCGTAGTAATAACAGTAACAATTTTAGTAGCTACATTGATACTGGTGCCTGTGTATATTATTAATAATATACACAATGCTAATATCCACCGCTCTTCTAATACTAATTTACCACCAACGAATTCATCAAGTTTACAGCCAACCAGTTCTCCTGATACGGTGCCGGAACAAGAAGATGAAATCCAAAAAATGGTTGATAGTATGCAGGTTAATGAAAAATTAGGTCAGATGATAATTGGCGGTTACGATAATATTAATGAGATATTACCTATTATCATTGAAAATAAACTTGGCGGGGTTATTTTATTTAAAAAAAATATTAGCAGTGTTTCACAAACAAAAAAGGATATTATTTCTCTCAAAGAAAGAAACTTACAAAATAAAATCCCAATCTTTATATCAGTCGATCAAGAAGGGGGAGGAGTATCCAGGCTCCCCACTGTGATGGGCGGGTTTGAAAGCGCATTGAGTATTGGTCATAGAGATGATCCTACATATGCATTCAACACCGGCGTTAAGATCGCTAAAGCGATCAAGAATTTAGGATTCAATTTAGACTTTGCGCCGGTCTTGGATATATTCTCTAACCGCAAAAATACAGTCATCGCTGACCGAGCTTTTGGCACAACACCTGACAGAGTATCTAAAATAGGCATACCGGTGTTAAAAGGTTTGCGCAGCGAGACAATAATTCCAACAGCAAAGCATTTCCCGGGGCATGGAGATACAGAAATAGACTCTCACGTAGGATTACCGGTTGTCAATAAATCTCTAGATCAGCTTAACAACTTTGAATTTAAGCCGTTTATCGAAGCCATTAACAATAATATTGAGATGATAATGATAGCGCACATTAAGCTTAGTAAAGTCGATGATATGCCTTCGTCACTATCTTACAAGGTTGTGACAGATATTCTAAGAAAGCAGCTTGGTTTTAATGGTGTGATCATCACAGATGATATGACTATGAGCGCAATAACACAAAACTATACTATTTCTGGCGCCACGATGAAAGCTGTGAATGCAGGGTGTGATATTGTGCTGGTTGCTCAAGGCGCAAAAAATTCAGTAGTGGTGCTAAATACCTTGAAATCAGCTTATCAAAAAGGTCAGCTTACGGAACAGCGTATTAATGAAAGTGTATATAGAATACTAAGCTTGAAAATAAAGTATGGATTGAAAGATCAAACCTAAGTCATAGGATTCACTCGATGACACTAGCAAGCCTTCTTATTGGTTGGAGCCTGTACCTTTGCTCTTGGCGTTATTCCTGTGTTTTGGATTTATCTGACGTTCATGGGGGTAGTCGGAATTGCTATGCCAATCTTTAATACACCCTCTAGGGTTCTATTACAAGAGAAAGTAGAGGGAGATTTTATGGGTAGAGTCTTTGGTGTTTAGGGATGATATCAAGTACAATGATGCCATTAGGAATGCTTTTGTTTGAATCACTATCTGACCTCATAAAAAATTAATGGTTACTTATAAGAACTGGCTTACTGCTGTTTATCCAAGACCTTTCTTCCTAGGCAACAAAGCACTCATCGAGGCTGGAAAGCCAACCTAAAAACCTGAACTGTAACGATTATAGCAATAAAGGGGAGGGTTTCATATGAAGCAAGATGCAATAATTGGGGGAGTCATGGGAGTTATTATAGGTGACGCTTTAGGATTGCCTGTCCAGTTCATGACGAAAACAGAAATAAGTAAAAACCCAATTACGGATATGACGGGAGGAGGTACTTTCGGTCTTGAGCCAGGAGCGTGGTCGGATGATAGCTCGCTTACATTATGCCTGGCTGAAAGTCTGTATGAGGTTGGTTATAATCCTGCGGATATTGCACGGCGATTTGTGAAGTGGTATCGTGATGGTTATATGACCCCGTTGGGTGAGTCCTTTGATATAGGCGGTACGACAGAAATAGCCATGAAGAGATTAATTCATGGGGTTGCTCCCTTTAAAGCAGGCCCTACTGATGCAGAGTGTAATGGAAATGGAAGCCTGATGCGAATTCTCCCAGCAACCATATTTTTCGCCCATGAATCCGATTACACTATGATTCAAAGGATTTGTGAAGTTTCCAAGATAACGCACGGACATCCACGTAGTCAATTAGCGTGTAGTTTGTATTCTTTGTTCGTGAAGGAATTGATAAAAGGAAGTAGTCCGCAAGAGGCTTATGACACTATGAGACTAAAATCTCAAACCGTGTTTTTTGTTGACCAAAAAATAGGTAAGCAGTTAAGTCATTTTAAGCGTATTATTAGGGGAGAACTTCCCAATCTTCCTGAGAGTGAAATAAAATCTGGGGGCTATGTGGTTGAATCCTTGGAAGCTGCTCTCTGGTGCTTTCTCACCACATCGTCCTTCGAGGAAGCAGTGCTCAAAGCAGTAAACTTAGGTTGGGATACTGATACAGTGGGCGCAATTACTGGGAGTATGGCTGGTGTTTATTATGGGTTTTCTAACATTCCCGAGCATTGGCTGGGCAAACTATTAGACTATGACAAAATACTGAGTCTAACAAATCAATTTGCAGAACGGGTGCTACAAAAGAGGTAGTTAATCTTTAGTTGAACGAGTTCACTATAGTGACCAAGAATGTAAAAGATAGATATTCAAAGAGAGTTAGATATATGGAAAACAATCATGTTAGAGTTGGTGATGGATTTTGATTCCTATTATGAATTTGAAGCGATTAGTTTAGTGCTGTGACTGATTTTGGAGCGGTGGAGAATTGTTTCTACGGTTGAAGGAATTTAGCCGAAAAGGGTCGAATTTACTCAAAGTGAGGTGAAACAATTGGAACCTATTTTTGCGTTAGATATTGGAACTCGTATGGTCATGGGTCTTGTGATGATTAAGAACAAAGAGCAAGGTTATGAAATTTTGGCTAGCGCTCGCACAGAACATAAGCAGCGTGCCATGTATGATGGACAAGTTCACGATGTTGATGAAGTCGCACGGGCTGTGATAAAGGTCAAGGAGATCCTTGAAAAGAAACTTGGTGTGCCCTTAAAACAGGTAGCAGTGGCAGCAGCCGGCCGCGCGTTGCGAACCGAAGTGGCTGTTGCCGAGCATAAGGAATTACTTCCGCTGCGGTGGGAAAGGGAAGACGTCTTAGCACTAGAAATGGAAGCAGTCCACCAAGCACTTCGTCAGCTGAAATCGTCAGCGGACAATGATTCGCCAAGCTATCACTGCGTAGGGTACAGTCCTATCGCCCGGTGGAATGAGGGAGAGGAAATTTCCAGTTTGATAGGGCAACGTGGGAAGGTCGCTAAGGTTTCCGTTATTGCAACTTTCTTACCTCGGACTGTCGTTGACGGCTTAGTGGCCGTATTGGGACGAGTAGGTCTTGAAATGACTAGTCTGACGCTTGAACCGATAGCGGCGGGTCAGGCTGCTATCCCACCCAATATGAGGCGCCTTAATCTGGCGTTAGTCGATATTGGGGCTGGGACCGCGGATATCGCCTTGACACGTAATGGCTCTTTTTTTGCTTATGGCATGGTCCCTATGGCAGGAGATGCAGTCACTGAGGAGATCTGTGCGCATTATTTACTTGATTTCAAAGTAGGAGAAAAAGTAAAACGTGCCTTGAACGCAAAGGCAGAACTGAATTTTAAGGATTTTCTGGGGGCCAAACTCGTCGCAAATAAAGATGAAATATTAACGGTTATTCAATCTGTTGTCGGGAAAATAGCGGAGGCTATTTCAAGTGAGATTCTGAATCTCAATGGTGACGTCCCCCAAGCTGTTATTCTTATTGGCGGAGGAAGTTTAACCCCCATGCTTTCTAATTATTTGGCTGAGACTCTAGGACTTCCGCAGAACAGAGTGGGCATTCAAGTCAGAGAACGTTTGGGGGAGATTTATGGGGAGAAAAGCATAAGGGGGCCAGAAAGTATTACCCCAATCGGGATTGGAATTGCCGCGCTCGAAGGGAATGGATTGCAGTATTACACTGTGACAGTGAACAGTACCCGTGTGTCGATCTTTGAATTGCAATTAGCGACGGTAGCAGAGGCGTTACTGGCTGCTGGCATCCTCCCACGTTCCTTTTTTGGGAAGCCGGGGGCTGCATTGACGTACGAATGGAATAGCGAAATGCGAGTAATCAAGGGGACTATGGGAAGTGCAGCACAATTATTGATCAATGGCAAACCTTGCAAATTAGATCAGGCACTTAAAGCGGGGGATGACATTGTCTTTGTCGCTGGAGAGCAGGGCGTAGATGCTCAAGTCAATTTCCAGGATGTGTTGCCAGCGGTAGCTGCCAAAGGGATTGTCTGGAATGGAAAACGAGAAGTTTATTCTCCCCGATTTTTTGAAAATAATCGATTGGCTTCTGAATCAGATAAAATCCTAGATGGCTATAAAATAACGTACTTCCTGAACGATAACTTAAAAAACCTCTGCCAACAAATGGGTTATAACCTGGATAAAAAAGAAGAGATTGAAATCCGTATCAATGGAGAAATTCAGACTATTGACTTAACCCATGAGCTATTAGTGAATGGTTGTGGGGTAGCCAGTAGCCACATCATCCATGAAGGGGATTCTATAGAGGCTCACACGAGGCAGATCACAGTTCGTGAGCTAAGCCTAGAGCCTAAGCCTATTACTTTCACTGTCAATGGGGTACGAGTAGAATATCCCCCTCAAGATAAGATCATATCGCATCACGGACGTCCCATACTGGAAGATCAACCCCTGATGGATAAAATGGAACTGAGAGTAGAGGGCTATAGGAAAATGCCTATTCTTTCAGATCTATTGCCTTATGTTAAGTTTCCTGAAGAGGTTCTTCCGGGGGCATCATTAAAAATAAGTGTAAATGGTACACCTGCAGAATTTACGACAGTTTTACATCCGGGTGACCGCATGTCTGCCACGTTTGAATAAAGGACTTTTTCTTTGAAAATTATAAGAAATACTTGACAATTATATTATACGTCATAAAATAGTAATGGAGGTGTTACCATGTTATTTCAATGGTTACTGGTACTTATTGTATTTGCTACTTTAATTGTTACATTTTATTCTGATACTTTAGCAGGTAAGAAGAAGCATTCCAGTTATTTTCAAATGGTTCAAAAACCAACTGGAAAAACAGAACGTGAAGCAGATATACCGAAAACCGAACCACATGATCCTTTCTTTGCGAAATTAAACAGCTTATAATCTCAATAGATCCGATGGTTGACGTCGGATCTGTTCTTATGTTCAAAGTGAAAGACGAGTGTACCGATAGGAAACTGAATATTCAAGCGTAGGAGGATAAAGAATGCATCAGTACTGGTTCTATATAGGGAGTTTTCCTATTCGTTCCTACGGAACACTATTCGCCTTAGCCTTCATTGTAGGAGTGGGCATAACACTATATTTTGCCAAAGCTGAAGGGCACCCGGAATATATGGACCCAATCATGGATTTAGCACCCATATTGCTTATTTCAGGTATATTGGGTGCACGTTTCTGGCAAGTATTCTTTTTTGATTGGGCATTCTATCGCCAGCATCCCGGCGAAATAATAGCTATTTGGCATGGAGGCCTTTCGATTCAAGGGGGCGTGGTCGGGGCATTATTGGTGGGTGCAATTTATGTCTGGCTAAAGAAGTTACCTTTCTGGAAATTAGCGGACTTAGTGGCTCCAGGGCTTATTCTAGCTCAATCAGTCGGGCGGGATGCAAATCTAATGAATGGTGATGCATTTGGAGGACCGACGGGCGGGGATTATGGAATTATTTACCCACTTGGGACCATTGCTCGAGCGACATTTGGAGACCAACCTCTGTGGCCAGCGGAAGTGTGGGAAGGGCAAGTGGATGTAATTATCTTTGCTCTTCTCGTAATTCTGAAATTGAGAAAATGGCCATCTGGCGTGATCTTCTTGTTATACGTGGTATTATACAATTTATCTAGATTCTTTTTGGAGAGTCTTCGGGGGGATAGTCCACGGTTTTTATTCAACTGGTCTGCTGCCCAATGGAGTAGTATGATAGCGGTAGGGCTTGCTCTGGTACTCCTAGGCTGGAGAATATGGAGAGATCGGCAACATGAGTTAGTCAAGTGAAATTGAGCATGAGAAATCTTTATAGAGTTCTCATGCTCTGCTCTTAAAACGGATGACTATCTGGATTGAGGGAAAAGCACTCCGATGATTCCTCCAATACCACCTGCAACAAGAGCCAAGATAGTTTTCTCTCCCATCTTTAGCCATGATGGTGGATCAGCCCAGAGAATCGAAGACAGAATTAGTACCAGAAGGATAAATCCAAGGCCGATAGACAATCCATAGTACAATCCCCTTGTGCCCGCTTTGTAAGCAGTGATCAAGGCTGCGACGAAGATACTCGCTCCAAAGATAATGTTGATCGACATTTCAGACTCAGGCAGTGATGTGTAGGATAGCAAGACGCCAAAAATAAGTGACATTAATATTGCCAAGATGGACGCCAAGAGAATCCCTTTTAGAATTAAACTAAACCGAAAGGACTTTGACATGGTTATCCCTCCTTTGATGATAATTACCTATGCCTCAATTCAAGGGAGTATGACAAGTAATGGGCAATTTCCAGCTGAGTAGCATTATTTTGCTTTATCAGACAGAGTAATTCGGAAATTTTAGGCATAAATGAGTTAACGCGGACGGAAGGATGGAGTAAGAGTGAGATTAAAGGAAAAAACACACCGGAAATTTGCAGAATTTTTTGAGAAGATATCCAAGATGTATCAGGGTGAAGATTTCGAATTGTCATATTCAGATATTCAACGGGAGACAGGAGCGGCAAGTGTTACCTTGAAACGTGCGATTCAGGCCTTGGCGGAAGACGGAATGATTGAAGTGCATCCTGGGCGCAACTCGAGATATGCACGTTTTAAATATCTTTTGCCAATTCAGGATAACGAAGAAAAATCTGCAGAAGTAGTAATTAAAGGAACACGGAATCTAGAGGCTTTGAGTGACGGGGAAAAGCGTCAACCTATAGAAACTGTGGAAGCAATCAATGAAGACGTTACAGAGCTAACGCAGCTTGTTGATCATCTTCGAAGGCGTGTGCGTAATCAAGAAATGGCCATTGCCTTACTTCAAGATCGCTTAGCGGAGATCGAAGATATTATGCGGAAACGATAATTTCCACACAATTGTTAGAGATTTTTTTGCCATGTAGTGGTATACTACTAATAGATCCTGAGTTGTGCGTATGGATTATCATGGTTTTGATCCTATTTAGTGACACGGGAGCTGAATGTTAAGCGTGTACAACGTGCCCTTTCTTAGGGAAGTTGGAAAGTTTGAACTAGGTGCCCACCTGCGAGAGCGGGGTCAGAAACCTGAAGTCTTACGGCAAGTTGGGGGGAGGGTAGGGAATATTCCCTACCCTTATCATTTTAGGGCCCATAGCGTGTTATATGGGCATACTGATACTTGTTATTTTTTAATTGTGCCTTAAGGAGTGTAATATGACTCGGATCATACTAACGCGTCATGGCCAAACCCTATGGAACGTTGAAGGGCGAGTTCAAGGAAGTTTGGATTCTGCGCTTACAGAAAAAGGGATACTTCAGGCCCGTTCCTTAGCACTGAG
>DASRMA010000215.1:0-8060 GCA_035648155.1 Desulfosporosinus sp.
CTTCTGCCATCTGAAATACCCCCAGCCAAATAATTGCTGAGTTTAGATTACCAGATCGGTCGAGCAAAGTCCAGCATTATCGTTTTTAAACAGTTTCATAAATAATATTTTCCATTTTCTTCATGCTTAAAATGGGTTATATCCCTTGTCGCTCGATTATGGGGTCGTTCTTGGAAAGTCAAGTGTTTTAGCCTGCTTATGAAACTTTATTTATTCAAGAATTCCCAATTTTACTGGATGAAAAACAAATATCCTCCCACAAAAAGTAGGAGGAATGCAATAAGGTTGGTGCAAGGAAACCCTTGTCCCAACGGCCTTGGCGAATGCCGAGAGGCTATTATATAAAGAAGGTTGCTATAGGGATGGGGCAAAAAGTAAGACTTATTCTGTAAGCATTAAATCTGACGAACATACAGAACAGGCGAAGTTTCAAAAAAGCTATTATTTTAAAGCGAAATCTAAAGAACGATATAAAATAGAAGCTAAGAATAGCGAATTGAAACACAGACACGGATATGATTGTTTGCATCATCTTCGGGTCTTGTTGGCATGGAAATGCAAGGAGCAATCGCGATCTTCGCCGTGAATTTAAAACGAATACTCAAAATCATAGGGTAGTACACAAAGAAAAGTAGCTTTCGTTCAGGACAAGGTCTCAATTTATATAAATTACATTAAAGAAGGCGGTTCAGGATTGAAAATAAATCCCGAACCGCCTTCTTTAAATTTACTATTAAATTTTCTTACGAAACTCCCATGCCCCTTTGGGGCACAAACTATAATGAAAATTGGTGATATCCCAACAACATGATTAGTAAGACGCACGTTATCCCATAATATGGATAAGAAGGACAGGAAAGTCGATCGATTTTGTGGGAGTTAGACCCCGATTACGAAACTGATTACGACCATCTTTGAGTACAAACTATTGTTGCCTAGAGCACAAATACCAAATTTCCGATTGTCAGATGGTTGTGCCTTGCTTAGAAAGAAGGGTATTGTTTGGACGCTATGCGTGTGTGTTGTGCGGGTCTGGATGTTCATCAAGCAATGGTTGTTGCCTGTATTGTCAAAGGACCTTTGGAGAGTAAATCCAAGGTTGAGATTCGCGAGTTTTCTACAGTATTATCAGGATTACTGGCTTTGCAGGACTGGTTATCTGAAGAAGGATGTACGGACGTTGCCATGGAGAGTACAGGCGTTTATTGGAAGCCCATCAATAATGTCTTAGAATCAACCTGTGATATCACATTAGGCAATGCCCGACATATTAAAAATCTTCCAGGGCGAAAAACGGATATCAATGATGCTAGGTGGATTGCTGAATTACATCGCAGTGGTCTAATTCGTAAAAGTTTTGTTGCTCCGCAAGCCATTCGAGAACTTCGTGATTTAACACGATATCGTAAAAAGCTTAAGGGAACTGAAACATCCGAACGCAACCGTATTCTTAAGATCCTTGAAGATGCCAACATTAAAATCTCAACCTATATGACGGATGTCTTTGGCGTATCAGGTCGTTTAATGTTAAATGCGCTGATCAATGGTGAAGTTATTGAAGCTGCTCACTTGGCTGAATTAGCCAAAGGGAGGTTGCGGATCAAGATACCTGAATTGACTCAAGCTCTAAACGGGCGGGTTACAAAACATCATCGCAATATTATCAAGAAGTCCCTTGATCATGTCATCTTCTTAGAACAACAGATTGCTGAAATTGAATCAGACATGGAACAATATTTTGCTCCGTATCAAAACGAAATTAAGTTACTTGATACAATTCCTGGGGTTGGACTGCATGTAGCTCGTGTAATCCTTGCCGAAATTGGACCAGATATGTCTGTTTTCCCCTCAGAAGCTCATATTTCCTCATGGGCGGGATTAAGTCCGGGAAACAACGTGAGTGCTGGCAAAAAGAAGAGTACACGAACGCCCAAGGGTAATGAAGCTCTGACGACAGCACTATTAGAGGCAGCCTGGGCAGCCAGTAAATCACGAACGTTTCTAGGCTCCAAATTCTGGTCTATGGTCGGACGAAAGGGAAAGAAGAAAGCGGCAACAGCTATTGCTCATAAGATTCTGGTGATTGCATATCACATTCTAGAAACAGGGGAAGCTTACAATGAACTAGGCGCTGACTTTCTTGAAAAGCGAAGATCAATCTCTACAGAGGAGCTCATGGTTCGCCGACTTACTAAATTAGGCTATAACATAGCAGGAATCCCCGAAAACCGGGTCCAAGCAAAACTAGCTTAATTATTAAGATCGGTAAACTAATTTCTTTAATAAGGGCACTTTATGTCGTGTCCCGGGCATTACTATGTTATTTTATTCAAAGTTACTTTATTATGCCAAATTACCTAGGAACGCACAATCACAAGCTAGTGAATATCCCCAAGTTATTTTCTTACCAAAAACCGAGTTTTTCAGTGGCCTCGATACGCACCGCCTCCCTTGTAAACCCACACAGGTGCTCGGGTCGCTCCTCAACGTTGCCCTATCCTCCCATGTGGTAAAGCACCGTTAGTATAGTATAGATACCTATTTGATTGGAATATCAAAAACCCAAATTGTCCTTGACATGGGGTACACATCAAAAACGTAGACACACGGCAATTTATCCACAGGTGCCTCAAGCCCTTGTGCTACAGGGGCTTGAGGCACTTCTCGTGCCTACAGACTGTCGAACCCGAGTCAAGAGGAATTATCCAATTATTTAAAAATTGACAAAGGTACCACGGCAAAGGCAATAAAAAAACTGGAAGATGAAGGTTATCTTATAAGAAATATTGACTTGAGGGATAAACGAGCTTATAGGGTCTTTTTGACCCCAAAAGCGTTAGAGGTCGTTCCTATAATTCAAGGTGCTGCTAAAGATTGGGAAAATATTTTAACCTCTGGTTTATCAGAAGAGGAGAGTCTATGGGTTGAACGAATTTTAAAAAAGATGGCTCATAACGCCTATTATATTAAAGTGGATGAAGAATAAAATGCTGTCTAGAAAGGTGGAACTATTTATGGAAGTGGATAAGATCTTCTATAAAAATTTGTTTAAAAACTTATTCTCGGATCCTTGCTCGGTGGAATTTTGGGACGGGGATGTGGAGAAGTTTGGCAAAGATGATCCGAAATTTCAGATCATTTTGCGTGAACCTATTCCTAAGATGGAGATCATTAGCGACCCTTCCCTGGCTTTTGGCGAAGCGTATATGCATGGCAGAATTGAAATCAAGGGCAATATCCGAGAGGTAATAGATTCGATGTTTAAAAACAAAGACAGTTTTTTATATCAGACCCCAGCATATCTGAAGTTGGTAAAATTTATTTCCAATGTCATTAAAAAAGCAAGGAAAATACCCAGTTTCATTATGATATTGGGAATGATTTTTACCGTTTATGGCTTGATGAAATGCTAACCTATTCATGTGCTTATTTCAAATCCCCAGAGGATACTTTAGTTCAAGCACAGAAAAATAAGATAGAACATATCCTGCGCAAGCTCAAGCTGCAGGAAGGGCAGAGCTTGCCGGATATCGGCTGCGGCTGGGGGGAATTAATTATTGCTGCTGCCCGAGAATACCATGTTAAGGCACTGGGGATTACGCTCAGCCAGGAGCAGTATGACAAAGTTTTGGACAGAATCAATCATGAAAATTTAAACGACTTAGTGGATGTGCAATTGTTGGATGCAAGTTTCGGATCGAGCGTTCCGCATATAGAAACAAGCCACCCAAGCTATGACAATATCGTACCGATATTTTATATGGATACCCTGGCAGGGATTAACTTTATTCCGACGGAATATGTGGATATCTCGGATACGATCGATTTAAAAATGCAGGCGCTCGCATACCATAAAAGCCAAATGAATTGGATGTATGAGCATGACAAAATTGATTTTTTGGACTTTGTGAAAACAACTTCCAAATTCAGAGGTTTACAGTGCGGATCAGCCTTTGCTGAAGGTTTCAGACAGTGCCTTGCATGGCCAAGAGTAACAACGAAAAGACTGCTGCCGCAATAATACTAAAATGGAGATTTCACAAAGAATAGCTCTTTAATGAAAGAAAAATGTCATATTAATGGCATTTTTTTTTGTTATAATTTGGTTATCCTGACAAACTTAAACACGTATTTCAAGAGAACCTTGCTTAAATATAAAGATGTTCTAAACTATTATAGTTAATAACAGTGAATAACACTAAGGAGCAAAGGAGATCTAAAGATGAAATCACCTTATTTATTAAGAAATAAAGAAGAAAGTGCCATCAGTGTGATTATGATCGTTGAATTAAAAGCTAAGTACCAGGCTGTCTTTTTGACAATTCGTATTTTGGACCAAATCAAGAGCAAACTTTGGTCAAACCATAGATCTATGGCACTCACCGCTGCAAATCCTCGAATTCCATAAGGTTTCGTTTACAAATGCCACAACTGTAAGGATAAAAAAACGTGAGTTAAGTATTTGCTGGACAAGTAGATTTAAGGAGGATGATGAAACATCTTGGGAACGATTGCGGTAATTGTCATAATCTTATGGGTTCTAGACAAAGTTACTTAAGTAGCACACTTTATCCGTAAGTGAGTCGACGTAACCACCTTATATAAGTGGCAATCCTTTATAAGGTTACCCAAAAAGGAGGAGTAAGAAATCATGAGTGAAAGTAAGTCAATAATCATTTTCGTCATGTTATCGGTAGTATTACTCTTTGGTATAAGTTTATTGCCTAAATCACCAGTACCGGTATCTGGACTAGGATCAAGTGTTACATCAGTTACAATACCCGCATCAGCGTCACAAATCACCCAACTATATACTGTAATAGAGACTCATACTGCAAAGTCTCCTTGAAGGGACGCCGAAGAACAGTTTAGGTGTCAATGGTACAATCCGCCAAATTATCATGGCAACTCTATGGGCGATTGTCCTACTGTGGATTACACCGCTTTTAAAGTAATTACCACAACACTTGCAAAATAATTCATGAAAGAGATGATTAAATAATGGGATTGATTATCGTTCTACTGTTGGTTGGCATTTTGCCTTCCTTATCAAGAGCGTGGCTCTGTAGCGAATAGGGCACCAGCACAATAGATTTTTGCCTGCTAATTTAGCCGTTGCAAATCTATTTCTTTAGATTGTTAATCATATGGTATCTTCGATATACCCTGTATCACAGATCCATCTGGGGATTCACTTGCAGACGGCCTAAATGAAGAGTTGAAGAAGGACAGAAAGACATCATTAGTATCATTTCGGTTGACTGGATAGATTGTAAAAATGGGAGGACTATTCTAATGGAGAAGACAAGTGTGCCACATCAATTCATACCTGAAAATTTTGCAGGTTTGGTTTTCTCGGATTTCATGCTTCCAACCGATAGTTCAGTAGTAAGGAGACTATGTACAACAGCCAAATATTTAAGTCCTCAACCAGGGGCTCTGCTTGAAGAGTCTATTGTTAAGTTGTTTAAGGTGGCATTTGATATTGACATTAAAACTTGCACTAAAGAGGAGTGGGCCGAGAGAATAACAATGGAAGGTGGAGCACTTGAACAGTGGCAATCATTCATAAAGTAGTAAAAGAAGTAGTGGATAGAAATTATGAGTGACTGCCCTGCAGTAGTTTCTTCAAATTCCAACTCTCCAGCTAGCGGCATACGCAATAGTATCGAGGAGATATAGATGAAATTTGAAAATCGTTTGTAAACACAGATATGCTGCTCTACTACCATGATAAAGAGAATCTTGAGGTTGGATTTGCTCACACTAATGCTGTAGCAAATGCAATAAAGATCCAAAGGAGGTATTAGCCAATGACTAACGCTATTCTGAAAACTGTTCTGGAAACAGGGATCAACACTAACTTGAACGTTAGCTCTGATGAAATTGTACAAGCTAATGTTAACACTTGTGGCGTGTTAATGGTGGACGAGTACAGGTTAAAGAGAATGTGTACGAAGACAGATCGTCAATTAATAGCCATAATGAAAGCTCACTTGGAAGAGTAGGCTAGTCATTATACTGATAATTCGCAGAGCAAGACGGGAAGCAAATAGTCTAGAATTGAAAGACCTCGCGTAACAAATAATCTTATTAATAAGATTATTCTTTAGGAAGGGAGAGCTTATATGGGAGTGGATTTTCTCTTAACAGCCATCTCCTTCTCTGTTTTAGGTTATGGATTATGTTATATTACTATTTCGTGTAATAAAAAAAAATTAGTAATACGAGACGATCGTGTTGGGGAATTCAATAAAAGTATGAAGTGTATAGTTGAAGAATCGTGTAATCCACAGGAGGACAATCGGCCCTAAAGTGGATGCATTGAAATGGTTTTGCGATCTAACGAGTGACAGCAGTGATTGCAATATTAATAGATTAGAAATAGAAGTTTAGGAGTGTGAATTAAATGCTGCGTCTTATTGGCTTAGTTGTTGTTGTACTGGTAATACTTTCTATATTAAAAATGATTTAGTATTTTTAATATAAAGTCCCACTTCCTAGTAGTCACACTTACAAGGTTAGTATCGTCCTTCAGTAAGAACTTGCTGCAACTTTAATAACGAAAGGAGGATGAAAGTATGTTATGGACAATTGTTGTTATTCTCGGGATCTTATGGCTTCTGGGTATGATCACTTCGTATACAATGGGCGGATTAATTCATATCCTTCTCGTAGTTGCTTTAATTGTAGTGGTGTTTAACCTCATTTCAGGGAGGCGGGCGCTTTAGACAGCCAATAACGAATGTTGTGTTACAGACTAACTTTTGGTGCCATTTGCTTTCGAAATAGGCACGACGTTGAATTTAAGGAGGAATAAAAGTGAACGAGGATATTTTTAAAGGTAAATGGAAAGAGATTAAAGGTAGTGTTAAAGCGAAGTGGGGAAATCTCACAGATGATGACGTCACGAAAGTAGAAGGCCAGTCCGAAAAGTTGGTTGGTATTCTTCAAAAAAAATATGGTTACAGCAAAGATAAAGCGCAAGAAGAATATAACAAATTCATGAATGATCACAAGTAGTACGCCGAAGGTCAGAATCCAATACTGGGAAGAGCGTATACTACTGAGGTTCCGGTCCCGCCGAATCTTAGTTGTAATTAATACAATCTAGAATAGAGGTGATTGAATAATGGATGACGATAAGAAAGTTGAAATCGAAAGAGTGAGTACTGATAAAAGTTTTGACGGCAGTGCTTTTGCTTCAACGGTAGTTAAATATGGTGCTTATTTGGCGATATTTTTTGGACTAATGTATTTTATTGTAGTTTATATTTTGCCGATGTTTAGGTAGTCTGATAGTTAAGGGACTTTCATATCATAGGTTCTAATTATATTAGGGTTATAAAGTATATACGGAAAAGTTCTCTGAAGTAATTGTAGAGCTGTATAATAACTTTACATGACAAATATGTAAAGTCATTATACAGCTCTGTTTTCTGGCGAGTTGACAGGGAAGTTTGTCGGAGCGACAGCGACAGGAGGCAATGGGGTTCAGTTCAAAGGCGAGGGAAGTAGGTGGAGCTACGCCAAACCTCAGTTAGTGTTTTCAACAAACAAAGGAGGTGAACAGCATGAAAATTATTAACAAAAAACTAGGAATGTTATTGTTAGGCATCTGGCTCATCATGACTGGCCTGTTGCAAGTGGTCGCCTTCCCATACCAGCTATTGGGACGATACTAGCCCTGCTCGCTATTGCTGCTGGTGCTTTAATACTGCTTGGTAGGTAAACAGTAGGGAGTCACCACCTGAAGAATTTGATGACGAAATATTTAATACGTGGTTGAGAAGATAGAAATTCTCACACCAGCGCATTTTGTATTTGAGTATGAAATAGGCGGATTAGCAAAGTAACCCGCCCCTTCCCGAACCGGGATCAACCGAGATAGACCGAATCAAGCTTATATGAGAAATTACGTAACTACTCACCACCCCAGGCGAGCGAAATTTTAAAAATAATCTGGACAAACATTTCCGCTTATGTTATTGTAGAGTTATCAAGTAACAGATCGGAAGGAATCTACTATGGACTTTCAAGATCTCACTCGGGAAGATATT
>DASRMA010000216.1:0-6454 GCA_035648155.1 Desulfosporosinus sp.
CCACTCGTGACCTTTGATCAAGTGAAACAACGTCGTTTGGGTTTACAAATCGTAGACTCATTAATTAGAGAACAATTAGGCGGTGTGTTCCAAATGGAACGCATTGAAGGAGTGACGCGTGTCACGGTTAGCTTTCCAAAACATAATTTGGAGGAACAATTATGAGCTCACTATCCATCTTGATTGCAGACGACGAGGCATTAACTCGTCTGGATATTAAAGAAATGCTACAAGGGGCTGGGCACATTATCTGCGGTGAAGCAAATAATGGCGCTAAGGCGGTTGAATTAGCCAAATCTCTGGCACCAGATTTGGCCATTCTTGATGTGATGATGCCTGGGGTAGACGGCTTAGACACGGCAATGATCCTATATTCAATGAATATACCTGTGTTATTACTTACAGCCTACAGCCAGCCGAACTTTATTAACCGGGCAGAAAAAGTTAGGGTGTACGGCTACCTTGTCAAACCTATAACGGAACGAGATCTATTGCCGGCTATCCAAATTGCCTATGCACGTTGGAAGGAAATGCAAGATGTTCGTACGAAATTGGAAAATACCCAGCTGGAATTACAAAGTCAAAAAACCATAGCCCGAGCTCGTGCAATCCTTGCAGAACGTGAGGGAGTAAGTCCATCTGAAGCGCATCAATTGCTGATTCATCAGGCTATGAATCTCCGCATTACAGTAATAAACTTATCAACTCAAATTGTTAATGATGCAAAAAAACAATATCATAGTCTAAGGCACATTCAAAAAAATAACTAGTCAGTATGCCAGTCTATTTCGTGTCATACTGCGTCGGCATGTTCACCTAATAGCCCGCTATGCGGTAACCATGCCTCCTTGTCTGACGCAAACTATCCATGGCATCTTTGACTTGTTATTTTCTTTCATATGCCTAAAAGACTTATTGGATTTATATATAATTTAATTTAACTAAATAAAGGAATAATGAAATTAATCGCGAATTATATATTATTATGATGGACGAGTGGCCTCAACATATAAGAAACGTCTGTTTTACAAAGGAATAGTGGGCAATAAGGCCTTCTATCACATCTCAGATTACTGGGATGTGATAGAAGGCCTTATCTTTTGTCCTGCTGGGAGGAGGTCAGTAGTTTACAACGTTGCTAGGTATCAAGTCGTAACACCTAAATTTTAAGGAGGTTTTTTGAGTGGCAAACGAAACTAAACTCGTGACCCCAGGGACAGATGGTGATGCACATTTATCAAGAGTACTAAAACCGATTCATTTATGGGCGCTCGCAGTGGGCCTAGTCATCTCGGGTAACTATTTTGGTTGGAGTTATGGATTTGGAGCAGGTGGGCCTATGGGATTAGCCATAGCGTTAATTCCAGTCACGATTTTTTATGTTACCTTTATTTTATCTTACTCTGAGCTGGCAACGGCAATACCCCACGCTGGTGGCCCTTCTGCCTATGCACGCAGAGCTATGGGACCATTTTGGGGGTATATGAATGGTATCAGCTGTTTAATTGAGTTTGTGTTTGCTCCACCCGCCATTGCGTTGGCAGTTGGTGGGTATATTCACTATATGGTTCCTGTCGTCCCAACATTGACTGCAGCGGTTCTAGCCTTTTTGTTCTTTATCTTTATAAACTACCTAGGAATGAAAACGTCTGCTATGGTAGAATTAGTGGTTACCGTTATTGCACTTACTGGTTTAGTTATTTTCTGGGTTGCAGCGGCACCTCACTTTTCTATGGCAAGAGTCGTAAGTGAGCCACTCCTTCCTTTTGGATTTAAAGGAGTCATGGCGGCGGTTCCTTTTGCAATCTGGTTCTATCTCGCGATTGAAGGTGGAGCCATGGCTGCTGAAGAAATGGTAGATCCACAAAAAGATATCCCAAAAGGTTTCTTAAGCGGTATGGGAACCTTGATGATTATGGCCTTCCTAACTCTCTTCCTGACCGCGGGAATTGCAGATTACACCCTAGTTTCAGCGGTGGACTTTCCACTACCTATTGCTTTAGCCCAAGTCTTTGGTGATAATGCCTTTATTGTTATTTTGGTTAATATAATTGGTTTATTTGGTTTAATTGCTTCCCTGCATGGGATTATCGTGGGATATTCACGTCAAACTTATGCGATGGCTCGGACTGGCTATTTGCCTAAATTCTTAGCGTATGTCGACCCTAAACGTCATACTCCAGTATGGGCATTGCTTGTTCCAGGACTTGTCGGACTGGGTGTCGTTCTCACAGGACAGACCGCAACTGTGATTACCATTGCAGTTATTGGTTCTGTAGCCCTTTATATGCTTAGCCTAATCAGTCTGTTTATCTTACGTGCCAAAGAACCCGATCTAAAAAGACCCTTTAAAGTATCGTATCCAGTGATACCGGTCATTAGCTTCGTTACGGGAATTTTTCTGACAATAAGTGTCATAATTTCAAGTGTACCGGCTTTGAAATGGGCCACTCTTGTTTATGCCATTGCTATCGTCTACTACTTTATTTGGGGTAACAAAAATATCAGACCCTTTGAAGAAGAGTTTGGTATGTTGGATGAACTGGATTCCCTAGATGAAACGTCTGCATCGAAGTAATTATGACAAAAGAAATGACATTAGTTAGTGTAGGTATCGATGTTGGAACGACAACGACTCAGTTGGTCATTTCGAAGCTCACCTTAGTCAATGTAATGCCTGGTAGTCAAGTACCAAAAGTAGAAATAAGTCATAAAAGTATTTCTTATATGGGAAATGTTCACTTTACTCCGTTTGAAGATCGACAGCATGTGGACGGCGTTGCACTTCGCGAAATTATTGCGAAGGAATATGAGAAGGCGGGAGTGAAGCCTGAACAGATTGACACAGGTGCCATTATTATTACAGGGGAGACCGCTAAAAAGGAGAATGCCTCGGAAATCATCCATGCTTTAGCAGATTATGCAGGAGATTTTGTCGTAGCGACGGCTGGACCAGATCTGGAAAGTGTGATCGCTGGAAAAGGATCGGGAGCCGAGGCGCTCTCTAAGCGCTTACATGCGTGTATTGCCAACATCGACATCGGTGGAGGGACTACGAATATTGCTTATTTTGATCGAGGTAAGTGCATAGGGACGGCTTGTATCAATGTTGGTGGTCGTCTCTTGGAGGTTGATCCAATATCACACCGCTTAAATTACATTTCCAACACAGGTCGATTGATAATGAATCATTGTTATCCGGACACCTCTGAAATACAAAGTCGGGAAGAATTGACTGTGATTAAAGGCTGCTTACGAAGTATGGTGGAATGTGTGGAACGAGTCATATTTCAGGAACCACTACTCGATCAGGACCGACCAATAGTAATGACGAATTTGTTACCACATGTTAGGCTTGACGGAGTGGTCTTCTCTGGTGGGGTCGCAAAGTATATCTATTTACCTGGTATTGAGGAATGGTGGATTCATGGCGATGTTGGACCGCTTTTAGCAGAAGTGTTTCTTGAAAGTCGTATTTATTCATCCTTTCCAGTTCACGAAGGTTCCGAGACGATCCATGCCACAGTTCTCGGAGCGGGAGCTCACACAGTGAATGTATCTGGGTCAACAATTACAATTAGCAAGCATGCACTTCCGTTGCGTAATGTACCAGCAGTGTACCCGGAATTGATGGCGTCGGGAAATTTTTCGTGGCTTAAAGCCGCAGACAATTATACCGACTCGCTGTACCACACAGTTGCCCTAATTGTTCCACCGCTGCCCAATACCGATTTTCTTACAATTCTTACACTTGCAGACACACTCGCCTCCGAACTACCTTTAATTAAGGGCGCCCCTAAAGTGATCATTGCCCAACAAGATATAGCTAAAGTGCTTGGACAAATGCTTAAAAGACTTATGCCTTCTATTCAACTAGTGTGTTTGGATGGTATAGAACTCAAATTTGGAGATTTTCTTGATATTGCTAAACCATTACCCTACCAGGATGCAGTGCCTGTGATTGTCAAAACCTTGGTTTTTGCCCGTTAATATTCTTTAAAGGAAGGGATGTGAAATCGTGAATCTTAAAACACGACTTTTTGGTCAAACTTTTCAATTTAATGATGTCAAAGATGTCCTGGCGAAAGCCAACGAAATTAAGTCCGGCGATATTCTGGCGGGAATTGCAGCCGATGATGCGCAGGAACGAATTGCTGCAAAACGAGTTTTGTCTGAACTGACTTTAGAAGATTTGCGGAGGAATCCAGTCGTTCCACTTGAGGAAGACGAAGTATCACGCATTATCGATGCTGATGTCAATGAACCAATCTATCACACGATTAAGAATTGGAGTGTTGCAGAGTTTAGAGAGTATGTTCTTCGGACTGAAACTAATGGATCTGACCTCCACAGGATTAGTCGCGGTCTTACCTCAGAGATGGTCGCTGCAGTTGCCAAACTTATGAGTAATCTTGACTTAATATTAAGTGCTTCCAAAATACAGAATCTTGCCCACTGTAACACAACCATCGGTAAGTCAGGATGCCTAGCTTCTCGATTACAGCCGAATCATCCGACCGATGGGGTTGATGGGATTTTAGCGAGTCTACGTGAAGGCTTGTCCTATGGGGTTGGGGACGCAGTGATAGGACTCAATCCTGTTGATGACTCCGTACCCGCTACCATCCGCAGTTTAGAAACCCTTTATCAGTTTGTTGAGGAGTGGAAGATACCTACCCAAATTTGTGTTCTAGCACATATTTCCACCCAAATTAAGGCACTGAGAAAAGGGGCTCCAGTTCACCTGTTATTTCAATCTATCGCAGGATCACAAACAGGTAATGAGGCCTTTGGAGTTACTAAAGACATTCTTGACGAAGCTTATGCTCTCGGCTTAAAAGAGGGACGAGCAACCGGACCGAATATTATGTATTTTGAAACTGGACAAGGCTCTGAACTTTCCTCTGAGGCACATCATGGTGCCGATCAAGTGACACTAGAGGCACGTTGTTACGGTTTAGCCCGTCATTATAACCCCTTTTTGGTGAATACCGTCGTTGGCTTTATCGGTCCGGAGTATCTTTATGATACTCGTCAAGTAACAAGGGCTGGACTTGAAGACCATTTCATGGGCAAACTCACAGGCTTACCCATGGGTGTGGATGCTTGTTACACCAATCACATGAAAGCAGATCAGAATGATATTGAAAATCTTGCTACTCTTTTAACAGTGGCAGGCTGTACGTACTTTATGGGGATACCAATGGGAGATGATGTCATGTTGAATTATCAGTGTACTAGTTTCCATGACATTGCAACGTTAAGAGAATTATTTAATCAACGACCGTTACCTGAGTTTGAGGCTTGGGCAGAATCAATGGGAATCCTAGCTAAGGGTAAGCTTACGGCCCGTGCTGGTGATGCTACGATATTCACAAGGTAAGGGGGGATAAGAAAATGAGCTTAGAAGATAGTGTTCGCCAGATCGTGGAAGATTTGCTTAAAGGGATGGAGCACGGAAAGAATCAAAGTTCAAATAATGCTTCATCTAAGGCAACCCCATCGATTATGGAAGATTGTCAGATAACAGATTTAGCAGAAATAGATTTACAACGTTATTTACAAGTACCCAATCCTGTCAATAAGGCACTCTACGAGGAGATGAAGCTTTCTACACCTGCTCGAATCGGAGTTTGGCGTTGTGGACCCCGTCCTTTGACGGATACCTTGCTTCGTTTTCGCGCAGATCACGCAGTAGCGCAAGACTCTGTACTCGGTGAAGTTCCGGAAGAATTCCCCGCAAAGTATGATATGGTTTCCATTCAAACTCTTTGCCAGTCAAAAGATGAATATCTTACGCGACCTGACTTGGGAAGAAAATTTGATGATGAAAATCTAGAAATCCTTCGGAAAGGGTGCCCAAAAGGTGCTATGGTCCAAATCATAGTTTCCGACGGACTTTCCAGTAAAGCAGTTGAGGCTAACATCCCTAATCTTCTTCCGGCCTTAACCCAAGGTCTAGAAGGAATGGGTGTGAAACTTGGAACTACTATTTTTGTTCGACACGGGCGGGTTGCAGTGATGGATACGATCGGTGAAGAATTGAAACCTGAGGTTGCTGTGATTCTCATCGGAGAACGACCCGGTCTGGGAACCTCTGAGAGTATGAGCGCATACATGGGATATAATCCAAGACTAGGTATGGTTGAGAGCGAGCGGACAGTAATCAGTAATATACACAAAGGTGGTACCCCGGCCGCAGAAGCAGGCGCGCATCTGGCGAGTTTAATTAAAAAGATACTGGATGTCAAAGCGTCTGGTGTGAAACTAGAGTAAAACCATTACAACGATGTATCTCAACAGATATTGAAAAAGTGAAAGGAGACAAATAAAATGGCAATAAGAGACGATATGGTAGCGTTAGGAATGGTAGAAACGCGAGGAATAGTAGGAGCAATAGAGGCAGCGGATGCGATGGTAAAAGCGGCGAATGTAACGTTAATAGGGAAAGTAA
>DASRMA010000217.1:0-4157 GCA_035648155.1 Desulfosporosinus sp.
CCCTTAAACCCGTTGATTTCACCTTCCATAGAACGAATAAATCCATCACCATCTGTGTTATGACCGATTAACTGCCCCTCCTGTAGTTTCACGGTATTAACCGCCCCTGCTCGTATAGCTTCCGGGGTTAGAGTATCCAGAAAGGGAATGATGGTCGACTTATGCGGTAGAGTTACGTTCCACCCAGAAAATCCTAGTGCGCAAAGACCTTCTACCGCCTCTCCCAAATGACTTGGCTCCACGCGAAAGCGTTCGTACACTGCATCAATCCCCAAAGCTTTATACCCCGCGTTATGCATCCATGGAGAGAGAGAGTGCTCAATTGGATCCCCGATCACTGCATAATGTTTCTCCATCTATATACATTCCTTTACATCTTGGTAATAATTCACTAACTGATAATAGATTAAAAGGAATGGCAGGCCATTCCTTTTAATCTTTAATGCTTAATGTATCTTGGGGCTAACGGGTTTTACTGGAGCGCAATACTTCATCAACCAGACGAGTACCTTCTCCATTCTGCGCATCACGCGAGTTCCTATAAACTCATGATCATTAATCGGGGTGACCAAGATCGTGTAGAGTCCGAGTCGATTTCCACCCAGTATATCCGTAAACAGCTGATCTCCAATAACAGCAGTATCCTCATGCCCAGTTCCTAAAAGCTTCATTCCCGAGCGGAACGCTCTTCTACGAGGCTTAGTTGCACCAAAAACAAAAGGGATATCCAAGCGTTCTGCAACAACGGCTACACGCTCGCGCTTACTGTTGTTGGAGACAACGCACGCACAAATTCCTGCATCCTTAACCTTAATAAACCACTGTGCCACTTTAGGACCCACTTCAACATCATTCCATGGGGTCATAGTATTATCCAAGTCTATTATGAGCCCTTTGATCCCATCCCGATTAAGTTGTTCAACAGAGATAAGATCAAGTGAAGGAGCTTGAAGCGTTGGCCGAAAATACTCAAACATAGAACCCCTCCAAAAGTATAGAACTTTTCATAATTATACCTTAGAGGGTGCCATGAGAGCAAGTATTGCATCTATTTATTAAAATTTATTTTCACTGTTTTGCCTATTTTTCCCCGTTCACCGACCTCTGCCATCTTCCCAATCTCACCCACCAATTTTTCAATCGCTTTCTTTTCAATGCGTGAAACATACGAGCGCGAAATCGCCAGATCCTTTGCGATCTCCCTTTGTGTCCGTTTTGGACTGTCCATCAACCCATAACGCGACTGAAGTACCATCTTCTCCCTTTTGTTTAACTTTTTTACAAGTTCGAGAAGGTCCTTCTGCTCTGACTCATTTTCAACCTTCACGGAAATATCCTCTTCGTTTGAACCCAGTACATCGATCAATGAAATCTCATTGCCCTCATCATTATATCTACATATTTCTAACTAAAAGATCCACTGTAAAGTTACCTTTTTTAACCTCGTGTTCACGGTGATAAATAACCTTTATAAGAACTTGTTTTAATAGTTTATTTCTAATGCTAACATCAGTAGATTTGTTATATCCCTGAATCACATTAGTGATTGTTTCGATCTGCTCAGGTAATCTTTCATTCCTATCAAGATATTTACCGTTCTCTTCTGTTAATTCCTTTAATACCTTATTTATCCTCGTAATTTCCTCTTTAAGTTTTTTGCTTCTTTCTGTGTACTTCTCTATGCTATAAACTCCTTGCTCTAGAAAGGTGTCTGTCTTGTCAACCTGTTTCTGGAGCCCATCTGACTCTTTCTCTGCATCAATAATTAGCTTAGGGTATATATTATCCTCTTTTATCTTTCGATATTGAAGTTTAATTTTCTCTTCTTCTAAAATAAGATCCTTCAAATAATCCGCTAGTCCTCTTAATATCTTCTCTTCTACATATTTAAAACTGGAAGAACGCACAGTACAACTAGGAGTAGTGCATTTAAGCATACGCAACCTCTGTTCAATGGGTATATGTGCATATCTTCTTCCAGTTGAGGTTTGCATAACCATTTTATGTCCACACCCGCCACACTCGATGAGTCCTGCAAAAGGATTTCTCGGCTTTTTTGTTCTGGTCTGTGGGATCAAGTTATGCTCTAAAATATTCTGTGCTCTCCTAAATTTAACATCATCTATAATAGACTCATGTTTTCTCTCAGCCTCAATCCATTCCTCTCGCTCAAGGCGATGACCAATACCTTCTTTTTTATCCCTATAGCTCTTCTTCCACTGAATTTTACCGACGTACACCTCATTCTTCAGGATACATAAGACCGTCGACGGAATCCAGTCCTGCTTTCGAAGTGGTGACTTAATTCCTAGCTCATTTAGTCTATTTGCAATCTTGGTTGAACCCATTGGGTTACCTTCCTCATCGCCATCGACATACCAGTTGAACATCATCTTAACTATTTGAGCATCGTCATTAGGAACTAGAAAACTATCAGAGTTTTTCTCATATCCGAATGATGGTTTTGCTCCAATATATTTACCCTCTAAAACCGACTGAACTCTCCCCCGTTGCATACGCCGCGTGATTATTTTCAGTTCCCGTCTAGCCATAAATGACTCAAATTCAGACCACTCTTCATCTAATTCGTTATTCAAGTCATAAAATTTCCGTGGTGTAATTATTAATGTATCCGTTGATTTAAAGGCTTCTTGAATAGTTCCTTGATCTATCATATTACCACGGCCAAGACGGTCTAAATCCATACACAATACGCCCTTGTATTTTCCAAGTTCTACATTTTCTAAAAGTCTTTGCATTTCAGGCCTATAAGCAATTTTTTCTCCAGATACTATTTCTTGGTATACGTTCTCATTCAGAATTAAAATTTTGTATTTCTTAGCATATTCGAATAATGCCTTTCTATGCTTTGAAAGTGTTTCTCCCTCGCCGCGAGCTTCAGCCTCTTGGTCAGCTCTTGATTTTCGGAGATAGACTGCAATTCTGTCCATACCCTCAATTGATACAGTCATCCTTAACCTCCTTAAAGAGGTGATGTTATCTCTTCTCACCAATATTTATTTATTATACATAAGTTATCATCTAATAGGCAGTGACATCTATTCCTTATTATGGGAATAGATAAACTCCACTAAGATCTTCAAAATGCCTTAGACAGAGATGTGACATTAATATCACCTAATTACCGATTCATTGTCGGGAAATGCAACTCACGAAACTAACTCCAACCATCACTCTACAACGATCCCTTAAATCACAAACCAATCCAGTCCAGATAATTCATTTTGACAATTAAATAGTATCTTAATTCCGATACTGGCATAGCACCCATAACAAATGTCGGGGTATTCAACCCGGCAAATATATGACTAAGGTAATTATGCAATAGAGGTTTGTGATGCCTTTATCCTTCTTGCTTTTAAGTGAACTCAAAACTCCTTAAGGCTACGACGGCCAGTCAGGCCATAGCGCAAGGTTAAATTCTTTAGCCTCTGAAAGTCGTTTTTCCTGAATGTTGAAAAGGGACCGCCTTTTCATGATAGCTCTAAGACATCATTTTGATACAGTCCCTTATACTCTAGATAATTTAGCCTCCGCTATTAATTTATTTAATTGGACCATTGTACGATATAACGACTCATAATCCACAGTTTTTGTTTTGGAAACCCATATACGGATCTTTCCATCTTCCAAAGTATTGCAAAGAATGTAATCCTCATCTAGCTTATGTGGCACCATGGTTGTCTCCAATGTCTCACCCCTTACAATCTATGCGAGCATAGGGTTGTCTAATGAAAAGAATAAGCAATGATCCTTGGCATTAAGAACCCAGTGCTACGGCTTCTTTATCAGTAATGGGTAGGACCTAGCTAGTGTCGCAATATGTTTCAACGTGAGGCGAGCCTCCGTTATTATCACAGTACAGAAATAGATCGATTATAATAATTCGTCCTTTCTTGTTACATTTGTTCCAGAACGAACCGTTTTTCGAAAAAAAACAGTTCGCAGAATGAATAGCAAATTATCCGAGGTCAGGCGTAAAAAAAGCCTATTTACTGTATAAGCACATAAGCTGGACATTTAACAGAATTCGCCTGACTTTGGATAATTTTATTGGACGAAACTGCGGGCTGTAGTCACTATGGGGAATAAAAGATCCTCCCACCTTGTTTATTTTAGCTGTTCTATTGAAAACA
>DASRMA010000218.1:0-7220 GCA_035648155.1 Desulfosporosinus sp.
TACACCTGTAGCTAAGAGCGCTAAATTATAATCCAACTTCAATTCTCCTTTAGATGTCAGGGTTAAAATAACTACATTTTTCCCGTCTGCAACCGTGAGGATGTCTTTCTATGTCAGTACACACAAGCGGGGAGGGAGACTGGGTTAAAGAAATGTTCAGTATTTCCTTAACTAAAGCGACAGCCTCCGTCAAAGCGTGGCGCACAAAGTTTTTGCAACAACATGGCCCAGTTTCTTGCGCAATTACGTTTACAATTTTGGCGACAACCGTCATGGTCGTGGCGGTTTCCCGATCTTTAGGACAAGCAGCCCCTAAAATGACGCTGAAGCAGGCCCCAATTCCCGGCGCAATTCCGCAGACCCCTGTCAAGCCACAATATCCGCTGATGGCTTGCCGATGCGTTCGATTTAGGATCTCAATAATTTGGGCATCGGTTATCTTCAGCGTACCTTCATTCTTAAGGGCAGCAATTAATGCCCCTGCTGCAATCCATGAATTTTCACAGCCTAACATGGGCACTTGATCTTTAAAGTTCATTAAAGCTTCGGCGATTTCTAGTGGGTCCTGGGACTGACTAGCCAGCACATGTTCCTTGACCAGGTCAAAAACACCTTGGCCATGGCACTCGTCACAGATATAATGACCGTTGGGACAACAAATGTTAGCTGTTTCCTGTTTGCTACACTTCTCACAAGTGAGTTTACGTCCGTTATCGAAATATTCTAATGGACTTCCACAAATCTTGCAGTTTTCTGTGTTACCTTCTAAATGCTGACCAGCACTTGAGTCAGACCCTCAGTAGTTTGTGGAGCTATTATTCAATTCAATCACAGTAAGGCTCCTTCCCTTGGTATTTTTCGAATAAACTCTTGGCAGTTCTCTATGATCTTCCAGATCATTTCGTCGGTTATTCAGTAGAAATTAAAACTTGCCCGGTTTTCGACGCGAGCTATCCCGGCATTCTTCAATACTTTCAGATGATGAGAAGTTAAGGGTTGGGAAAGGCCAGCTGCCTCCGCAATTTCATTCACACTTTTACACTCTTTGGTCAGAATTTCAACAATATGCAGCCTATTTTCGTCGGCTAATGCTTTTAAGAACTGCTGAATATCTTGATATGCTTCCATTTAATCACTACCTATACGAAGTAATTTTATTGAGATTATAACATAAACAAATATTTATATCAAAGGTTATTTATATCAGCAGTTGCTGCCGGAATACGAGTAAATATCAGGAGCATCTGTACCCTTCTGCACTCTCGTCCAATCGGATAAGGGTTACTTTTCATAACCTATCATTATCCGGTCTCAGAAGGAAAAAACAGACGAAGGAATCTAATCGGACGACTTATATTGGCTGAAAGCGTACATTTGTATGAATGTATGAACTTTTCAACCCCAAGTTCTCACCCCATAAAGCAGTATCATTGTAAGACTGGTTTATGGGGTGAGTCGATAAAAATTAAGGGTGATGATAGGTTGGAGAATTCACTCCATTATTTCCTCCACCCTCATCCCACTCTTTAGTGCTCAAAAACAAAATACGCCGGTGTGAGAATTTCTATCTTCCCAACCAACGCATTAAATATTTTTTCATCAAACTCTTTAAGTGAATCCCTAGGTTATTGTCTCTAGAATCTCATTAAACCTTTGTTTTAACCCATCCTTCAATTCATTTACCTTATCATGTTCCAACCTTTTCTTTCGTACTTCCCCCGGTTCTCTAGATATGCTTTGTGAAAAACTAGAAAATAACCAAGGAGATTAATGCTCCAGCGATTATGATCCATAGGGTATCAATTTTGGTAAATCGCTGAACTCCAAACGCTGCTAAAGCAAGTCCGCACGTTGACAAATCGACCAATGAGCTACCCGTTAATTTAAAAACAACCGCCCATAGCGTCCCGAAAAAAGCAGCGACAATTCCGCGAATGACCATTTTAATTTTATCTACCTTGCCGGCTCGATTATAAAGGTCAGAAATGATATTCACAACGGCAAATGAAGGCAAATACATATTCGCCATAGCCAGTGCCGCCCCAAAGATACCTGCCACTTTATATCCAACGAAGGCGGAAATGACGGTGACTGGACCTGGGGTTAGTAAGCTTAAGGCTAAAGCTACTCCAAATTCTTTGTCAGTGACAAAGTGATATTGATTAACCATGGCATCCTGAATGAACGGCAACATAACGTAGCCACTCCCAAAGGTTAGCCCCCCGATTCCAAATAATGAGTTTCCGAGATTTCTAAATAGGGGATTGCTAAAATTAATTGCAAAATTGATGACCATGAGCACCGCTAGCATAATTAACATACCAACGTATTTTTTCTTACTGAACTCAAACTTAATCGCCGAAACGGCTCTTTGAGACGATTTTTTGGCAACCCAAAACTTTTTATCCATCACTGCGTTCCAACCAGAAAACTTAAACGTCAGGAAAGCAAATACTAGGCTTACTGCTCCAGCTGCTAAAAGAAGCGCATAAATATTCACCTTCAAAAAATACACCATGATAAATCCGCCGGCTGCTAGGATCGTCAGCTGAGGGGTATTTACCCCTTTTTTCCATAGATCAATAATAGTGTTTAAGACAAGACCTACAACTAAAGCCCCTACTCCTTTAAATAACGAGGAGACTAAGGGAACATCGTTATAGTTTAGATAGAGGTGGGCAAGAACGACCATGGCCACAAAACAAGGAATCACAAAAAAGATACTAGCCACTAAGGCACCAGGAAAACCCCTTAGGAAATATCCGATATAGGTGTTTAAATTTACAGTAGGTGCTCCGGGTAAGAGCTGGGAAAGGGCCAACCCGTTTAGGTATTCCTCATCGGTCAGCCAGTTTTTCTTGTCTACCAACGATCTTTTGGCTTCCCCTAATGCCGCTAAGCTATAAGATACAAGCCCTATGTGAAGAAAGGTCTTAGCAATTTCAAAGAGGCTTACCGTCCTGGCTTGTTCCAAAGACCGGTTAATCTCGCCTTCTGTTTTCGTTTTAATTTCCATGTCTTAACCTCCTAATTGCGTATTTAAGCAATAATTAGCAGGGTATCAGACCACATTCCTCTAGAATTGAATAGCCCTCAGACCCAGTAAGAAGATCGACAAATGACTGAGCTAGCTCTGGATATTGGCTATCCTTAGATAACCCAATCGCAAATTCAATAGGTTTACCATGAAGGATCACGCTTTTTCCCGGAATTTTGCTTTCAACCGTTACAACAGCCTGATCATAAAAATTTGCATAAGCTGGGTTAGAAAGATTAATCTTCGATGGTAACGTTATATAGGGAAGCTCTAATTGTTCAGCCTCAGAGGAATAAAGGAAAGCATAATCGACCTTTCCAGTAAATAGAGCTTTGGCAAGATCTAATGATTTAGGGTGAATAGAGTATGGAATACAGGCTGCTTCCATTGCCTCGTATAAACCTGTCCTGCCATAAAACTTTTCAGCCAATTGCCAAACCATCAGTGTTCGATAGCCGCAAGGATCAAGATCATGATCAGAACGGGCAAAATTAACTTGTGGATCAAGTAACGTATCGACCCAATTATCTTGAGTAATCTCCTTGCTTCCCTTTGAAGAACGATCATAGCCAATAACTAGTTGATCAGTGGCAAAAACAAAGTAGTTTTCCACTAAATCAGGTACCAGTAGCTCCGCAAATAATGCTTGGTCAGCTAGAGCAATAATGTCATAGTGCTCTCCAGATAATAGCCGTTTGGCACCCTCTCTTGAACCAACCCCTAGTATCTTAATTTTCAGCCCAGGGTTCTGCTTTATTAAAAGTTCCACACAATTCTCTACCACTCGCTGTAAAGCTCCGGCATGAATGATTTTTAGTGTTTTTTGATTACCAATCATGGCTTATCCCTTCCTTCATCCATCTCTAATTGGGATTTAACAAAGTGTAAATAGGTGTTCAGGAAATTCTCTAACTTGGCTTTTTGCTCAGCGAGATAATTGGTCCATACTTTTAGAGCCTCCAAGCCTTGCGGAGTCAATTCATAAAGTCGTCTGCCTGGACCTGACTCTCCAACTTCCCAATGGGATTTAATCAATCCATCCTTATCCATTCTCCTTAGGTTTCGATAAACGGTTGCTGGGTCAGCCTCTCCGCTTTTAAAGTCAGCTCCATTTAGGCGCTGGATTAATTCATAACCGTGCGAAGGCTGTTGTCCTAACAGCAGCAGTAATTCGGCTTGGATAGTACGATCAATAGGGATAGCTAATTCAAATTTACTTATCATTTCTTCATCCATATGTGTTCACCTCAACTATATTCGCTGTGCATATAGGTTCAATAGATATATATATATTCTACCACTTTTAATATTATCCTTCTTTATTTAGGGTACTCTTAAATATTTTTCTCTTCTGACAATCATATTTCGGACTTGTATTGCTGTTGTCAGTGCCTTAGCAGCATCCAAGGAAAATAATAACTCCAGAGATAATTCATGATTAAAATCACAAATTATCTCTGGAGTTTGTAAATTTCGTGACCGGTTGCTTTTTTGTAGTTAATTAGAAATAGACCTTTTCTATTATTCAGTCTCAGAATACTCCGTTGTAGTCCACCGTCGATTTATGAGTAGGGAACGGTATTGGTCATTCGCTTCAACTCCAAGACATTTCACCTTCCAAATATAATCACAACCCAGGTGCAAATCTACCAAGTCAGCATCTTTTTTGAATATGATACTGTATTCTGTATTTTTATTTTTATTTTTATGGAAATCCGACTTTATAAGTGGGAGGTATCGTAATACGAGAAGAGTTAAACCCCGATTGCTTGGATCTAGTTTTGAAGCGCTTACTTATTTTTATTCTACAGTAATTTCATAAATCTTAATCGCTAGCTTTAAATCAAATCTTTCTTGGGGGGACTGGAGATCATAACCTAACTCTTTGATTTTTGTTAGCCTATATTTATAACCGCTCACAGAAACTGAGGATTTTACTGCGGCTTTCCGAATGCTTTCCGTATCCAAATAATACTTTAAAGAATGCATAAGAACGATTGTGATCACTCCTGTATATGAGGTCGCTAGGCCCAATCCATGCTCTTTTGCTCCACGGACATCATACCCTGGTAACTCCATCCCCTTAATATGCATGGCATATTTTTCGGAACCTTTCCCTATTTTTTCAGCTGCCACTTTGACTCCATCTGCTAAAATAGCTCCTAGTCCTTCACGATAAGACATCTGACTAATGAGACTAATTATTGCTTCTGAGTTTCCAAAATTAAGTTCAATCCCCTCGGTATCTGCAGGGGTTAAAATCCCTTTTTCATAGAGTTCCATAGCAAATCCAATCGTTACTCCTGCCGACATTGTATCTATTCCTAGTTCATCACAAAGAAGATCTGCTGCGATAATACTATCCAGATTATCGTTGCCAGTTTGCCCGCCAAAACTATACATTGATTCAAATTCCGGGTCAGACATATCTCCCGCATGGGGTCCTTTTTTCACTAGCTTCATTTGACTACATCCCATTGGACAATTATAACAATGTTCACTGCCAATCTTTTGAAGAGCATTTCCTAGAGCCCCTATTTTTTCGATGGGACTCCACTCTCCCGTCGCAGTGTAATTTTTGCAGGGAAAATACCAATTCCCCATAAAGCATCGGCAACCATAGGCGTACCATGTTTTGAGAATTCAGAATAGAGAATAGGGCTATCTTTCATCTGTTTAAGCATTCGCTTCTTGCTTCCCGTGCATTTTCATCATCAGCGAGAGGTACAGGAGAATCACCTCTGATGGCAATGGCCTTTAAGTTCTTTGACCCCATGACAGCCCCCAGGCCTCTCCGCCCAACTGCTCGTCGTTCATTAATAATACACGATATTTTTGATAGATTTTCTCCAGCAGGACCGATACCATAGGTGGCGAAGCTGGATTGCGCGAAAAAGGTTGAGAGTTCTACTCCATTTTGGGTTAAACGTTTAGTTCCATCTTTATATACCCCACAAAAGCTAGTCGGAAAGGATTGCTCACATTGGCTGGGATGACCGGTCAAACATGCTTCGCAATTTCCACAAGAGAAGACAGTTAACACGACATGATCACCAGGTTTCAGTGACTGTACTGCAGGACCGACCTTTTCAACAATTCCTGAACTTCCATGCCCCAACACAGCAGGCAAAGGAACCGGCATCTCCTGATCTCTGGCGACCGCATCCGTATGGCAGACGCCGCAACCTACCATTTTCACAAGAACCTCTGTTGCTTTCGGTTCAGAAATCTCTACCTCTTGAATCAAAAACTCCTGTCCACACGTATGGGTTACCGCTGCTTTAATCTTCATAATCGACACTCCTTCACTACTTCACTACCCGATTTTCTTCGACCCATAACATCCTTTATCAACCTTACCCAAAGGGTCTGTATTTTTATATGCTTTTGAACTCAGTAATACAGTACTATTTCGTCACCTACATAGTTGGCAAAAAGGCACCCTAAGGGTAGATGAGAGCTATTGCATCAATGATGGAAATCTGTACGAGGACAAGCGCCCAAAGTCAGAAAACGGAATTAGGGTTGTCGCCGTTCCTGAAAAAAGAGACCCGCCTAACTTCAGATTAGACGAGTCACTATGTTTAAAAAGGTTTGTTGGGCATTTGTTGGGCATTTGTTGGGCATTTCGTTTTTTCTTGCCAAACTTAAAACCCTAGGACCGTTAATTTTACTGGTCGGAGCGACATGATTCGAACACGCGACCTCTACCACCCCAAAGGCACGACCCGCCTTTGTTGTAACTTAATGCATTCTGTTATAGCCCTTTAGTACCAAGGGTTTCAGGCATCAATCATACCAGTGCCTTTTCTTATTTTGTTATGCTTTATTGCCTATTATTACCCTCGTTGCATTACCGATTCTGTGGGTCCAGGCGTTTAGCTGCCCATGCTACTATTTTGGTTTTGGGAAAAGATTTTGGTACTGATACCTAGGACTAACGCAACTTTACAAAATGTTTAATCTTATATTAGGTATGATTCTGGTGCAGAAACCCCATAGTTTTTCAATGCAAAAGCAGGAATTAACCACTTATATGCCGAATTATATAGTATAAGGGAGATAATTAGATATATCCAGAGATAATCTTCCTATACTATTATTTGAGGTGATTTTTGCTTTGTTTAGAGAAAATACATTGCATAGACAAGAGAAATTATTCAATAATTTGAGTGTAATGGAC
>DASRMA010000219.1:0-11141 GCA_035648155.1 Desulfosporosinus sp.
ATGGGGGTAGAAGATTGCCAGGAGGGTAGCATAGCCATTCGTAAAGACGCTAGGATAGGCTATCTCAACCAAATGCCCGATTTTGAGCGGTGTGCAACTACTATAGATGTTGTGGAATCAGCCTTTGAGACTATTTATAAACTTAAGCAAGAGATGAAGGTATTAGAGGAAAGGCTCATCCAGCTTCAAGGAGAGGCGTTAGAAAAAGCGGTTCAAAACTATGGGCGTTTGACAGAACAATTTGAAACCCTTGGTGGATATGAAATAGAAATGAAAATCAGTAAAATAACAGAAGGTCTTCAAATTACCGATCTTCTAAAAGGTATGCTTTTTGAGCAACTGAGTGGTGGAGAAAAAACTAGGGTTATACTAGCTAAACTACTTTTGGAAAAACCGGATGTTTTATTGCTGGATGAACCTTCCAATCATTTGGACTTAGAGGCGATTGAATGGTTAGAAGGTTTTCTGAGGGATTACAAGGGATCTGTTCTTGTCGTATCCCACGATAGGTATTTTTTAGACAGCGTTGTCAATAAGATTGTGGAACTTGAATTTAATCATGCGGTGCCCTACCTTGGCAATTACAGTTATTACGTCGTGGAAAAGGAACGTCGCTTTCTAATCGATTTTAAGATGTATCAAAATCAACAAAAAAAGATTGATAATATGGAACGGCAAATCGAGCGTTATCGTATTTGGGGTGTCATGCGAGACAGCGATAAAATGTTCAGGCGGGCAAAAGAATTAGAAAAAAGATTAGAAAAAGTAGAAACATTGGATCGACCTGTATTTGAAAAGAGAAAGGTTCGGTTAGACGCTCAAGCACTCGGCAGAACGGGAAAAATAGTCCTGGAAACAGAGGGTCTTGCTAAGCATTACGGAGATAACCTATTGCTCCAAGAGGTTAAGCTTACTGTTTTTTATCAAGACAGTGTCTGTATAGTAGGGCGTAATGGCAGCGGAAAAACTACGTTGTTGAAAATGATTCTTAAGGAAATGGAACCAGATTCTGGATTGATTAAAATAGGCTCCCGAGTGAAAATTGGATATCTACCTCAGAACGTGGTCTATGAAAACGAGGAGCTGACAGTTTTAGAGTATTTTACCCAGTTATATGATTTGACCTTAGGAGAAGCGAGGTCTCAATTAGCAAAAGCCCTATTTATCAAGGAAGATGTTAATAAGAAAATTAAATCTTTGTCTGGTGGAGAAAAAAGCAGGCTGAAGCTTTGCTCGTTGACGTTTGATAAAGTGAATTTCATGATTTTGGATGAGCCAACCAATCATTTGGATATTGATTCTAGGGAAGTGTTAGAAGAAACCTTAATCAAATTTGATGGGACACTACTCTTTGTTTCTCATGATCGTTATTTCATTAATAAAGTTGCTGATAAGATGATGGCGATAGAGAATAAAGGTGTCAAAGTTTATCATGGCGATTACAACTACTATCTAGAAGAGCATAAAAAAGGAATGGAAAAAGCGAGTGTGATAGCAGTTAAAATGGGGCCCAAGGAGATCAACAACAAGATGGCCCCCCAGCAACCTAAGAGAAATAATATGGCTAAAAAAATAGAGCTCCTGGAAGTTGAAATTGAAGAATATGAACGCAAACTAAAATTAATTGAAGGAGAAATGGTTGACTCTGGTAGAGATGCCAATCGTTTGAATGAGCTATTTCAACAAAAAAAAGTACTGGAGGAAATGCTTGAAAACTGCTTAGAGCAATGGGGGGAATACCAAGACTAACCGAAGACCGTGAGAGGGTCTTCGGTTAGTCTTGGTCATATTCAAAACCCAGGGTGAAAGTGCAGTTCTTACTGACTCGTATTCATTTTCCTTTCATAGTTCCAGTACATTAATAAGGCAACAATTGCGAAGAACAACGGTCCAGCAATACTCCAAATGGTAGAGGATAGATCTCCTTCCATGGCGGGCTGGATGATTGTAAAAAAGTTTGCAAACCCTACTGTGGACGTTACCACCACAGTCCAGATCAAGGCACTACGGTTACTCTTGAAAATTTGAAAGGGCTTTTTAATATCCTCATTCTTCTTGAAGGCATAAAAGGCGCCGGAGATGAACATGTAGGGCAGGGTCATGGCCACATTGGTCATCAATACAAGTTTATTAAAGAATATCGCCGCTGCAGCTCCACCGAAAGATACCAGTAAGATCATAACGGTAACGGCTATACATTGAACCCACATAGCATTTCGAGGCATTCCATCTTCAATTAAGGCCAATTTCCCAGGCCATAACTCCTTGGGCGTACCCTGAATTATTTGTTTTAGGGGAGAATATGCTAAGGCGAAGAAAGCTCCAGTTAAGGCTAGAACCATTGAAATACCAACAAACCTAGCCATCCAAGCACCCATAGATAATGAAAAGGCTTGACTACCACCAAAGGTATGGGCAATTTGATAGCCCAAATTATTCATGACCACATAGCCCACATTGCCCATATGCACGCTTTTGGAAGAGAGGACCTGACTCCAGTTTGTAAATATACCAACTAAGAATATGCCAATTGAGTAGCCGACAGCAATAATAACGGCAGAGAGTATGAGCCCTTTAGGGAAGGTCTTTTCAGGATTTTTAGTTTCATCAACTAACCCGCCAACGACCTCAATACCACCGTATGCAAATAAAGCAAAGACTAAAAATGAAAGAATAGCTATTGGGCTCCCATAACTGGGATTGGGTGAGGCAACAAAGGATGTAGTACTAAGAATAGGTTGTGCTAAATGTCCGCCACTTCCGATTAAAACGGCTATCGCCCCTACCAGTAATACGATATTTAACAAGGCAACAGCGACTCCTCCGACAGATGTTATCTTTTTGATTTTATCCAAACCTTTAGTGGCAGTAAAGGTGACAAATATTATCCAGCAAACCGCTAAAATACCAATAGTTTGAGTTGAGTTTAAGCCAAATAGTGACCAAGTTGGTGTGGTATCTGTTCCGAAGATGGCATTAGAAAACACTATCCAGAGCCCATTAGAGACGTTGACCATCCATACGATATAGGAAGCATACCACATAAAGGTTCCCACGAAGGCATACTTAGGACCTATTGATGCAGACATCCATGAATAGATTCCGCCCTTTTCTTTTTGGAAAGCTGACCCAAATTCAGCCAGCATAAACGCAAACGGAATAAAAAAAGTTAGACCAGATAGTAAAAACCATGGAATAGCACCATAACCCATTAAGTAAAAGGAACGTGGAATATTATTAAATCCAAAAACTGAGGTAAAAATCATTAATACAAGCGCGATCAAAGTTAACTTTTTTGTTTCATCACTGATCCCCATCATTTTTAACTCCTCACTATAATTATCGATGTCCATCTTTGATAGCCAAATACTATCGTTTATTGTCTAATCCCCTAGATACATAATGCCACGGTGTATTGCAATTTATTCAATAACAAGGCAAAATCCGTAGGTCGTACCATAAAAACGAACGCCTCCGGAATGTCCGGAGGCGTTCGTTTATTTCACGCTTACAGTTCAACTATAATGTGGTTGCTTGAAGAAAAATTTACAATATTCCTTGTGCATACATTGCATTAGCAACTTTGATAAAGCCGGCGATATTGGCACCAGCTACGAGATTATCTTCTTGACCGTAGTCGCGTGCAGCGGCACTAGCATTTTTATATATGTCAATCATGATTTCTTTAAGTTTTGCATCGACTTCTTCAAAAGACCACGAATATCTCATGCTGTTTTGGCTCATTTCGAGAGCTGAAGTTGCAACCCCACCAGCGTTGGCAGCTTTTCCGGGACCAAAGATTATTTTATTTTTTATAAAGAGACTAGCTGCTTCAGGAGTAGACGGCATATTAGCTCCCTCTCCGACAGCGTAGCATCCATTATCGATCAGCATTTGTGCAGCTTTTCCGTCTAATTCATTTTGTGTCGCACAGGCAAGAGCTATATCACACTTAATACTCCAGATGTCAGTACAACACGTACTGTAGGTAGTGCCTGGGTGAGTTTCAACACATTTGCTGATTCTGCAACGATCGACTTCTTTGATTTGCTTAATAGTGTCTAGATCTATCCCTGCAGGATCATAGACATACCCACAGGAATCACTCATTGCAACGACTGTTCCACCTAATTGTCGAACCTTTTCTGCCGCATAGATAGAAACATTGCCGGATCCAGAAATGCAAACTCTCGCACCTTTAAAGGACTTGCCTTTAGCCTTGAGCGCTTCTTCCATAAAATAGCATAGACCATACCCTGTGGCTTCCGTTCGTGCTAAGCTTCCGCCCCAGTCTAATCCTTTACCAGTAAGAACTCCTGTAAATTCGTTACGGAGTCGTTTGTACATTCCAAAGAGGTAACCAATTTCACGGCCGCCGACACCCATGTCGCCTGCAGGAACGTCTGTATCTGCTCCTATGTGTTTAGATAGCTCAAGCATAAAGCTTTGGCAGAATCTCATAACTTCTCCGTCTGATTTGCCTTTAGGATCGAAATCACTTCCACCTTTACCTCCGCCTATTGGAAGTCCTGTAAGAGAATTTTTGAGAATTTGTTCAAATCCGAGGAACTTGATGATACCGATATTAACTGATGGATGAAATCTCAAACCACCTTTGTATGGACCAATAGCACTATTGAATTGTACTCTGAAACCGCGATTTACTTGAACATTTCCAGAGTCATCAACCCAGGTTACCCTGAAAACAATTTGCCTTTCTGGCTCAACAAATTGGTCGAATAGTCCGGCCTTCACCCATTCTGGATGTTTTGCTGCAACAGGTTCGAGTGATTCTAAGACCTCGTTTACGGCTTGGTGGAACTCTGTTTCGTTTGGATTTTTCTTCACAACTTGTTCCATTACATCTGCTAAAATTTTAATCTTAATTAGCCTCCCTTTGATTTTAAACCTTTGAGAATTTTCTTGGGTTAAAGTTTTCCAGATCTGTTTAACTTCTCCCATTCCTCCCACATAAAGTTTGAGGACTATTAACTAGTTTATCCCTATATTACTCCTATTAATGTTAAATTGAAATCCTATGCTTTCATGAATTCAGTATACAGGTTATGACTGTACGGGATTATCTTGGCCGCTGATGACATGGGACGGTTGGTCTGTCCCATGTCAAGTGGTAATAGATCAATACCTTGTTACATGAAATATCTATATCTCAAACGGCTATTACTGGTTATAATGAAAGGGTAACTCTGTTTCGGGAAGGATTTGACAGTGAAAACTATTAAGGTATCAGTACGTAATCTGGTCGAGTTTGTGCTCATGTATGGAGATTTGCAACCAAGTTCGATTGGAGCTTCACGGGCACAAGAGGCGATTAAAGCTCATCAAATGATTCAGAAGACAAGTGGCGGCGCGTATGTGCCGGAAGTAACGCTGAGTTATATCTTTCTTCAAGAGGACCTTAGTTTGGAGATTAAGGGCCGTGCCGACGGTGTTATTAAAAAGGAATCCGGTGCATGTATCGATGAAATTAAAACTACCTCGCTGGATTTAAGCGTTATTGATGAATCATTTAGCGATTTGCACTGGGCTCAGGCTCAGTGCTATGCCTTTATGTACGCCGTGCAAGAAGGCTTAGAAACGGTAGAAACTCAGCTTACCTACTTTCAGCTGGATACCGCTCAGGTCAAGAAATTCTCGAAGAGGTTTTCTTTTACAGAGCTGTCAGTGTTCTTCATTAGTTTGGTTGAGCGTTATCTGATGTGGGCGCGCCAGCTACAAGAGTGGTCAGAGATGCGTGATGCCAGCATTCGCACGTTGCAATTTCCCTTCGGAGAGTATCGACCAGGACAAAGGGAACTGGCTATAGCAGTTTACAAAACGATCAAAGAAAGTCAGAAACTATTTGCTCAAGCCCCGACGGGGATAGGTAAGACGATGGGTACTTTGTTTCCCGCATTGAAGGCTATGGCCGAAGGCCTTACAGTGCAGATCTTTTATCTCACAGCTAAAACCATAACCCGAACGGTTGCCGAGAAAGCGATAACCTATTTGCAAAAGGGTGGTTTAAAGATCAAACGCCTCACCCTAACCGCTAAACGTAAACTGTGTTTTCTTCCGGAAGTGGCGTGCCTGCCGGAGGAGTGTTCTTTCGCGAAAGGGTATTACGACCGGGTACGAGCTGCGGCGAAGGACCTGTTTGTAGAGGAAGCTTGGACAAGACAGGTGATTGAGAAATATGCTCACAAGCATTCTATTTGCCCCTTCGAATTTTCTCTGGAAATGGCGAACTGGGCAGATGTGGTTATTTGCGATTATAATTATGTATTTGATCCGCGTGTCTATTTAAGACGATTTTTCCTCGACGGGGGAGAGTATACCTTTTTGGTGGATGAAGCACACAACCTGGTAGATCGAGCTAGGGAGATGTTTTCAGCTGAACTTGGCAAGGAATCTTGGCTGAAGCTTAAGAGGTTGACGAAAGAGGATGCTCCCAGGCTGACAAAGAGCCTGACTAAAGTTAACTCTGCCTTGCTCAAAGAGAAAAAACGCTGCACAGATGCCAGCGGGAGCGGGGAAAGTGTGGAAAAGGAGGCGCCCACTAAACTGATCCAAGCGTTGCGTCAATTTGTCAAAGAGACTGAAGTGTTTCTCAAAACAAATGATCAATTGCTCGGTTGGCGTGAACAACTTGTGGAGCAGTATTTCCAAGCGCTAAGTTTTATCAGAACCGCGGACAGTTATGATGAGCGATACGTCACTTACTTGCAGAACAGTGGGGACGATTTTCAGGTGAAGCTGTTCTGTCTTGATCCCTCCGTGCGCTTGAAGGAAGCTTTGGGAAGAGGGCGGGCTGCAGTGCTGTTTTCCGCCACTTTAAGCCCCATGGACTACTTCATGACTGTTTTGGGTGGCGAGGAAACGTCTTATAAACTGAAATTGGCATCTCCGTTTCCTTCAGAGAATCTTTGCTTACTTATTAACGATCGTATCTCCACTAAGTATAGGCAGCGTGCCGCAACCTACGATCAAGTCGCCGAAGCCATCGCCATGGCAGTTGAACACAAGAAGGGAAACTATCTCGTTTATTTTCCGTCCTATGATTATCTGCACGAGGTCCATCTTAGGTATAGAGCACAATACCAACAAGTTAGAACAATCTGTCAAACTTCGGACATGGCGGAAGAGAAACGAGAAGAATTCTTAGAAACGTTCGCTACGAATCCCGATCAAACGCTGGTCGGCTTTGCATTGATGGGTGGGATCTTCGGAGAAGGGATCGACCTGATAGGAGATCGACTTTCTGGGGCGATTGTTGTTGGAGTAGGTTTGCCTCAGATCGGCAGGGAAAGAGAAATCATTCGTTCCTACTATGAAACAACAACCCGACAGGGTTATGAATTTGCTTATATGTACCCAGGTTTCAATAAAGTATTACAGGCAGTCGGACGCGTCATTCGAACCGAAGAAGACCGTGGAATCGTGCTACTCATTGACTAACGGTTCTCTCAAACGTCGTATAAGAAATTGTTTCCTGAGGAATGGAAAAAGATTCGCTATGGTGCGAATATCGATAGCCTCAGTAAAACGATCGAGGGTTTCTGGACCTGCGATGGAAGTGGGTAAAGCTCTATGAGCATTTTTGAAATAATTATGTTAATCTGTTTTGGAACTGCATGGCCATTTTCCATATATAGGTCTTATAAATCAAAATCAATCCAAGGAAAAAGTGCATCGTTTTTAGTGATAGTTCTTATTGGATATGCTGCAGGAATTTTAAACAAACTCTATTATAACTTTGATAATGTGATTTATCTATATGGACTAAACATGATTATGTTCATGCTGGATTTGATTTTATTTATGAGAAATCAGAGAATAAGTATAAGGAACGAACAAATTGATTTATGAGTCAACAAAAAAGCGGCTTCTCCTTTACGGAAAAGCCGCTTTTTTTAGGTATGGGTTTGGTTAAACGGCTTGATTAACGAAGACTTTCGATCGCTTGCTGTGCCCATTGGGAATCCTTGAGTACGGCTCTTCCTACACCGATAAGGTCTGCTTTCCCGTCCCCGAGTAACTGCTCAGCAGCCTGTGCTTCGGTAATGCCACCAGTGAGTATGACGGGAATGGACACGACCTTTTTGATCGCCTCGCTGAGAGGTGCGAAAAAGCCTTGCCCGGTGAGGCCAGGTACATTAAAGCCGGAGAAACCGCCGGATATATCTAGAATACTTATACCGGCCTTTTCAAAGGCTTGAGCAGCAATTTGACTGTCTTCAAGGGTCGTTCCGCCTTCGGTATAATCTGAAGCGCCTAACCGTAGAAGAATGGGAAAATGTTCGCCCACTTCGACACGTACTGCCTCGATGACTTGGAGGTGCAGTCGGATACGGTTGTGGACATTTCCACCGTACTCATCCGTGCGTTGGTTGGTTAGCGGAGAGAGGAATTGATTGAGAAGGTAGCCATGTGCGGAATGGATTTCCACTCCATCAAAACCGGCTTCTTTAGTACGCCGAGCAGCGTTCTTAAAGGCTTCGATAATATCCGCAATTCCTTCACGGGTAAGTTCAACAGGCATAGTCCCTTGGCGCGGATTTTTGACAACTGAAGGACCCACGGGAGTTGATCCAATAGTTTCTTCAGTTGCTGCACTTCCGGCATGGTTCAGTTGCATCACGGTCTTGGAATGATTACGGTGAATGATATCAACTAATTTCCGTAAGCCTTCGATCACGCTATCATCGGCAACGGAAAGCTGCAGTGCGTGAGCTTTTCCTTCTGATTTAATGAAGCTATGTTCGATAATGATCAGGGATAGGTATCCACCCTCAGACTTTTCTGCATAGTAATCAAGAATCGCTTGACTCACTTTCCCGTCGGGTTCAGCCTTCGCCGTTGCCATGGGTGGCATAATCAAGCGGTTGGACAGTGTCAACGTGCCAGCTTGTAATGGCTTAAGTAAATGGGACATAAGTAAACCTCCTCTTTAAATGACAAAATCGTCTTATCACCAAATCTATGAGCCCGTGATAATCATTTCCACGGATTTACTGATTCTATTGGAGAGCGCTTGATATCCTGCAGAATTCGGGTGCAGGCCATCCTTGGCGATATATCTACCTAGGTTAAATTTCAGTAGGTCAGAGGTTGGAATGAAAATTGCTTTGCCATCTTCTTCAACCAGCAGTTGGGTATTATAGTTCCAGGTATTCAGAAGTCTAGTATCTTCGATGCCGTTAGCCTTTGCATACGGATTATAGAGACCTAGAAATATTACGATGGAATTAGGATTGGAGGCTCTTAATGCTTTGATGGTTTGTTTTAAATTGCCTAGATAGCTGTCCAGCCTCACTTTAAATTGATCGTCTTTTGCGAGATTGTTCAGGGTAAGAATACTTCTTATATCGTTGCCACCAATAGAGACTAAGATAAAATCCGAATCTGTAATGGTTTTGGCTAGCTTTTGGCTTTGGAGTTGTTCTAGTAGGCCAATACTATCCAGTCCGTCTATTCCTGCGTTCTCTACGAGGATGTCTTTAGGGGTGTTCTTCTTAAAATAATCTGGTAGATAGCTTGAAAAACCTTTGCTCTTTTCATCGCCTGTTCCTTTAGCAACAGAGTCTCCTAGGATGAGCACTCTAAACGAGTTGGCATCTTTGGAAGGTAGTTTTGTTGAATCCGGTGAAGTCTGAGGAACTTCGGCTTCAGCTGAGGGCGGAGGATTGACTGCCGTTGTGACAATAATCGCCTGATAGAAACCGATCGATAGAACGATGAAGCCCACACAGGCAATTGTAAGAATAGAGTACCACATGCTTTTTTTTAACACCTTAATTTCTCCTTAAACCAGGATATCTTGTTTTGTAAAATAGACGAAGCTAACAATGATTGATGCAATAGCCCAGCCTAAAAGGACTGTGATTGAGAAAAGCATATTCATTCCTTCAATCGGTTGGAACGATCCCGATAAATAATCCGTGAGTCGTAGGTTCACCATGAACATGTACCGAGTTATCTTCCAGTCTGAGAGAAAGAAACTGATGAAATTACCCGCTACTAGGGTAGACATAATAATGCCAATTGAAGCAGCCGTGCTTTTCACGAGGACAGAGATCATAAAAGAAATACTGCCGACAACGAAGGCAACAAAATAAGCCAAGGAATAAACCATGAGAGAATATTGCCACTGTGGGACATTAAGGACACCGGTGGTATCTAATTTTCCCACCAGAACTTTGAAACCTGTCGCTACTGGGGCTAGCCACCCTCCGAAACCAAAGAAGAAGCCTGAAATAATCGCCGCTATCACAAAAGCAAGAAAGACAACGATAACTTCCAAGAGCATCAGCGTTAGATATTTACTGAGAAGAACCTTCCACCTGGGAACATTTCTTACGAGAATCAGTTTGATCGTTCCGCTAGAGCACTCCCCTGACACCATATCCGCTGACAACATAATAATCAATAGAGGCAAGAACAAGAAAATTGCTTGTTCCATGAATTTAGTTGTAAATTTCGCTGCAGATTGTTCCAGCGGGTTAATATTTTGATCAAGGTTATATTGTAGTTGTTCCATTCTAACCTGAGTTGAAGCTTTACGTGTCTCATCCGAATAAGGGCTGTCAAGCCTGTTCTTCATATCGATTAACTGCTGGTTAGCCAGCTTGCGCCAGTCATCAGTAGCTGTAATCCCCATCCGGTGAGTGAGCTGAGCCTTGGTTCGTTCTAGGGTTTTGTTTTGACCATAAGCAAAGACAGAGATCAGCACGATGAGAATTGCAAATACAAAGATGAGCCGTTTCTTGAAAACCATTTTTATGACTTCATTTTCAATCAGGCTAAACAATTTCATCACCTGCCGTCAACTCTAGAAATAAATCTTCTAGAGTGTTTTGCTTTGTCGAGCAATAGGTGAGTGCTAGACCTTCTCTAATGAATACTTCGTTAATTTTAGCTAGAGGGTGTTGGCTTATGTCAGCGCTGAGGGTATTCTTTTTCAATTGAACGGCTTCGATAGACCAATTGTCCCTGAGGAGCGAGATCGCCTTTTCAGGATCATTTAACTCCCACTCTATTCGACCATCATGTAAGATGTCTTGAACATTAGCGGTTTTGATGACACTACCTTGCTTGATAATGGAGACAATATCACACATTTGTTGGATTTCCATCAGTAA
>DASRMA010000220.1:0-15845 GCA_035648155.1 Desulfosporosinus sp.
TCTTCGAACACATTATAAGGTTGAGAAAGTAGTGAATTTAGCTTTTTCGAAATCCCAAATTTCTTCGTTACAGAGACCAATTTGGCTTAAATCAAGGTGTTGAGACTTGAATTATATCCACTGTGCAAGTAAGGGTTTTTAATAATAAAGAACTTGACAATGGTTAGATAATTAAATAAAATAGCAGTATGAGTTTTTATGCTTTGGCTATGATTGAGCCCCATGCCCCTGGCATACCGCAAGCATGATTGAGCCCCATGCGAGTGATTATTAACAGAAAACTGCTAATTTGGAGGGAAAGTTATGACCACGTTTTTTGCGAAAGCACAAGACCAAGAGCGCAAATGGTATATCATTGACGCTGAGGGAATCCCCTTGGGCCGTATTGCTACTGAAGCAGCACGCCTTCTAAGAGGTAAACATAAACCGACATTCACCCCTAATGTTGATACCGGGGATCATGTCATTATTATTAATGCTGCAAAATTAGTATTAACTGGTAATAAACTGAACGATAAAATGTATCGCCGACACTCTGGATATCCTGGTGGGTTGAAAGAAGTACCTTACAAAAAGTTAATGCAAATTATGCCTGAACGAGCTATGGAACATGCCGTGAAGGGAATGCTTCCTCATAACAAGTTGGGCGCTCAGATGTACACAAAGTTAAAAGTGTATAAGGGAGAGACGCACCCGCATCAAGCTCAACAAGCTGAAATCTGGACGATTCAGTAGTTTAAGGAAGGAGGAAGTAAAACATGGCAACTCAATTACAATATGCTGCGACAGGACGACGTAAAAATGCAGTCGCTCGCGTTCGGCTTATTCCGGGTGAAGGAAAGTTCATTATCAACAAACGTGAATTAGCGGAGTATTTCGGTAAGAAAACACTTGAAATGATTGTTCAGCAACCATTCAATATTACAGATACACTTGCTAAATATGATGTTATCGCTCTTGCCCACGGAGGTGGCACTACAGGTCAAGCCGGTGCAATACGTTTAGGCATTGCCCGTGCTTTACTGAAAGCAGACGCCAGTCTCCGTCCAAGTCTTAAGAGGGCTGGTTTCTTAACCCGTGACCCACGTATGAAGGAACGTCGTAAATACGGCTTGAAGAAAGCTCGTAAGGCTCCACAATTCTCTAAACGTTAATTCTACACAAAAATGAAAACCCCTAGGCCCTTATGGCTTAGGGGTTTTCGCTATTCTAAACTCTCTGAGAACCTGCAGATTTCGATGAATAATAGACAAGTAATACACACGTAATATACAAGCTATTATATAAGGTCCACAGCTTTCTTAAGTTCAGAAATATCCTTGTGTGTATAGACCTTATCTGTAATATCTGTCCTCGCATGGCCTATAATGCGCTTGATACTTACTTTGTTGGCTCCTGCATTGTCCATCAGTGTTGCGAAGGAATGACTGAGGAAATCCAAACGTTTGAATTTCGTTAGGCACTCAAGATCAATGTATCTCTATCGCGGCGGAATGCCACTGGCACTTTTATCCGAATGGCTAGGTCACGCTCAGATAGAAACCACCATGATTTACGCATATGCCGATACAAAGATGAAACGTGATGCTATAGCGAAGGCAACGAGCCACCTGAACCCATTATCCAAAAGTGAGTCTGGACCTTCATGGCAGGATGATGATGCGTTAATCAAACGACTTTATGGTCTGGTATAGTTTATAGAATTATTTTTTTATAAAAAATTAATGCAAGAAGATTGTAATAATTAACGGACAAGCCAAATGCATATTCCGAATGTCTCTCCCATAAGGTAAGACGTAATAGACTGGGGGAGGCGGATGGGAATGAGATCAATCTGGGTTATTAGTATCAAACGACGTAATGGAGCTATTCTGGGAATTATGCTTGCACTTATTATGACGTTAGCCCTAGGATGGGGGTTCAGTGGGCATGATAAAAAAATATGGAGTTGGACCATGGGAAATAGAGTTGTCGTGATCGATGCTGGTCACGGGGGCGTAGATCCAGGTGCTGTGGGCATAAGCAAGGTGTTAGAGAAAGACGTGACTTTGGCCGTATCTAAACGCCTGCAAGCCCTCATTCAGCAAAGTGGTGCTAGAATAGTAATGGTCCGAGAGGATGACAGTGACTTAGGAACGTCGCAGGGCCTGTTAAAGCGCAAACGAGAGGATTTAGCACAACGTATCCAGCTTGCTAAGGACGTTCAGGCTGAAGTTTATCTAAGCATTCACGCGAATAGTTTTCCTGATGCAAAACTGACGGGTGCGCAGACGTTTTATCATGCGGATTCGCCAGAAGGTAAGTTATTGGCACAATCGATTCAGCAGGAACTGAATAGCATGACGAATGGCAAAAGAGTAATTAAGAGTAATCAAGATATATATGTTTTGAAGAAGGCTCACCAAGCTGCGGTGACCGTTGAGCTGGGATTCCTTTCAAACATTGAAGAAGAACAATTAATGACAACACCAGAATATCAAGAAAAGCTAGCTATTGCCATTTATAAGGGCTTAAGCGTCTATTTTAGTAAACAATCTGAAGGGACTAAAAATACAAGGTAAGGGGATAAGATCTTGTTGAAAAATGGTGGGTTTTGCAGGAAATCCATTTCTTTTAGCGAATGTAGTAAATAGATTAAAGATGAAGAACTGTGCAACGCACTCTGTTTGTAGTAAGGTAAGGGGGTAGCATTGTGGATATATTGCCTATAATATTATTTGTACTAGGCGTTGTATTTTTGCTCCTGGGATGGCGTTGGCAAAGTCCACCGAACAATGAGGCTATGACAGCCCTAAAAGGTCTAGCCTATATGAAAAGAGAACTTCTTCGGGTTCAAGATCAGGTGCATAGTCTCGAAGACAAACTACAGATATCGCGGCAAATTGAATATAAGGAACCTGTACATAGAAAGAAAGAACCTAGCGAAATAGTTCGTAACGAAAAAAGCAAACTATACTCCTTAAAGACTAAAGAGCAGGGAGAAAAAATTAATGAGGGTGGGGTCGAACCAAAACGCAGTATCTCACCCAAATATCAAGAAGTAATAGAACTTGCTGCCAAGGGGCAGCGTATACCAGAAATAGCTCAGAGCCTATTGTTAAGCCAAGATGCCGTGATGATGGTTTTGCAGACGCAATCAAAAGGAGCTGCGAAATGAAGGTAACGAGTTCTTATTGGCTCGGTTTGGGTTCTGGTCTTATATTGAGTGCGATGTTGACTGTGGTTATATCGCCACAGAAAGGACAAGCTCTAATACCACAAAAGCCTTCTTCTGTCGCACCCGTAGTGGAAAAAGAGATAACTCAAACACATCCGACCACACAACCTTCCGTATCGACTGAGCTATCGCAAGTCCAACCGCCTAAAAACCAAAGTTCTACCCCAATTGAACTAAATTTCATTATTCCTATGGGAGCCAGTACGGAACGGATAGCAGATTTGTTGATCGCTCAGGGCTTAATAAAAGCTAGAAAGACTTTTCTAGCGGCGGCTCATCAGATGGGAGTAGAAAGGGAGTTTAGAGCAGGGGTGTTTAATTTGTCGCTGGGTCTTACCACGGAGGAATTGATTCATCGATTAACTAGTTTAAAATGAAATAAGGACTTATGTGACACTAGCTTAACGACGGAAAGGGCAGATGGGTACAATGGGTGAATTTGAGCGAATAATAGAAAAATTAAAAGTAAAATCCGATATATTTAAAGCAATGAACGTAGCATCACCTATTGTAGCAGTAAATTACGACTGCCCAATTTGCCAAGATCGGGAAATTATACCAGTGGAACAAGAAGATGGATCGTTTTCCGCAAGGAATTGTGAATGCAAAGAGCGGAAAATTCAGAAACGATTATTCAAAGCATCAGGATTAACGGAAGAACAATCCACGTTGAGACTGGATGATTTCAAGCCTAACGGAGACACAATGCAAATGTACTTGATGGCAAGAAATTATATAGACAGGCAAGCCTGGAAAGAGAACAAGGGTTTTGCTTTGGTGGGTAGCGTAGGAGCAGGGAAAACTATGCTCGCCCAAATAATAGCCAGCGAGATCATAATGGATAAAAAAATGACGGTTATATTTCTTCCAACAACAAGTCTAATGGCTGAACTAAGAGTTGCGCAATTCTCAGACGGTGGAGTTGAATACGAACAACGAATTGATAGATTAATCAATGCAGATGTTGTTATTTTTGACGATGTGGGTAAAGAAAAACCGACCGAATGGGTTCAGACACAATATTTCCGAATTATCGATGGCAGATATAATCACAAAAAAACAACTTCGTTTACTTCAAATTATGAACTTGTCACATTATCTGATAGATTTTCAGAATTTGGAGAAGCCATTATATCAAGGCTCGTAGCTATGACCAGGGATTCCATAGTAAATATCAAGGCGAATGACTATAGACTTTTATAATATTAGGATCGAAAGGAATTCATTGAAGTTGCTTGCAAACTATTTGCAAGCTTTTTCTATTTGGGGGTACATTAACATAGAAAGGGAAATTGGCTCATGCGAAGAATTAATATTGGGGGTATAATTCTATGAAAAATAACGTCATCAGGATCATTGGGGTACCCATTGACTTGGGAGCTGGTCGCCGTGGGGTAGATATGGGCCCTAGTGCGATTCGTAATGCCGGTTTAAACGAGGCTTTACAGAGGTTGGGATGGGTCGTAGAGGATTCTGGAAATATTGAGGTTCCAGTCCCAGAGACACGGGTGATCAAGGACAAGCGGCTTAGGTATTTGCCGGAAATTGTACAAGTCAATGAACAGCTCCATCTCCTGGTGGCCAAGGCAATGAAGGAGGGGGTTATACCGTTAATCCTTGGTGGAGACCATAGTCTAGGAATTGGTTCTCTTGCGGGGCTGGCGTCAGATGGACGTTGTTTCGGATTGATTTGGTTTGATACACATGGGGACTACAACTCACTTGATACCACTGACAGTGGTAACATACATGGAATGCCCTTGGCCGTGGCCAACGGCATTGGAGCCCCAGAATTAACCTCGATTGGGGGAGAACACAAAAAGATACGAGAGGAGAATACAGTGATTATTGGGGCACGTGAAATTGATCCCCAAGAGAGGGATATGCTTCGCCAATCTAAGATTACTGTGTTCACAATGCGCGATATTGATCAATTAGGAATGAAGGAAGTGATTTCCCGGGGCATAAAAATTGCTTCCGGAGGAACCGATGGAATTCATGTGAGTTTTGACTTAGATGTTATTGATCCTAAGGAGGCACCGGGTGTCGGGACGCCTGTTGTGGGAGGAATCACGTATCGGGAGGCGCATTTGGCTATGGAAATATTGGCGGATTCCGGTCATGTATCAAGTATGGAGGTAGTTGAAGTTAACCCGATTTTGGACAACCAGAATATAACTGCCGAATTAGCGGTAGGGCTGATTTGTTCAGCGTTCGGTAAACGTATTTATTGAATTTATGGGCGACAATCAAGTTCCGAATGAAGGACCCTCTATCTAAAAAAGTTAAATTCGATTAAACTATAATTGTGACGGTAGTCGTTGATCATTGGATTACTAGAGCAAGTAGATAAAGAATAGAGAAGAAGAGAAGAAGAGAAGAGAAGAAGAGAAGAGAAGAAGAGAAGAAGAAGAAGAGAGATGGGATACTCCATGGAAGCGATAAAGGAGTTTTTCAGGGATCAGGCCCAGTATCTGCGCAAAGATGTGTGGGAAGTCGCCCGTCAGATCGGAGAACATCCGGAACTTGGATACAAGGAATATTTTGCATCCGAGACGTTATGCTGTTATCTTCAGAAACATGGATTTGAAGTAAAACGTGGGATCGCTGGGATTGAGACTGCTTTCTTGGCTAGATTCCCAGGTACTCGTCCAGGCCCTCGGCTTGCTTATTTGGCGGAATATGATGCTTTACCCGATGTAGGGCATGGTTGTGGTCACAACTTAATAGGTGCGGCCAGTGCTGGGGCAGCGGTAATTTTAAGTAAGAGTTTGGAATTAGCAGGTGAAGTCTTAGTAATCGGTAGCCCAGCTGAGGAAACTAGTGGAGCGAAAGTGACTTTAGTGGATAAAGGGATCTTTAAGGATGTAGACGCTGCAATAATGTTTCATCCGGGTAGTCAAAACGTCCCTGTGATTACTAGTCTGGCATTGGATGCGCTGGAGTTTACGTTTCATGGACGAGCTGCACATGCCGTCGCAGCCTCCAGTTTTGGCATTAATGCCTTGGATGCGATTATTAATTTCTTTGTGGGCATCAACGCATTAAAAAAGCAAATGCCACAAGATATGAAAGTCAATGGAATAATAACGGAGGGCGGAACTGCTCCAAATATTATCCCGGAGCGAGCGGTTGCACGCTTTTATCTAAGGGCCAGAAAACGTAAAGAACTGGATGAATTGAGAGAGCAAGTGGTTCGTTGTGCTGAAGGGGCAGCCACCATGGTCTCCGCAAAGATGACATGGAAGAAATTCGAGTTTTCTTATGATGAAATGCATACTAATCTGGCCTTAGCATCGTGTTTTGCTAAAAATCTTCAAGAGTTAGGCATCCATCAAATTTCTTCTCCGCAAACTGCAATGGGCTCGGTGGACATGGGAAACGTCAGCCGTGCTGTCCCTGCGATTCATCCCTATTTAACATTAGGAACGGGCACAGAGATCCCACATACCCGGGATTTTGCCCATGCGGCACTTTCGCCTGAAGGGGAAAGTTTAGTTATGTTGGCAATGCTCACACTGGCGTTAACAGGTTGGGACGTTCTAAGTGATAAAAAGCTCTTGCAACGAATAAAGAGGGAATTTATTGCAATGAAGTGATTTCTGTGGTTATTCATAATTATTACATTTTAATCGGGTAATAATAAATAAAGCTGTTTAATTAAAGAGGGAGAAGAACCCTCTTTTTTATGTATAGTATTGAATTTTTATGCATATAAATGTATAATTATTAAATACTATTACAAACGGAGTATGGAGGGTTAAGATATGAAGGTTGGTGTTCTTGGGGCCACGGGATATGCAGGACAGGAATTGGTGCGTTTATTGCAAAGCCATAAAGAAGTGAAAGACTTGTATCTCTCTTCATCCAGTGTAGCTGGGGAGGACTATGAGTCAGTATATCCGCATTGGAACGGTCAAAATATGGGAGTCTTACAGGATGAAAACGTACCTGATCTGGATGTGATATTTTGTGCACTTCCTCACGGATTGACAGCGTCAAAAACAGATGCCTTCTTAGAGCGTAATATTAGAGTCATTGATCTAGGGGCAGACTTTAGGCTGAATTCTGCGCAAGTATATGAAGAGTGGTACAAGATTAAGCATCCTGCGGCAGAGCTGCTTAAAGAGGCTGTCTATGGTTTGCCGGAACTTTATCGTGAGCAAATCCGAGGTCAATCGTTAATAGCAAATCCAGGTTGTTATCCTACAGCTACCTTACTTGCCTTAGTCCCATTTCTGCGTAATAAATTACTTCAAACAAATTTTTTAGTTATTGATGCTAAGTCCGGAGTATCAGGTGCCGGCCGCGGGGTCTCTTTAGGCACTCACTATGCTGAGATTAATGAAAATTTTAAGGCTTACGGGGTTGGTAGTCATCGCCATACCCCGGAAATTGAACAAGAGCTGTCTAGGGCTGCAGGGCTACCGCTAACTGTGAATTTCACTCCTCATTTAGTCCCTATGACCCGGGGGATGTTGGTCACAATTTACGCTGCAGTACAGTCAGGTGTCCAAGAGGAGGACCTTCGTGAATGCTGGGGCCAACAGTATGAGCATGAGGAATTCGTCCATGTTTTGCCATCGGGGACTTGGCCACAAACAAAATTTTCAAGTGGTAGCAATAATGCTTTCTTACAATTGACGCTGGATCAAAGAACTGGAAATGTTATCATGGTGGCAACGATTGATAATTTGATTAAGGGTGCAGCAGGCCAGGCAATTCAAAACATGAACCTGGCGATGGGCTGGCCGGAAAGCCAAGGAATTACAGGAACGGCCCTTTGGCCCTGAGAGAACTAGTAAAGGAGCGTGTGAATTTGTGAGTATGGTGGAAGATAATGAGAAGTGGATTGAGGGTGGGGTGGCTGCCCCGAAGGGGTTTTATGCGGTCGGCGTCCAGGCAGGAATTAAGGTTGCGGATAAATATGATGTTGCGCTAGTCTTTTCGCAGGTTCAAGCGCACGCTGCCGGTGTTTATACGCGGAATCTTGTCAAAGCACACCCACTTTATTTAACACAGCGCCATTTGCAGAATGGTAGGGCCCAGGCGATTGTGATCAATAGTGGAAATGCTAATGCTTGTGTAGGGGAATCTGGCGATCAGGCCGCGTCGGCAATGGCCCAAATCGTAGCAATGTATATGGCTGTACCGCCTGAGGATGTGCTTGTGGCCTCAACTGGCGTGATAGGGGTGGAGATGCCGATTGATCGAGTATTAACCGGAATTCGGGCGGCAAGTGCGGAGCTTCTCGGAACTATGGTCAAGAGCATTCGTGAACCAAAGGAAACCTCGAATGACGGCGCACATCGAGCAGCACTAGCGATTATGACGACAGATACGACAGTCAAGGAGCGTGCGTGTGAATTTTCCTGTCAGGGAGGAATGATCACACTTGGCGGGATGGCTAAAGGGTCGGGAATGATTCATCCAAATATGGGCACCATGTTGGGTTTCCTGACGACCGATGCTAACGTTGCCTCTGAGGAGTTGCAGCGTATCTTACGTGAAGCGGTGGATGAAAGCTTTAATATGGTGACAGTCGATGGGGACACCAGTACCAATGATATGGTTCTCTTATTAGCAAATGGTGCTTCTGGAATGACGCTGAGCGGGGAAGATTTACTATACTTTGAAAAAATGGTAAAGACAATGTGCATTCGGCTAGCCCAAGATATAGCTCGAGATGGGGAGGGCGCTAGCAAGTTTATCGAAGTTACAGTAGCTGGAGCTAAAACAAAAGGGGATGCGCAAAAAATTGCCAAGAGTATTTGCGGCTCCAGCTTAGTAAAAACCGCACTGTTCGGAGAAGATGCCAATTGGGGTCGGATTTTCACGGCAGCAGGATATGCGGGAGCGGAATTTGACCCAGCTAAAGTGGATATTTTACTAGGGGATTTAATGGTCGCCCAAGCTGGAATAGGGGTAGCGTTTTCGGAAGAGAAGGCTAAGGAAATTCTCAGTTTGAAAGACGTTCATATTAGCTTGAAGCTTAACATTGGGGAAGAACATGCAATTGCCTGGGGGTGTGATCTAACCCACGAATACGTCACAATTAATGGGAGTTATCGATCTTGAGATGGGAGGTTCGACAGTGACACCGATGGAACAGGGACTAGACAAAGCCCGAGTTTTAGTAGAAGCCCTTCCGTATATCCAGAAATTTGCAGGAAAGACCGTCGTGATTAAGTATGGTGGGCACGCCATGATTGATCCAGTCTTGAAAGAATCTGTCATCATGGATGTCCTGCTCTTACATTCTGTGGGGATTCGTCCTATTGTAGTTCACGGCGGTGGACCTGAAATAAATGCCATGCTGAAGAAAGTGGGTATTGAAAGTCAATTTGTGCGAGGCTTAAGAGTCACTGATGCCCAGACCATGGAGATTGCTCAAATGGTTTTGTTAGGAAAGTTGAACACAGAGATGGTATCTCTTCTCAATCGTTTTGGTGGGAAGGGTGTCGGTTTATCCGGGAAAGATGCCCAACTAATCATAGCCGCTAAGAAGCCCATGCAGATGGCTAATAGCCATGGGGAGATGGAAGAGGTTGATCTGGGGTATGTTGGAGAAATTCAGAGTGTTACCCCTGATATTTTAAATACCTTGCTGGCGCATGGCTATATTCCTGTCATTTCGCCAGTTGCCAGTGGAGTAAACGGGGAAACGTATAATGTTAATGCAGATACGGTTGCGGGAAAAATTGCAGAGGCACTGCAGGCAGATAAGTTGCTTCTATTGACGGATGTGCAAGGAATACTGCGCGATGTTAAGGATCCGGGCTCTCTCATTTCTACAATTTCCAGAGGGGAAGTGACTACTCTGGTGAATCAAGGGATTTTAAACGGTGGAATGTTACCCAAAGCAGAGTGTGCAGTCTCCGCATTAGAGGGCGGCGTTGGAAGTGTGCATATCTTAGACGGTCGCCAAAGCCATGCTATTTTACTGGAGTTGTTTACAGATGGTGGAATAGGAACGATGTTCAGGTAATCGTGGTTCTGACTCGTGGTTCGTAGTTGGTAGTTCGTGGTTCGTGGTTCGAACGACGAACATCGTACCACGAATATCGAATAAAGGGGGATAAAACATGAAGGATTTAGAAAAGTTAACAAGCCAGGCAATAATAGAACGCGGAAAAAATGTCGTCATGAATACCTATGGCCGCCTACCCATGACGATTGTCAAAGGGGACGGGGCATGGGTTTGGGATACGGAAGAAAAGTGTTATTTGGATTTTCTGACTGGGCTAGCGGTGAACTCACTGGGGCATAATCACCCTGCGATTGTCCGTGCCATTCAAGAACAGGCCAAAGAGATTATACATGTATCAAATTTGTATTGGATACCGAACCAAGTCGCCTTGGCAGAGCGCTTAGTGGAGCATTCTTTTGCGGATAAAGTATTTTTTTGCAACAGTGGAGCGGAGGCTAATGAAGCGGCCTTCAAGCTGGCACGTAAATATGCTAAGAAAAACTATGGAGCGCATAAATATGAGGTAGTAGCACTGGAGAATTCGTTTCACGGGCGGACCTTGGCAACCCTCACGCTCACAGGACAGACTAAATATCAAGAAGGGTATGAGCCTCTCCCAGTAGGCTGCTCTTATGCAAAGTTGAACGATTTTGAGAGTTTAAAGGCTAAAGTTACGAATAGCACGGCAGCAGTCTTCATAGAGCCCATCCAAGGCGAGGGCGGAGTGCTTCCAGCTTCCATAGAATTTTTACAAGGAGCACGTGCCCTGTGTGATGAATTTGGGGCTTTGCTAATTTTTGATGAGGTCCAGTGTGGTATTGGGCGGACTGGGAAGCTTTTTGCCTATGAGTGGAGTGGTGTACTTCCGGATATCATGACCTTAGCTAAGGCCTTGGGCGGTGGAGTGCCGATTGGAGCAATGCTGGCTACTGATGAAGCAGCAAAGGCCTTTCAACCCGGGGACCACGCTTCAACCTTCGGGGGCAACCCTTTGGCGACGGCTGCAGGGTGCGCTGTCTTAGATGTGATGCTCGAGGCTGGATTTATGGAAGGGGTACAGGAGCGCTCCGGTTATTTTAAAAAAGGACTTGAAGCACTGGCCGAAAAGTATCAGACTGGGGACCCCGTCCGCGGACAAGGATTTATTTTAGGGTGGCCTGTTTCAAAGTTGGGCTCCGAGCTGGTAGAGGCATGCCGACTAAACGGGCTGTTGATCAACTGTGTCGGTGGTAAGATATTGCGTTTCCTTCCACCTATAGTTGTTGAAAAAAGAGAAATAGATAAGGCTCTGGGGATTTTGGACGAAGTATTCAGGAAACTTTGGAAGTGAAACCAGAAACCAGAAACTAGAAAACATAAGACAGAGACAAGGAGGAATGGAATGAGAGCAGCACTCGTACTTGAGACAGGGAGAGTTTTATTGGGGGAGTCTTACGGGGCAACCGGAGAGGCCTTTGGAGAAGTCGTTTTTAACACGGGTATGACAGGTTACCAAGAGGTGCTCACCGACCCCTCGTACTCAGGACAAATGGTATGTATGACATATCCTCTCATTGGAAATTATGGTATCAATAGCATGGATGACCAATCACAGAGGGCTCAGGTCCAGGGATTTATCGTGAAAGAGGCTGCCCGCAATCCCAGTCATTGGCAGATGGAAAAAAACCTTTCCAGAACGTTGGCACAAGCTGGAGTTGTGGGGATTAAAGGTATTGATACTCGTGCCTTGACTCGGAATATCCGGGAACACGGGGTTTTACGAGGAGTAATTACAACTGAAATTGAGCACCTCAGTGAGCTGATCCCTAGGGTGAAAGCATGGCATGCTCCTGCTGACGTTGTCGCTACGGTCAGTACCTCAGAAAGCTACACCTTACCGACGACTCGAACGGAGAAGGGCTCCTTCCATGTCGCAGTTATAGATTTCGGGATTAAGAAAAATATCTTGCACGCGATGCAAGAGAGTGGGTTTCGCCTGACGGTAGTACCTCATACTACTTCTGCGCAACAGATCATAGAATTGCAAGCGGATGGAGTTTTTCTCTCCAATGGGCCGGGAGACCCCAAGAGCGTCGGCGTGGGAATCGAAACAATCCGAGGGATTTTGGGTAAAATACCCATCTTCGGTATCTGTCTGGGACATCAACTCTTGTCACTCGCTTTGGGAGGGGACACCTATAAGATGAAATTTGGACATCGAGGCGGCAATCAACCTGTCCAAGATCTCCAGTCCAAACGAGTGACGATTACCTCACAAAATCATGGGTATGCAATCGCTGAAGAGAGCCTGGAGCAGACCCCCTTATACATAACACATCGCAATCTCAATGATCAAAGTGTAGAAGGGGTTAAACATCGGGATTTGCCTGTTTTCTCGGTGCAATATCATCCGGAAGCCGGGCCAGGACCGAGTGAATCTCTTTATCTTTTTGATGAGTTTGCGCAATTAATGCAGGAATGGAGGGCGCAACATGCCACTTAACCCGGCGTGGAGAAAAGTCCTTGTCATCGGGTCTGGTCCCATTGTGATAGGGCAAGCTGCAGAATTTGATTATGCCGGAACTCAAGCGTGCAAAGCTCTTCGTGAAGTGGGCATACAAGTTGTACTTGTTAACAGCAATCCGGCAACCATCATGACGGATGTCAAAACAGCGGATATTACCTATATCGAACCTTTATTACCTGAGCGTTTAGAGGAGATTATCAGGAAAGAAAGGCCAGATGCTCTGCTGCCCACACTCGGTGGTCAAACAGGACTTAATCTAGCGATGGAACTAGACCGCTGTGGGATTTTAAAGCGTTATGACGTGGACCTCATTGGCTGTAATGCTGAAACAATTTACAAAGCGGAAGATCGGGATGCTTTCAAGGAAACAATGCTTTCACTAGGTGAACCTGTGGCTGAAAGTGAGATTGTGACGACACTTGAAGAGGGAGAGAAGTTCGCCAAAAAGCAGGGCTTTCCGTTAATAGTACGCCCGGCGTATACCCTAGGAGGTACAGGTGGCGGGATTGTCAAAAATGCTAAGAAACTGGAAGAAATTTTACAAAGAGGGTTACAGGCCAGCCCAATAGGGCAATGCCTCGTCGAGCGGAGTGTGTCAGGGTGGAAGGAGATTGAGTATGAAGTTATGCGCGATGCTGCGGATAACTGTATCACAATTTGCAACATGGAAAATATCGATCCTGTAGGAATACATACTGGGGATAGTATTGTGGTAGCGCCGTCGCAAACTTTGAGCGATGTCGAATATCAGATGTTGCGGGCATCCTCGTTGAAGATCATTCGAGCTTTGGAGGTAAACGGTGGGTGTAACGTTCAATTCGCCTTGAATCCCATAAGCCGGGAATATGTTGTAATTGAAGTCAATCCTCGGGTCAGTCGCTCTAGTGCTCTCGCTTCGAAAGCAACCGGTTATCCCATTGCCAAAATGGCAGCACTTCTATCAGTAGGATTTACCCTGCCTGAACTAACTAATCCTGTGACAGGCAATACCAGCGCTTGTTTTGAACCAGCCCTAGACTATGTTGTGGTCAAGTTTCCGCGTTGGCCTTTCGATAAGTTTCCTGCTGCAGATCATCGCCTTGGCACGCAAATGAAAGCGACCGGAGAAGTGATGGCCATGGAGCGGACTTTGGAAGGAGCCTTGTTGAAAGCGACACGCTCTTTGGAAATTGGTACGGTAGGCCTTCGAATTGATGACTCCGGTCGCTGGACGGAGATGGAAATAGAAGACAAGCTTGCCCGAGCCGATCACGAACGCTTTTTTGCAATCGCTGAGGCATTTCGCCGGGATTGGACCATTGGTGAAGTGCATATGCTGACTCAAATAGACCCCTTCTATTTACATAAAATCAGGGACCTAGTTTTACTTGAACAACGGTTGCAAATTGAGTCGCTAACAACGGAGTTATTACATTTCGCTAAAGTCCAAGGATTTTCTGACCTAGCGATTGCCAAACTTACGGGTCGCTCAGAAGAATCGGTTCGTTCTATGCGATTAACAGCCCTAATCGTTCCAGTCTATAAGACCGTTGATACGTGTGCAGCAGAGTTTGCTTCGGCAACACCTTATTACTATTCTTGTTATGAAGAAGAAGACGAAGTCTCGATAAGTACTGGACCCAAAGTCGTCGTCTTAGGCTCAGGACCTATCAGGATCGGTCAAGGGATTGAATTCGATTATTGTTCCGTCCATGCACTGACGGCTTTGCAAGAAATGGGTGTAGAAGCCATTATGGTCAATAATAATCCGGAAACGGTCTCGACAGATTTTGATACCGCTGACAAACTATATTTTGAGCCCCTGACCATGGAAGATGTACTGCATGTCTTGCATAAGGAAAAACCCGATGGGGTTATGGTTCAATTTGGAGGCCAGACGCCCATTAATTTGGCAAGTCGACTGAACGAGGCCGGAATTAAGATTTTAGGCACACAGGTTGACGCGATTGATAGGGCAGAGGATCGGGAACGTTTTGCAGAGCTTTTAAATCAATTAGGAATTCCCCAATCCGAGGGAAGAAGCGTTACTTCTGTCCATCAGGCCCAAGGAATTGCGGAGGAACTCGGATTTCCTGTTATCGTTCGTCCTTCATATGTCATTGGAGGGCGCGCCATGCAAGTGGTGGAGACTATACAGGAACTTGAAGACTATTTAAGGCGGGCAATTCACCTATCTTCGGAGCATCCGATTCTAGTGGATAGGTATCTGGAAGGAAAAGAAGTTGAAATTGATGCCGTCTCAGACGGAGAAACTACTGTGATAGCGGGTATTATGGAGCATATCGAGCGAGCAGGAGTCCACTCAGGAGATAGCTTAGCAGTCTATCCACCACAAAGTTTATCGCCTGCTGAAATTGATCAGATTCAGGATTTCACGTGCCGCCTCGCTGAAGGAATTGGCATCATAGGACTTATAAATATTCAATTTGTCGTTGTTCGAGGCAAAGTGTATGTGCTTGAAGTGAACCCTAGGGCCAGTCGTACGGTGCCGATTCTTTCTAAAGTCACAGGGATACCCCTAGTCAACTTGGCGGTACAAGTTTCACTGGGAAGTAAGTTAAAGGATATGGGTTATACGCATGGCCTTGCCCCAGAGGCACCGTTTGTCGTGGTAAAAGCACCAGTATTTTCTTTTGAGAAGTTAACCAAAGTAGAAACTTCGCTGGGGCCAGAGATGAAATCAACCGGTGAGGTTTTAGGAATGGACACTCAATTTGGACATGCTTTGGCGAAAGCCTTTGCGGCCTCTCATATTCCACTTCCCAAAGATGGTAACATTTTGGTTTCTGTGGCGGAAAGGGATCGACCAGAAGCGATCACCTTGGCTCGACAGCTGGCTCAACTCGGATTCGGAGTAAAAGGGACGGGCGATACAGCCAAGGCTCTTGCTTTGTGTGGGGTAGCAGTCGAAGAGGTGAGTGAATCCAGTGAGGTCCTTCAGGAAGCCATTCGACAACGGAAATTCTCCTTCATCCTCAGTACCCCCACCAAAGGAACACTGGAGAGAACCGGTTATTTACTGAGGCGGCTAGCAGCTGAACATGGGGTACCCTGCTTTACGTCCATGGATACAGCTAAAGCAGTGGTCCGTGCGTTGCAAGAGATGAGGAGTCAAACTATTCCAGAGGTGCTTTCGTTGCAGGAGTATTTGG
>DASRMA010000221.1:0-4197 GCA_035648155.1 Desulfosporosinus sp.
TGACAAAATGATAAAGAGAGCCTTAAATAGGGTAGATTATCATCTTCGTCGCAATTATAGTGCGTATAAGTCCCATAGCTTAAAGAAATTAAAGATGGAACTTACTGGGTAAAAATAAGTCACGCTGTAGTGATATAGGTATATATAAGCGTTGGATGTTTTTAGTGTTGACAGATTAGGAAACCTGTAACCATCCCGTTCCTTATTGACCTATTTAAGAAACTCAAAAATCCGATAATTAAATCAGTATTATACGAATAACTTGAAAGAAAGGATGAGATGGTTGGTGAATATTCATAGGGATCTGGTCCTTAGTACAAAAAACCTACTCATTGATTTTTACAACTACTCAGAAGAACAGGTAATCGTTGATTATTCCATTCTTCTTAAAGATGGTAGTACATTTCAAGCGGATTTAGTATTAACCAAAGGCTCATTAATTCCTTTTGTTATAGTTTTTGTAACAAATGCTGCTATTCCAGTTGAACAAGTAAAGATGATTTTATCGCAATCCGATCTCCAGTATGGAGTTGTTCGCCAAATATAAGAGGACGCTTATTCTGATTTTTGGGGCATCGCAAAAAAAACAAATATTTTCAGTGGCGAATTTGAATTTGAACACATCCCCGATTACCCTAAGCCACTTAAGGGTTCAAATATTGCAAAAGGGTTAATAGCATCCTTCCTAGAAACGTGGGGATAAAATACTCTAACTTATACATTTCAAAAGGACAGCAATGCTTTTCATAAAGGCAATCAGAGCGAGCCAGAAACAATAGAAAGCACTTTGGAACGACTCTATTGTATTGACATAATTGCAATAGTTTTTGTACAAAATAATTGTAGATGAGTTTGTATTAACCTTTTTGGGATTAAAGTTAATGGGATAGTTATTGCAGTAATATAATCATTAAATGGAGAAAATATAGAATGCTAAGTCGAGGTGAGATAAAAATGCCTGAAAAACATAATAGTTGCGAGTTAGATGAGCGACTGGTAGAACGTGAGTGGATGGTTAGAACACAACTCATGGGTCGGGACATTACGAATGAGGAAGTCATTAAAAGTATGCTTACTGTTCCAAGGCACATGTATGTTATGGAAGATAGACAAGAGTATGCGTATTATGACAACGCCTTGGAGATTGAATCAGGACAGACGATTAGTCAGCCTTATATTGTGGCACTTATGTCACAGGCTTTAGAGCTAAAACAGAGCGATAAGGTCTTAGAAATAGGAACGGGTTCGGGTTATTCTGCCGCAATTTTATCCCACCTGGCTGAATATATCTATACAATTGAACGACACGAAGTACTGGCCCATTCTGCGAAAATACGGTTTCAGAAACAAGGTTATGTAAATATCGAAGTTCGCGTTGGAGATGGCACACTTGGGTGGCCGCAAAAATCCCCATTTGACGCCATACTTGTCACTGCAGGAGGTCCTGTGATTCCAGATTCCTTAATCGAGCAATTGGCCATCGGTGGTAGATTGGTTATTCCAGTTGGAGATCAGGGCGGACAGAAGCTGGTGCGTGTTAAAAAAACAGGGACTAGTGAACACATAATAGAAAATTTAGGACTGGTACGTTTTGTTCCGCTGATAGGTGAAAATGGTTGGAGTGACCAAAACACCTTGAATTAATAGTGATTGATTAATATGTAACAATTTATCGAACAATAAAGAACCGGTTAAGTATTAATGAGTACTTAGGCACATTCAAAAAAATAACAAGTCAGTATGCCAGTCTATTTTGCGTCATACTGCGTCGGTAGGTTCACCTAATAGCCCGCTATGAGGTGAACCTACCTCCTTGTCTGACACAAAATATCCTTGGCATCTTTGACTTGTTATTTTCTTTCATATGCCTTAACCCGGTTTTTTTGCTATAATAAAGCTAGTTAATGTCATGTGACTGTTACTATAAGGAGATGCTCGCGTTTATGTTAGAAAAAGCTTTGAGTGTACTGCAAAGATATTTCGGATATACACAATTCCGTGATGGCCAGCAAAAGGTGATTGAAAGTTTACTACGGGGTACGGATACGCTAGCCATTATGCCAACAGGGGCGGGGAAATCGCTGGCATACCAAATCCCGGCTCTATTGTTTGAAGGAACGACACTCGTTATATCACCGTTGATTTCCTTAATGAAAGATCAAGTGGATGCTTTGCAACAATATGGGGTTCCAGCAACCTTTATTAACAGTTCGCTGTCTCTTAAAGAAGTACAGTTGCGGATTAATAAGGCGGAACGTGGTGAATATAAGCTTCTTTATGTAGCACCTGAACGTTTGGAGTCAGAAAGTTTTCGTAACCTACTCGAGTCACTGAATGTCTCCTTCGTGGCGATTGATGAGGCCCATTGCGTCTCTCAGTGGGGACATGATTTTAGACCTAGCTATCTTAATCTTGGTCCTTTTCTCAAATCATTTCCTCAGCAACCATTGATTGGAGCCTTTACTGCAACGGCAACCGAGGAGGTTCAATCAGATATCATTCACCAGTTAGAGTTAGATAAGCCCAATGTTTTTGCAACGGGTCTTGACCGACCGAATCTGACGTTTTCAACGTTCCGTGGGGAAAATAAGAAGGCTTTCATATTAAACTATGCACAATTACATGCTGATCAATCTGGAATTATTTATGCGGGGACTCGTAAAGAGGTAGACAACCTTCAAAACTTTTTAGCCAAAAGTGGTATGAGAGCAGGCAGGTATCACGCGGGGATGAGAGAAGAGGAACGTCAAAAAAGTCAAGAAGATTTTCTCTTCGATGAAATCACGGTTATGGTCGCTACTAACGCTTTTGGGATGGGAATTGATAAATCCAATGTGCGCTACGTTATTCATCATAATATGCCGAAAAATATGGAAGCCTATTACCAGGAGGCAGGGCGTGCAGGACGGGATGGAGAACCCGGGGAATGTCTTTTGTTGTTTGCTGCTAAAGATAAGGAATTACAGAAATTTTTAATTGAACAAACTATTTTTCAGCCAGAGCGAAAAATGAATGAGCTTAAGAAGCTACAGGGAATGGTTGATTATTGTCATTCGTCTAGATGTTTGCGTAGGACGATTCTGGAGTATTTTGGGGAAGAAAACATTCAAGAGGAATGTGGTAACTGTAGTAATTGTAACGATGAGCGAGAAAGGGTAGATGTAACCCTAGAGGCTCAAAAAATATTTTCCTGTATTGTTCGGATGCATGAACGATTTGGCATAGGATTGGTGGCTGAGGTGTTAAAAGGATCGCGCAAAGCTAAGATTCGTGAGCTTCGCTTTGATGAACTCAGCACACATGGAATTATGCGTGATAGCTCCCTGCAGGAGATCAAAGACCGTATCAACTATTTAGTGGCAGAGAATTTTTTGCAATTATCAGGTGGAGAGTATCCCGTGGTGAAACTCCTTCCTAATGCTGTTTTAGTTAATAAAGGAGAAGTGAAAGTTTGGCAAAAGGTGACGCCTCGACCTATTCGTAAGAACGAGGAAGAAATCAATCTGTTTGATCGGCTTCGAGCACTCCGGTCAGAATTAGCACGCCGGGAAAGCTTACCTCCATATATGATTTTTGCAGATAATACCCTGAGAGAAATGTCTCAGCTCTGTCCGAATGATCTCCAGTCGATGATTCGAATAAGTGGAGTTGGAGAGAAGAAGCTAGAGAAATACGGGAGTGTGTTTTTAGAGGAAATCAGGAGCTTTTGTGAGGAAGTGAAGAGTGGAATATTAGAGCAACAGGGTAGATCAGAGAAGGCTGTGGAAACACCTACGTTGCCCAATAATAACTTACATGTAGTTCCTAAACCAGTAAAGCTGCAGGAAGAAAATGATACTAAGCAACATCAGGGTACTGTTGTCGGTGACCGAATAAAACGAATTCGTAGTTCGGCGGAAACTTCTTCTGATAAAGTGATGAGTCATCAGCGAACATTTATACTTTACCAGGAAGGGTACTCCTTAGAAGACATCGCGAAAGCCCGTGATCTTACTGAGCTAACGGTACAGCAACATCTCATGCGCTGCAGTTTAGATGGACAAGTCATCCCGTGGGATGATTTCATTCCAATTGAACAAGAATCATTGATCCTAGAGGCGGTACGTCAAGTTGGTCGAGAGCGATTGCGTCCAATTAAAGAACTTCTCTCTGATGAGGTGGCCTGGTTTACAATTCAGGCAGTCTTAGAGAAATATA
>DASRMA010000222.1:0-27524 GCA_035648155.1 Desulfosporosinus sp.
TCCTGATTAAGAACCATACGACAGGAAGAGGATTCGAGACTGATTGGCCATACTGCTGTGTTATACCAAAAAACAGCACATCCTATACCACGGCGAATATTTCTTGTCTGGTGCTTGTATTCCTCGTATTTTCTATCATAATCAATGTCTACTTTTCCTTTTTCTATACATTGTCTAAAGCTGTCAAAGTAGTTCTCATTTTTAGATAATCCATCAACATAGCCCACAGGCATAAGATGCTTCAGTCTGTACTCAATCGGATGTTTACCGATTTTGCGTGCTATGTCATCAATCTGGCTCTCAACAGGGAACATTGCCTGAGGGATGCCATATCCTCTCATGGCGCCCGCAACAGTACGGTTTGTGAATACTGTATAAGCATCGGCTTCAATATTAGGGCAGGGGTATAACTGGGAAAATGCCCCCATTCCTTTAGCTACAACACCATGTCCATGAGAAGCATAGGCACCCTGATTTGAGAAGGCTTCCAGCTTTCTTGCAACAAGTGTTCCGTCAGAACGTATCCAGGTAACTATGTGACTTCTTATTGCATGACGGACACGGTTGTTCGTAAAGGTTTCTTCTCTTGCGACATCAAGCTTTACAAGTCTTCCTCCAACCTGAGTTGAAAGGTAGGCACACAAGGGTTCATATAAAGCATCCTGCTTGTTTCCGAAGCCACCGCCGATATAGGGCTTGACTACTCTGACCTTTCCCCAAGAAATACCAAGCGCCTGCCCAACAACACGGCGTACAATATGCGGAAGCTGAGTTGAGGATACGACATTAAGCTTGCCATTTTCTTCATAAGCATAGCAGATATGATTCTCGATATGACAGGGCTGAACGGTAGGCGTATCGTACCAGTCATCAAATATTATAAGCCCGGGTTCTTTAATTGCTTCCTGATAGTTACCCATTCGTATATTAGTGTGGTCAAGAATGTTGTTAGGGTATTTTTCATGGAGTTGTGACACACCCTCCTTCATTGCCTCCTGAACATCAAGCACAATAGGGTATTCCGCATATTCTACTTTAACCTTTCTGACTGCCTGTGCAGCGGCAATATCATTCTTAGCTATCACTGCTGCAACATCGTCACCATAGAATCTAACTCTGTCTGTCAGAAGAAGACGGTCAGCTACGTCCTGATGATGAGGATCAGTTGACCAGGGGTGTCCTGCAGTAGGGAAATAATATTTAGGAACGTCAAAGCAGGTAACGATTTTAACAACACCTTCGACTTTTTGCGCTTCAGAAATGTCAATTAATTTAACTAGGCCATTAGCGATGGTCGAATGGACAAGCTTAACTACCAGTGCATGGCTGTCACACAGGTCATCAGTATACTTAGTTCTTCCTGTTGCCTTGTCGAAAGCATCTACACGAGGAATACTTTTACCAACATTCATTACATCTACCTCCTCATTCTGCGCGAACGGAGAAAATAACCTTAACATTATCCTGTATTATTCCTGTGGATTATCTTTGCAACAAAAAAAACCAGGCACAAGAATAACAAATCAGAAACACACGTTCAAGTTTAAATAAACGGTAATCTAATAAGTTATTCCTGTAGCCTGGGCAATTTATGGTTGCCTGGTCGAAACGCTCAAACCATATTAATGAGCTTATACAAGAATATTTTTCATTGTATTTTATAATTTAATTATATATTTATAAATTTTTAAGTCAACCTTTAGTTTTTACTTAATCAACGTTTTACGACACCCTCCCCGGTCACTACGCTTAAAGCCACGATAACAAGGAAGTTGTTATTTTGCCACGTATGCTTAAGTATGAGATAATAATTAATATTTAAGATTTCGCATTATCAGTGTCCGCACTTGATAATAATCAAAAAGTTACGAACGCATCCACATCTTTTATAGGACGGTGTATACCATGTTTTACGGTTTATTAGTTTTTCTTGCTGGTTGTAGCTACGGATTAATATCCACAATTTACAAGTTAGCTTACCAGCAAAATTTTACGGTTGGTGAAGTGGTTGGATCCCAAAACTACGCTGGCCTGTTGATGCTATTGATACTAAATCTATTATTTTTTCGTCCCAATGTAAAACTCAGCCAGATCCCAAAATTAATGGCCGTGGGCATACCTTCTGCTCTAACAGGGATTTTTTATGCCCAGTCATTGCAAACCCTTCCGGCTGCGGTGGCTGTTGTCTTTCTCTTTCAATTTGCCTGGATAGGTATTGCAATCGAATCTATAGCACTTCGCAAGTGGCCCAGTTATGATAAAGTTATCGCCATTCCCTTTTTACTGGGTGGTACTCTAATGGCCGGGGGAATCTTTGAATTGGGTAAGATAAGTATCTCCTTAAACGGAGCTATCTGGGGATTATTAGCGTCTATTACCTTTGCTTTGTTTATCTTCTTAAGCGGCCGGGTTGCCACAGAGTTGCCAGCCATAAATCGGTCTTTGTTTATTATAGTGGGCGCCGTTATTACCATTAGTCTAATATATCCGCCCAAGTTCTTTATTAACGGAGCTCTATTAGGAGAATTACCTATTTACGGTTTCATTATGGGTATTTTCGGGACCGTTATCCCACCTTTATTTTTCGCCATAGGCATTCCACATATCGGGAGCGGCCTGGCAAGTATCCTTAGTTCCTCTGAGTTGCCTGTAGCAGTGCTGGTTGCAGCCCTTTTGCTGGGAGAGCAGATATCCCCACTCCGTTGGTTGGGTATTGGCATTACGCTGGTGGGGATCAGTATGCCTTATCTATTACAATACATCAGCGAAATCAGATACAGGAGATCCATTAAAGAGAAACACTAGTGTGTGCAATTCTCTTTCGCTTGATAAAGGGCATTATCAGCGGCTTTGATTAAGTCCTCGGGCAAATAATCAGAGCAAGCATATTCAATAGCTACTCCCAAACTAATGGTTACGTTTGGCATGACAGCGGAGAAAAGGTGAGGTATTTCTCGTAATGGTTATTTTTACACCACGATTCAAACGTGCTTATGTGAAATTATCCAGAAAAGACAAGAACGCTCTTTGGTGATAAAATGCATCAGTTTCGCAGAAACTATATGAGAACTTCGAGAGTAAAGCCCACTCGTTCGCCGAGGGGCTTTTTAGTATATCGTATTGCTTATTTTACCTTTTCGCGGCGTTGGGCAAAAATACCCTAGATGTAAATAAAGCTTTTCTAGCCCAATCAGATAACAGTGCTCTGTTTTCTAAATATCAACAGGAAGTTCATAATATGGCATTATCATGGGCCTGTCATCAAATGGTTGGAATGGTTTCATTCCCTCTCTTTCATAGTGTGATTTATTTGAGTCATCCACCTTGAAATATAAAACGTCATCTCCAATTATTGCGAAAATCAAATCTTCATAGTAAAGACTAGCGCAGCCAAACATCTTCTTAATAGTAACGAAGCCCAACTGTGCTAGTTGCTCACCGACATATTCTTTGTAGCATTCACTAATTGCCATGTAGAATTACTCCTCTTCTGGGCGGAAGGATAATCCTAATTCTGTAAGCTTTAATTCTACTTCATCAAACGACTTGCTCCCAAGATTACGCATTTTCGTCATTTCTTCTACCGTCTTTCGTGTCAAATCTCCTAATGTATTGACTCCAGCTCGCTTAAGACCGTTATAGGTGCGAACAGATAGGTTGAAATCCTCAATCTCCATATCAAGGATTTTGATTGTTGGTTCCTCCTTCTTTTCTACTATAACTTCAACATTATCAAGGTTTCCTGTGAGTCCCATAAAAAGGCTTAGTTGATCATTCATCATCCTTGCCGCTTCGCTGATAGCTTTCTCCGGCGAGATACTTCCATTAGACCATACCTCAAGGGTTAACTTATCGTAGTCTGTGATTTGCCCGACTCGTGTTGCTCCTATCTCGTAGTTGACCTTATAAATTGGGGCAAAGATGGAGTCAATGGCAATAACCCCGATGCCATTATTCAACACCATATTCTTGTCCGCAGAAACGTACCCACGACCACGTTCTACTGTCATCTCCATGAAAAGTCGGCCATCTTTCTCTAATGTGGCAATCTTCAATTCTGGGTTCAGAATATCAAGGTCTGGATCAGTTATGATATCTCCCGCTGTAACAACACCGGGGCCTTCGGCCTCCACACGAATAATCCATGGTTCATCCGTATGGCCTTGCAGCACAAGGGACTTCAGATTTAGAATAATACCCGTAACATCCTCTAATACGCCCGGTATAGCAGATGGCTCATGGAGTACGCCTTCAATTTTAACTGATGTCACAGCAGAGCCGGGAAGAGATGATAATAGGATGCGCCTTAGTGAATTACCTAAAGTAATACCATAGCCTCTTTCGAGAGGCTCTACAACGAATTTTGCATAGGAGTCATCTTCCGAACGCTCAATACACTCTATTCTAGGTTGTTCGATTTCTAACATTGGAAACACCTTCTTTTTTCATTTTATAACATTCTTAATCCAATTGTTAGACTCCTACTTCTATAAGTGGGAGTTGTGCCCCGTTACCCTGCTTCGGTGGGGGATTTTATAAACATCAGGACCACGATTTCTGGTGTGAGCCTAATGCGTAGAACGTGAATATATGTTTAATTCCACATCTCCCCTGTATATTCCTTCCAATTATAAAGATGTTTTCGAATTTATTAAAGTAACACCTTTAACCCGAACATTTGGGTTCTGGTACAGTCGATCAGTTGATCAATCCTGCTCTGGATCGATCGACTGATTAGACTACTTCTATTTTGATAGGATGCTAAAATTATTTAATGAAAACATAATAAATCTGACGTCTGCTAATGAGTATTTAAATGTTCTCAATCATCAGATTTATCGCCAGATTTTCTACTGAATTTGATGACGTCATTTCAACAATTTCTTGTCCTCTATTATTCTTAACGTAAAAGAATAGAAATCCGATGACAGCAAAGAAAATTGCTACAACAAAATAGCCCGTTGCTAGAGATACCTGAATATAATAATCATAATTACTTACATGTTCGGTAAAGGCCTTCTTGAGGACAAACGCTTTCGAAAATCCCACGCCATAGGACATTATAGAGACAAAAAAACAAATTACGGTTACGTTTGGCATATTATTGCACCTCCAAATAAATTTAAAATAAATACTGAATGATCTGTGTCCCGACTGCGAACAAAACATACATCCTTCCTTTCATTCATTGTTCAGTACATATATTTTGCCAACAGGAACATCTGTTCTTATTATAGCCGCATATAATGAAAATATCAATAGAATTTACCACTAAAGCAGAGAAGAAGTCACCTCAGATATTTCGGACGGTGGCTTCTCCTCTGCTTTAGTGGTTTGAACGAGTTACATAGCTATGATGGGTGACAAGTTTATCTCATTGATCTTTGCGTGTAATAAGCAATGGCAATGGTTCCCGGACCTACATGCAATCCAATGACTGGTCCGATATCCATGATATCTATGTTAACCTTTAACTTCTCTTTAAGTATTCCTGCAAGTTCTTTTGCTTCACCGTGACAATCGATATGCTGAACAACAATATCACCAAGATCATATTTGCTTATATCTTGAAGCATTTTTTCAGTCATTGCCAAAACAGCATTTTTCTTAGTTCGAACTTTCATGAGCATTGTTGTTTTACCGTTTTCCACAGTTAATATCGGAATAATTTTAAATAGATTTCCTATTAACGCACCAGCACCGCCAATTCTTCCACCTTTTTTTAAGTAATCGAGATTCTCGGGTATAAATAAGAACCGACTTCTTTCAATATTGTCTAACGCTGCTTGTTTAACCTGCTCCAATTCCTTTTCTGCTTTAGCTGCTCTTGCTGCCGCGACGACTGCAAAGCCAAGTTGCATACAGTTGGACCTAGAATCAACAATCTCGATCTTGGCATTCTCATACTTTTCCAAAACCATCTCTTTTGCTATTTGACCTGTTGTTAAAGTTCCACTCATATCAGAAGATAAGAAAATACAACATAGACTATGTCCCGACTTTACCACATCAAGCATTTCGTTATACATGTCTCCCACTGAAGGTTGTGAGGATGTTGGAATTCCATTTGAAGCCATCATCTTGTAAAATTGATCATTATCTATGTCAACTTCTCTCATGCTCTCATCGCCAAAGGTGAGATTTAGTGATACCATCTTAATATTTAAATCTTTTCTAATGTCCTCACCCAAATAGCTTGTACTATCCGTTAAAATAGTTACTGTCATCCTTTTATCTCTCTTTCACTACTTGCCTACTTTACATTTCGAATTACGTTTATAGGCAATATTTATTTACCATACCTTATTATAACACTATCAAGGAATCGCGTAATAACTAATTAGCAAAGTTGCATTAATATACTTAGATGAATGTATAGTAATAGTAAAATTATGTAATATAATTGGCTAGCTTTCACATGGACAGGAGTATTATAATAGAAAACAAGAAAGGCGGAATATTTTTGAGTAAGTATGCTGATTTTAAGAGACTTCTGATATCCTATCCCTATCATAAATTGTGTCAGATTAGAACGGTCTATTCTATTAATAAAATCATAGCTATTTTGTTTATACTTCTTTTGCTGCTTGTGAGGTCTGTATACGCTGGAAGCAGTTTTCAGTATTCACGACTAATTCAAACTGATAATTTGATGGGGTATAAATCGGTTGTTCTGGACAAGGCAGTCTATGCTCACAGTGATTACCTCAATGACTTAAGAGTAATTAATGACAAGGATGAAGAAGTACCTTACTTTCTTGCTTCGATCCAAGACGCATCAACCGAGACAGAAAAAGCATCGTTCATTCTATCAGAAGAAGCTCAATATATCTCAACTCAAGATGGAACGGATTCAATTATCACGATTCAGGTAAACCACCTTAACGCCTTTCGGTTAGAACTCAAGATTGATGATCTAAGTGAGCGAACATATGGCCTTTTCGGAATAAACAATGAGGCAACGCATTATTTATCAGAAGGAGAACTTTTCACCCATCTCCTCTTAGATTCTTCTGTGAAAAAAGATATCCAATGGACGAATAATCCAGCCATTGATAAACTTAGGCTCATTATCCACAATCATGATTCCGAACCCATTAACCCAAAGTCTGTAATAGTATACTATCATCTTAATAAATTGGTGTTTAAAGATACGGTGAGCAGCCAATTTCGGTTAGTTTATGGTAACGATACTCTTCGTTCTCCCATTTACGAAGTCTTGAATTACAAAGCTATTATTGAAAGTGAAGGCGTAACTCAAACAGAGTTAGGAGAAGAAGTTAGAAACCCTTCAACGATCGACGCTGCTGGGACTACAGGTAAGTACAAGCTACTTACCAATATCATGCTCGCGACGTTGGTATTACTTGTGTTATTAGGAGTTGTGCTTCGTTTAAGGAAAGGGAAAAGGAAAAGGAATAAATGAGGAAGCCCCGTGCGACGCAATTCCGGTCACCGGGGCTTCCTCGTTTCTTGAAAAGTAAAATCAATCTTCTTCTGTTAACCCTAAGGCAATTTCTAGTAAGGGGCTAAGATGCTGTATTCTTAGACCAAGCTTGTAGTATTTATTCATGTCGTTAAACTGGTCGATGCAGTTATGACAGGGAATACACCCTATTTTTGCACCAGTAGCAACTAATTGATCAACTTTAGGCTTTGCTTTAATCATACGCATCTGTTTGGTAGCAGCTACGGCTAAAGCTCCTCCACCTGCTCCACAACAAATATTATACTTACCGTTAGGATTCATGTCGCGGAAATCCATGACAGTATTTTCTAAGACATAACGTTGTGGTTCAGAGACTCCTTCTTTACGAACAGTATTACAGGGATCGTGGAGGGTTACAGAAAGCGTATTTCTGGTTTTATCTGGTTTTAATGTGCCGTCTTTAATCCAATCAGCATACAGCTCGACTATGTGACGGACCGGCATTGGTTTCCCCTTCCAGAACTTTCGTGCAAAAACTCTTGTCGATCTGAAAGCATGACCACACTCTGTGACAATAATTTCCTTAGGATTTAGTCGCTCTGCTTCTTCGAAGAGTGGTCGTGAAATTTCACAGAACTCATCATCTTTGCCCGTGAACAAACAAATATTAGTCGCATCCCAGCGTTTACTACTAAGCGTATAGTTTGCTTTGGCTGCGTGGAAAATATTTAGAATAGTTTGCAGTTCACTCGGATAATGCTTAATCTCTCGAGCATTGAAACCAAACATAAAATCTGCATTAGGCACGTCAATAGGAATCTTAAAGGTAGGATCGTTCAGATCTTCCTGCATTAATTCCTCAATCCACTCGATCGTCTCATCATAATCAATTTGTTCGACTCCCATTTGGTTACCTGAACGAATATGATCATCGGCAATAATTTGTAGATGGCCGGGCGCCATTTGAGTCCCACGGTAGGTTCTTGTGAGTGCGGAAATATTCACTCCCATAGGGCATTCTACGGTACATCGTTCACACATTGTACAATTCCAGATAAAGGGATCATTTGCTGCTTCTTCCCGCATACCCAGTGCTACTTTACGAATAAATTTACGAGGGTCTTGATTATCGTGAAGATCACTATAAACACATCCAGCCGTACACATACCGCAAGTAAGGCATTTAGAAAAATCATAACTATTCATTCGGACAGCTATTTCATCACGCAAGGTTGGATCTAAACTTTTAATTCTTATGGGTTCACCCATCTTACTATCACCTCCGGCTTAAATTAATATTCACTAGGCAGTTCTTTTAATTGAGCCATGGAAAATACGGGTCCATCTTTACAGACATATTTCGGTCCGATATTGCAGCGGCCGCATATTCCCAACCCGCACTTCATCCGCATTTCTAAAGAAGTATAGATCTGCTCAGGAGTAAATCCTAGTTTTTCTAGAACTGGCAAAGTGTATTTAATCATGACGGGGGGGCCACACACAACAGCATAGGTGTCCACAGCTGAAGGTGCTACTTCACCTACAATAGTTGGAATAAAGCCCACGTGTTTATTCCAACCTTCGGCCGGTCTGTCAATAGTGGTGATCAAATTAATCTTGGGATTAGCTTCCCACTCCGCTAATTCCTCTTTGTAGAGCAACAGTCCTGGGTTCCTAGCACCGTAAATCACGGTAATATCACCATAGTCAGCACGATGTTTTTCATCCAGCATATAGACGGCCATCGAGCGCAAAGTGGTAAAAGCAAAACCTCCACCGATAATGACGAGATTTTTACCTTTAAACGTTTCCATCGGATAATAGTTCCCCATAGGTCCTCTTACCCCGACCATAGTTCCCTCTTCCATGAGGTGTAGGGCATTAGACACGCACCCTACTTTAGCAACGGAGAACTTAATAATTCCAGGTTCAGTAGGCGATGTTGCGATCCCAAAGGGAGCTTCTCCGTGACCATAGGCACTTAGTTCCGCGAACTGACCAGGCATGTATTTGAAGTTTTCTTCATCTTCTTTATTTAAAAACTGCAATGTAAAAGTATTGACCAATTTATCTTCAGTTTCACATAAGTTTTTAATGAGCTTCATTGTAATAGGGATATAAGGATTCTGTTCCATTAGTCCACCACCAATTCTGCTTTGTTGACCCCATCAATGGCCTGCCGTATATCCATATTAACTGGGCAACTTTTAATGCAACGACCGCAACCCACACACGCAATATCCCCATTGTTATGGACAAAATAGTTAAACTTGTGTAACATTCGTTGGCGCCAACGGGCTTTTTTCTTATCCCGAGGGTTATGACCCGAACCGTGCAAGGTAAAGAGCGGTGCCATACAACCATCCCACGTTCTGACTCTGCTTCCTTCATTCTTATGCACTTCCTCAGAAATATCGAAGCAATGGCAGGTAGGGCAAGAGAAAGAACAAGCATTACAGCTTAAGCACTTTTCATGGAGAGTATCCCAATAAGGATGATCAAACATTTTGTCAAGTTTGGCGGTAATCGTTGAGACATCTACCTTACTGGGTGTCTCGGCACTTTTAATAGTGTTAACTAAGGCTTGTTCCTCGGCGGTTAGTTCAGCAAGTTCTTGTAGACCTGCTGTTAACGCTTTTCCTTTTTCAGTGATGATTTCTACATGGTAGGAATTTCCTAAATCAACTAGAAAGATATCGGAGCCTTTACTACTAGCTGGGGAAATACCCATAGAAGAACAAAAACAGGTAGGAGCGATCTTATTACAGGCAATTCCGATAATGATGCTATTATCACGACGCTCATAATAATAAGGGTCTCTATACTCATCATTCTTGAATACTTTGTCTAAAAGTAGCATTGATTTAGCATCACAAGGTCTGATTCCAAATAAAATGGTTTTTTCTACCTTCAGTTCATTCTTAACAGTTACATCCTTGCCTTCTTTTTTATAAGACAAGAGTTTCTCATGTTGAGGAAATAAGAAGGATTTAGGAGGAAGTTTGGAATTCAGATAATTTTGTTTGACTTCGGAGAAGCTCTTTACTGCCTTGTAATTAACATCACCGTCAGTAATAACTGGAGCAATTATTTGGTACTCAGCGACTAAAGCATCAAATGCTTGGCCAAATTTCTCTTTACTTATCTTCATATTCTTCACCTCACTCCTTTACCAAAAATGCTTCTGGATCATCTGTGCTGTATACATTAAGAGCCGGTTTAACTTCTTCTGTTAAGCCTGATTCATGGTTATACATCTCTTTGACATCTTTATTTACCTTACGGCTCAAAGCTCTGATATCCACACCCTGTGGACAGGCCCGACTACACGCACCACATTCTACACACCGCCCGGCCAAATGAAGCGCACGTCCTGTTTGAAAGAGAAGATTTTCAGCACTATCAACTCCGCCTGTAAGCCATTTAGGGGAATTGCAATCCACAAAACATTCCTGGCAATAACACAGAGGACAGACATTACGGCAGGCATAACAGCGAATACATTTACTCATTTGTTCTTTAAAGTAAGCTTTCCGCTCGTTATCAGACTTGTTTTCCATGTCGATGACATCAGCAAAAAGTGTAGCTTGTTCAGGAACCTCAATAGACCCACCAATATGAACATCCTCAAGAACGGGATTTGGATAACGGCACGTTTGACAAGTAACATCTTTGACGTCTGTAAAGCTGTACTCTTTGTCACATTCCATACCTTGAACAGATATTTTTTCGTCCGTAATGCTAGCTCCGATGATTTCTCCTGTTTCTGCCTCGATTTTCCGCTGATCGATAACACCTTGACAGGAAACACCGATTATATATAAATCATCTCTTACTACCTGGTTTTCTTGTATTAGGACCATTAAAGCTCTGCTGTCACAGCCTTTAGCAATAATGGCTTTTTTCCCTAGAGTCTTAGCTACAAAAGCTGCTAAATTGTTCTCACAGGTTTGATCCCAGATTAATTTATCAACATCTTGAGGAGAACGCACAAAGCAAGGCGTTGCTTTCAGAGGTAAGGAACCTTTTTCATAGCCGATAACAACGTCTACTTTCCCTTCAGTCAGTAATTGACGTGCCGTTTTTCGGATATCATCAATGATGCTATTCATTCGTTCCCCCCCCGTCTTCTACTTTAAATACACCGTTATTGGGACCAAGCGCAGTAACTCGCTCAGTAACCCCTTTGACTACTTCAGCAAATCGAACACCTTCTGCTGCCGATACCCAGGAAAAACTTACCCGTCCTTCTTCTAAACCTACATGCTTTAAAAGAGAATCGATGAGCGCGAATTTCCTTCGTGCAACATAATTTCCGCTCATATAATGACAATCACCAGGGTGGCAACCCGAGATCAAGACCCCGTCTGCCCCATTGGCCATTGCTTTCAAGATATACAAAGGATTGATTCTGCCGGAACAAGGAACTCTGATCGTTCTAATAGTTGCTGGATATTGAAATCTGCCGACACCTGCAAGATCTGCTCCGGCATAACTACACCAGTTACACAAAAAAGCGACTATTTTAGGCTGGAAACCTTTAGTCTCTGTATTTACCTGACATTCTCCCATACTCATCTACCTTCCCATAATTATTGAGGCGCTTTGAATCTAGAACGAGTTTAACATCGCTGCTATTTGCTCATTAGTACAACCTCTAAGATTTATGGCACCGCAACGGCAACTAGAAGCACATGCTCCACAGCCTTTACATAGAGCATCATTGACTACGGCTACGCGGTTAACGAGATCAACCGTAACGGCTTTAGCCGAACAAACAGCTTCACAAGTACCACAGGCAGTACATTTACGTTTATCAACAAATGCATTTAAGCCTGCCGATTCTACCATTGCCTTAGACAAGGCGACACCAGCACGTCCTGCTGCTGCTTTGGCCTGTGCAATAACTTCCTCGGTATTTTTAGGACTATGAGCTAGGCCTGCCATGAATACACCGTCAGTGCTGAAATCAACAGGTCTTAATTTCATATGCGCCTCTAAGAAAAAGCCTTCGTCATTTAGGGGAATTTTGAACCATTTGGAAAGTTTCTTGCCATCTGAAGGTGCTATAATTGCAGCCGCTAAGCAAACAACATCTGCTTCTATTTCCAGCGGTCGATCTAAGACATGGTCCCTAACCGTTACGACGAGAGTCTCTCCTTCTTTAGTCAAGACAGGCTTGTCATTCTCACTGTAACGGACAAAAATTATGCCAATTTTTCTTGCAGTTTCATAATCCTCTTCAAAGTAGCCATAGGTTCTCATATCACGATACAGGATGAAGACATTAGCTGCTGGATTCTTAGTCTTTACTTTAAGCGCTAACTTGACGGATTTAGTACAGCATGTACGGCTGCAATAAGGATTTTCTTCACAACGTGAGCCAACGCATTGGATAAAGACATAATTCTGTGCAGTTCTCACTCTTGAATCATTACTCACCAAAGCTTCATCTAATTCAAGTTGTGTCATGACGTGGTCGTCTTGCCCGTATAAGTATTCCTTAGGCTTATATTCCTGACCACCGATTGTAATAATAGCCACGCCGTGCTCGATCTGTTCTCCATCAACTAAGGTCGTCGTAAAGCTACCTAAGAAGCCACCAACATCTTTAATTTCTGCACCGATATGGAGTTTAATTTTAGGATGTTTGCTGACGTTTGCAATCAGTTCTGCAACAAACGCTTTCATATCTTCCCCTCTAAACCCTGCGGAGAATCTACGAGCTACGCCACCCAAAACCTTAGCTTTTTCCAATAGATGAACTTCATACCCTTGATCAGCTAACGACAAGGCGCTCGTCATCCCGGCTACCCCACCGCCGATAACCAAGGCAGTATGGTTCATATCCATAAATATAGGCTGAACAGGTATCTGCATAGAGGCACGGATAATTGCTAATTTAGTGAGGTCTTTCGCTTTTTCGGTCGCTAGTACAGGCTCCTTCATATGAACCCAAGAACATTGGTCGCGAATATTGGCCATGTCAAACAGATGAGCGTTTAAACCAGCTTCTTTCAAGGTTTCTTGAAATAATGGCTCATGAGTTCGTGGGCTACAGGAAGAGACTACGACTCTGTTAAGTTTTTGTTCGGTTATTATAGCTTTAATAGAAGCCTGAGCATCCTGCGAACAGGCATAGATTTTCTCAGTTGCATAGACAACCGTCGGTAGGGTCTGCGCATATGCTACAACAGCAGGGACATCTACAATGCTGCCGATATTGACACCGCAGTGACAAATAAATACTCCCGTTCGGATAACATCTCCAGCAACTTGCATTTCAGGCGGATATTTTTTATCACTAACAAGGGTTCCACGTTCTTCCGATAATAAAGAGGCTACTGCACCTGCAGCTGCACTGGCTTGCATGACGGTTTCCGGAATATCTCTTGGCCCACTAAAAGCGCCTGCTGCGAATATACCTTCTCTAGATGTATTCACACCGCTGAGAGGTTCAATTTCCGCAAAACCGAATTTGTTGACTTGTAGATCGAGTATTTTGGCTAATTCTTTAGAACTATCCCCTGGTTCTATTCCTACAGACAGAACCACCAAATCGTATTGTTCAGTCAATATTTGGCCATCTTCTGTAGAATATCTGAGGACAGAATCACCTGAACCATCTGTTGCTTCGGTCACCTCATAAATACGAGATCGTACAAATTTAACACCATGTTGATTCTTAGCGCTCTCATAATACTTCTCGAAATCTTTGCCATGGGTTCTCATATCCATATAGAAAATAGTCGTATCGACGGGAATATGGCTGTGCTCTTTGGCAATGACCGCTTCTTTGATGGCGTACATACAGCAAACGCCGGAACAATAATTCTTATCAATTTTAGCATTTCTGGAACCAACACATTGAATCCAGGCAATTTTCTGAGGTTCTTTCTGGTCAAAAGGTCGTACCAGATGTCCATCAAAGGGTCCTGAAGCACTTAAAAGACGTTCAAACTCAAGGCTGGTAACAACGCTTTTGATTTTGCCATAACCGTAATAATCCAATTTTGAAGCATCAAAGACTTTAAAGCCAGGGTTAAGAATCATCGACCCTACTTCAATATTGATCTCTTTGTCTTCCATTGCATGGTCTATGGCTCCAGCTTGACAGGCCGTGACGCATTTTTTGCAAACGTCTTTGCCTTTGAGTTGACCATGTTTCTGAAACAAACAATTCTTTTCATCGATTGCATAAGCATTCGGGAAAGCTTGAGAATACTGTTTGAAAACAGCCTTACGTTTTCCTATGCCCTGATTAAACTCATCATTTACTTTTACTGGACAAACGGCAGCACACGAGCCACAACCCGTACATTTTTCTGTGTCAATATAACGTGCCTTCTGTTTAATGGTTATTCTGAAATTCCCTGCTTCACCTTCTGTTTTGGTAACCTGAGAATTAGTATAGATGCGAATATTGAGATGGCGTCCGCATTCTACTAATTTAGGGGACAAAATACACATGGAGCAATCATTAGTAGGGAATGTCTTATCCAACATAGGCATAGTTCCGCCAATCGCTGACGACTCTTCTACCAAATGAACTAAGTATCCCGACTCCGCTAAATCAAGTGCAGACTGAATACCCGCGATTCCTGCCCCTACGATCAAAACAGCTCCAATTTTACTTTGACTCATTACAACACCTCTTCATCCTTACTCACTGTTATAAAGATAGTTATTACAATCACAATCATATATACATATTTATAATCGCGATCACTATATATATTTGTTCGCCATAGAAATAGAAAGTCCTGTTTTAAATGGACAGAAAAGTGTGATTTGTACATTGGTAATTCTGATTAATCTATTAGTAATTCTGATAATGACTTAAAATACTTTGGAATCAACAGGTTCTTTAAGAAATTGACTAGATTGTGTTTCGTTTATCTAAAAAGGGAAAGCCGGGTACTTGAATGTTATTGCGAAGCTCCTCTGATATGGCAATCTCACGTCCAAGCGCAAATGAATAAAGCGTACAGCGTGAGACATTTATTTTAAGTAGACGTTCAACCGCAATAGCATAGAGTGAAAGTTGGAGAGTATATCGTTCTAACAAAATCTGCTCCGGATTAGTTTCGTTGTTTCCCATTCCGTCAGTGCCCACTATCCGAAATGCATCTGTCTTATAGTCGAGAATTTCAGCATGAATTTCCTGGTACTCGTCCTTACTAATCAAAATAACATCGATGACACCCTGAACTAATATATTGGATTTGTTCTCGGACGGGAAAGTTAACGTAAAAGGAATCTCTCTAAGTATTTGCTGTGCTCTAAATATCCGCTCTCCCAGATGAGAGTCCAGAAAATGAGTAATCTGTACTGCCCTTATACTATTTTTTTGTTTTTGTCCGAGAATTTCACGTTGCTTGAGCATACACAGAAATCCGCTGACATTGTTGATCTGTTCCATTGCGGACAAAGTACGCCACTTTGTTGCCCATTCTTCAAAAGGAAGGTGCTGCATCGCTGTGTGCAAGGCGGTTCCTCGTTCAGCCGCAGTGAGCTCATGTGCTTCTTGAAGAAATTTTGGCCGTTTTATATAAGTTTCGTATTTCCAAAGAGTAGATAGCGGAGTTGTGCCTTCGTTTGCATGCCAGTTGTATTGACGTTTCAATTCACTGACACTGGTTTTCGCTACCTGACTGACAGAATTGAGGCGTGGATACTGCCAACTAAGCCTACGGTTGATCTCTGAAGACAATTGATCCTTCTCAATTTCCTCCTCTTCGCTTTGATCGATGCACTCCACTAGGGTTCCGTCTATACTTTCCACGAGATTATTCTGCCGGTTGCCTTCTTTTCTCAATGTTAAGCTGCGGTGAATCTGGATCTGCCAGAGTGACTTGATCTCAGGAATGGATAAGACTGATTGTCTCTCATTTTCGCCGAAGAGCTGTCCGGGATGGCGAGCTAACGCTGGGCCAATCCAATCAAGAAAGCATTTGGCACTTCGGAGTTGACCTTCCGGTAGTGCTACTTCTTCCCATTCTAGAGTTCCATTCCATTTAATGAATGCCTTATCTATGTTATCCATAGTACCATAGAGGAACAGTCGTTCTTTGGCGCGAGTAAGGGCAACGTAAAGAATACGCAACTCTTCTGCTAAAGTTTCTTGAGCCAGTCGTTGTTTGACTGCGTACTGAATCAAAGAGGGATAACGTACATTATTATCGATATCAATGATCGGCATTCCCAGTCCTAATTTGGAGTGAAGAAGCACCTTGCCTTTAAGGCTTTGTGTATTAAACGTTCGACCTAGGCCGACAACAAAAACTACTGGAAATTCCAAGCCCTTGCTAGCGTGAACTGTTATCAAGCGCACGACGTTTTCAGTTTCTCCTAAAGTACGAGCATTTCCCATATCCTTGCCTTGCCCCTGGAAACGATCTAGAAAGCGAAGAAAGCGGAATAATCCACGGTACCGTGTTGCTTCAAAGCGGCTTGCACGGTCATAAAGCACCCTAAGATTGGCTTGTCGTTGAGCTCCTGCTGGTAATGTTGCGACATAATTCAAGTACCCAGTCTCCTCATATAGTGACCAGAGAAGATCCGCTAATGAAGTACGGCGGGACCGCGTTCGCCAGGCTTGTAGTTTGTTCCAAAAATTCGTGATTTTATTCTTTAGGGACAGCGCAGTAGCCAATATTAGGTGGGCCTTTTCTAGCAGCGTTTCCCAGGATTGTTCATAGAGCCCCAAGATTTGCTTGAATTCGGTAGTGCTTTCCTCTGGTAGACTTCCATCCGTTATACTACTCCAAACCGCAAGCGTCAAGGCTTCATAAAAATCTCCTTCAGGAAGCATCATTCGGATTTTACCTAATTCACTCCCGTTTAGGCCAACGATTGGAGAACGCAGGACTGCAGCTAAAGGGATATCCATGTGAGGATTATCGATGATTTTCAGAAGAGACAACATCGTTTCCACTTCACTGGCTCCGAAGTACCCAGTCGTCGTTTCAGCATAAACTGGGATATGGACATTTTGGAATTCTTCCACGTAAATTGGAGCAACTGCCGAGTAGGAACGCATCAAGATTACAATATCAGAGTATTGAACGGGTCGAAAATCCTTGAGTGATTTATCGAAAATCTGAAATTCTACCTCTTGAACTATGCGTTGGATCCGATCACTGACCAGACGTGCCTCGATTCTAGCCTTATCAAGATCTTCAGGAGATATGGTGTCATCGGTTCCTGAAGTTGATTCATCGTCACTATCTGAGACACTTTCCGTAGGAGTGCCTTCGGCGTTGTCAGAATCGTTTATTCCCTCATCAAGGGAAGAGGCTAACTGGTTTCTGATGCTTTTGGGGTCAATAAGGTGGATTTCTATCGGCCCTTCGGCTGTTAGGATTTGATCCTGCCCAGTGACAAACGACGCGCCGTATTGTAAGGCCGCTTGATCGTCATAAGGTATTTCTCCGGCGCCTTTTGTCATAATCTGTCGGAAGAGAAAATTTACCCCCTCCACCACTTCACGGCGACTTCTAAAGTTGCGGTTCAGATCAATTACAATCTCCGTGGGAGACGTGCCGCTGGGTATTCCAGGATGCCAATGTGGCAGATTGCTGTATTTTGCGAGAAACAAGCTGGGGTCAGCCATGCGAAAGCGATAAATGCTCTGCTTAACATCTCCAACCATAAAGAGATTTGGGGACTCCTCTTGCCTTGATACCAGTTGCAGAATACGTTCTTGGACAGGGTTGATATCCTGATATTCATCCACCAAAACTTCCTCGAAAAAGTTTTTTAACCCTTCAGCAATCAAAGAAGCCTCGCCGTTTTCCTCTAATAGTTGAAGGGAAAAATGTTCCAAGTCAGTAAAGTCTAAGATATTACGCTGTCCCTTGGCAGCTGCATAGACTTGCGAAAACTCGATCACTAAGGCTCCAATCGTTTGTGCCATTGCCCCCATCTCGCGTAAGGCAGGGAGCTGATCCTCAAGAGGATAAGCAAAGACCATGTTTTTTAATGAATTGAGTTTCTTCTTAGCCTCATCTCTCAATTTCTTACATTCTTCTTGTAGCTCTTTTTGGAATTGCTCATTAAATTTTACTGAGTCTGGAGCAACTTTATTCCTGGATTTAGATCGTATGGGGGGCAGTTTAGGGTATTCGATAACCGACCTATACTGCGCTTCGACTTCAGTCCATAGTCCTTCTTTCAAGGCACGATTCAGCAACTCGACTCTGTTCAAATCATCCTGTAAAGTCGCAGCGTACAAGGCTGGCCCCCCCGGCCGCTGAGCAATCTGTTCAGCCCTTCCAAGTAAGTTTAAGCTTTCACTCACAAGGTCTAGTATTCCTTGTCGAACGGCTTGACCCCAAGGGCTCTGTATCATGGATTCAGGGTCATCCCACATATAGGCACGATCAAGTTGACTTAGCCACACAGCCGGGTGGGGTTGACTATAGGCAAACACATACAGACGCAATATATGTTCCATCAACGGTTGATCATCACGATCCGAACCGAAAGCATCGACTAGTTTTAAGAAGGCAAGGTCGACACGTTTATATCTAGATTCAAAGAGATCTTCAACGACATCTTGGCGCAGAAGGTCAGCCTCTGCTTGATCCGCAACCCTAAACGCAGGATCAAGTTCAAGTTGGTAAAAATACTTCCTAATTAACTCCAAACAGAAAGAATGTAACGTAGTGATGCTTGCTCGATTAAGTAGCGTACGCTGTTGGAGTAGTCGCTCAACTTCGTGAGACTCTTGTTCACGAAATAATTTATCGTCTAAGGCTTTACCTATACGCTCCCGCATCTGATTTGCAGCTGCTTTGGTAAAGGTCACCACAAGAAAGCGATCAACATCCACAGGGTCTTCACAATCCGTGATTCGATGGATTAACCGTTCTACCAGGACGGCTGTTTTACCTGAACCAGCTGCAGCAGCGACCAAGAGTTGGCCTCGTAACGTGATAGCGGCATGTTGTTCCACCGTCCACTTGGGTTGACTCACGTCAGATCTCCTCCTTTTGTCCATGGGGTCTTGGATGTCTCTCTATACCTTCAAGACGTCTCCATATTTCCTCTTGCTTTAAGGCAGGTAGGTCTCGGTATTGGTTTTCTGGAAGATAGGGATCAAAGTGGCAAACAGGTTTATATGAACAATACATACAGCCGGTACTCTTCCCTCGCCGATATGGGGAGAGAGAAACATTACCATTTAGTATCTCTTCACCCGTCTGCTGGAACCATTGATGAAGGTAGTCACTGAGTAAAGAAAATTGATCTTCGTTCAGGACATTTGATCCTTTTTGGAAAGTCCCGTCTCTCTTCAATTTGAGCCCGAGTAAATCGGATTGACCTCCAGAAAAGGAGGAATCCATGGCTTCTAAAATTCTCGGATTGGCTAATAAATACCCGCTGACTCTGACGGCTTTGACGCGGTGCTGTTCTAACTCTTCCGAGCTGAGGGGGACTTGCTCCTCCAGCTGGGGTTCCAGAACTGGAAAATACAGAAAACCTGCTGGAATCTTTTGAGGAAAGACCTTCTTTGGCGAGGAAAGAACCGAAGTCGTAGTTAACAAGACTTCTGCGCCTTGTAAGGCGACATCCAAATACGTGAGCAATTGAAGATTTAGCCCATAATAGATTGAATCAAGAGCTAATGATAATTCACGGGATTTATAATCAAGAACACGTAAATACACTTTTCCATCTATAAACCCAGCGTCGACACGGTCGATTTGTCCACATAAGAGTAGCGAATCGCCTTCTGATAACACGATGTCAACCCCGGGAAGTGTTTCGGTAGGACCAAACCCTACTTCTAGCTGGATTGGAATAAATATACCGCGACGTGCATGCTCTCCAAGTACTCGAACAGCGTGATGAACGGTTCGTTTAAGTTTATGAGTCAAATAGCGGTAGCGCGCGCTACTTAGGAGGATCTCATGTTGAAGACTTGGAGCGAGTCGATTCGTCAGCTCACTGACGAGTGCCCAAGATTCTTCCTTCGTCAATTTCCCCCAATCTAAGCCTCGTTCCTGCAATTGAATTGCAAAATCATGCAGTAGAGCATGAAAGAATTCACCCATATCCGGGCTAGATAATTGATAGGTCGGTCTTTCACGTAGCTTGAGACCGTACCGGGCATAATGTCCAAAAGGACACTTAGCGAATTGTTCTAAACGAGAAACACTGGCTTTCAGGCGTTTACCGTATAGACGTCTTGCTAGGGGTCGTAATATCCTGTCTTCCTGATTTTGGGCAACAAGACTAACCTGCAATCGTTTTACTTGATTTTGACGGATAGGATCCCTAGTCAGCCACATCTCGGTTGCTTTCCAGAGGGGAGAAAGCTGTTCTCCTTTGCGCAACGTTCGCAGTTGTTCGGCATAAGCCTGAAGGGCAAAATCGGCTTGACTGATTTGGTCAATGTCCTTCTGATTTCCGAAGAAGTTCTCTGTAAGCGGGAAAAGCTTCATAAGTCGTGTTACAACTGGCGAAACTGTCAGACCTTTTCCTTCTTCATCCGTCATTGGATAACAGACAACAAGTTTTTCTGAAGCTCGAGTGAGCGCTGTATAAATAAAGAATTGTTCTTCAAACGTCTGGGCTTTTCCTTTGGGAGCGATAGTGACGCCTGCTTTCTCCAACTGCTCCCTTTCCTCTGCATCAAGCACGCCATCGGAATCAGGTCGAGCAGGAAGTACCCCCTCATTTGCCCCGAGTAGAAAGAGAACTCGTACTTCAGGATTCCGTGAACGGTCCAATGACCCCACTAAGACCTCGTCTAGTCCAGGTGGAATCAGCCCGAGTTCGATCGCTTCTATTCCGGTAGTAAGAATTAATGCATAGTCCTTAAGCTCCAAACATTCTTCCCCTAATCCCACGACTATCTCATCTAAAACTTGAATAACGCCTTCCCAAATTTGTTCGTGTAGCTTGGCCTCGCTGAGATTTCCCTTTTCTTGTTCCCTTTGTGACCAATTCTTTAAGGTTGCTGGAACATTAAGCCTTTCTAGGAAGTCATATAGGGTTTTCGTAACTTCACGTACCGTTAACTGATCAGCGTTGCTACCTTGTCTGACTCTTTGGATGAATGGGGCTATAAGGTCATACACAGTCTGCCTGGAGGAGTTAAGCTCCGTTTGAAACTTGATTTCGGTGGCAAGTTGCTCCTCATTTTGCCCCAGAGACCACTGACGATGGTATCTCCAAGCAATGTTCCTGTTCCAGCTTTCTCCATGAATTCCGTGTTCAAGCACGTAGTTTTCCAGACAATCGATGTCATTCCTTGGAAGCGGGAAAAAGTCTGTCTTCAAACACCGAAAAAGTGGTTCATAAGCCCAATAGCTCTCCGCCACTTCCGTTATGGATTGAATTAGCTCAATCAAGGGATGGTGTAGGACAGACCGCTTATGATCTGTAAAATTAGGGATCTCATAAGACGTAAAAACCTGTGTAATCAGCTCATGATAGCCTGTGAGGTCACGAGTCATGACCGCCATTTCATTCCAGCATAGTCTTTCATCCCTGGCAAAACGGCGTAGTTCGCGAGCAACACCTTCCACTTCAGCCCGTCGGTTGACAGCTGAAAAGATCTGGATTCCTTCCTCTAGGTTGACACACTTATCCTGCTTGTAAGCCACGGTCGGATAAGTAAAGAAATATTTTTCTAAATGGCAGAGCCAAGGATGCTTATAGCGTTTCGTATTGTCAAGCAAAGCAGCAGCGTGTACAAGGGTACCAGACTCTGAGGCAATGCGTTGTAAATCCTGATAAGTCTTCCAAGGGCCTGCAAATAACTCCTCTCCCAATTTAAAGGGACCCGATTCCAACTGGCGTTCATCAGCAAGTATAGTTGGATCAAGCGGGGATGTGATGACAACTTCATTTGCCGTCATCATGATACCTTTTAAAACTTCTAATTCCTGAGGGGTAAACCCTGTAAACCCGTCCACCCATACCTGCGCGCTTTGGATAAGCAGTGAATATGGAATCTTTTCTGCCAGAACTGATAGTTCATCATCAGGGTCACGGATTCCTTCTCCTAAAGCTGTTTGAAATTCTTCATATATAAGGGCTAAGTCTTGGAGTTTATCAAATAATAGTCCGTTTGTATTTTTAACTTTGCGTAGATCGTCTGGGGCAATCCGGTAGGTTTTGAATTCTCCAATTGCTTGAGCGAGAAGATCAGCCATACCAGGACGAGTAGCGGATCGTGCGAACGCTTTTAAAAGAAGACGATGCTTTAAGAGGATTCGGCGTAGAAGCATCCGTTTGCCTGTCGCCCCGATCACAACCTTTTGTCCTCCACCAGTTTCAGAAAACACACGCCAACCAAGGCGCCGGAAGCTCAAGACTTGGGCACGCAAACTTCCGCCCAAATCTGGTGTATTAGCTAAGGTCACTTCCAGCTGATAGGTAGCCTGCTCGGGGACTAGGAGTATCAAAGGTGGTCCCCAGGGCTTCAACCGAAGTTCTCTGCGAATTTCTTCCAAACACAGGGAGGTCTTTCCTGTTCCAGCGCGACCGAACACGAAACGGAGGCCCACATAAATCGCTCCTTTCTAAGAACATAATGTTCATATTATAACATCATCAGGTCACAAAAAGGTTCCTCGCCAAGAAGCCAGGAAAACTTCATCTTATTGTTGAGATACTTTTTACAATTCTATGTGCCGTATCTGGCTGATCTTGCTCAAGAGCGCAGAGCCTACACTGGGAGGAAATCTAGGGTTAATTATTTGTAGGCTCGGAAACTCTTCTTTTACAGTGGCAAGAAAAGATGGTTCAATTAATTCCCAAATATTACCGATACCTCCAACCAGACCCACCTCTAAGCCACCAGTTTTGCGGAGGAGAGCTTTCGTTAACAAACCTAAAGCTTCGCCGGACTCAGCTAGAATCAATTTTGAGACATTGTCACCCTTGCCAACGGCTTCTACAACGACTGGAACCAAAGCTGCCACCTCTTTGTTCGTACGTTTCCTTTGGTAGAGCCAGTTGCTGATATCGAGAACTGTTGACAATCCCAAATGTTCAGTAATCATTGTTTCTAATATGCTCTTAGGTCCATACTCGTCGAAGGATGCCACTGTTGCTGCTAGTGCTTTACGTCCAATATCATAGCCGCTTCCTTGATCGCCAATGAGATATCCCCAGCCGCCTAAGCGAAAAACGTCACCCGTAATATTGACTCCTAAGGCAATAGCCCCTGTTCCGACCGCTAAAACATTACCAGAGAATTCCCCTTGAACAGACATTAAAGCCCCAAAGACGTCGTTCTCCAAAACCACAGGAACCTCTTGGTATGGGTTCGTTGTTTTTTGAATTAAGACCTTTAACTTCTGCCTTAGGCCGTTAGCCATGATCCTCCAGTCTTCAGGAGTGTTAATGCCAGCAAGAGTGATTCCTATCCCCTCCACCGTCTCCTCCTGCATGATTTCGTTAATCCCCTCAATAATATTCCGGACAGCTTGTTCCATTCCCACCACATGATAATTACTCGCTGGCTTGAGCAGGAAACGAAGCACTCGACCCCTAGGATCTAACGCGACAATCGCGGTCTTACTGGCACCACCATCGACTCCAATTTGGATTCCCATTATTGTCACTTCCTATTCTCATTGATATTAAAATTATAGCACGAGTATCTTAGTATATTACAGACACTCCTAATCCCTGAGCGGTAAACTCAAAAAGTAAATAATGGATGATATGCATGGATCTAGGCGTTTATCCATAGGTATATAGAAGCAATTTGGGGGTGAAGGTTGTGCGAATTTATGTGTTATCGCGTCAGAAGATAGTTCTTTTGTTTTTGTGTCTAGTGACATTTGGAGGAATGCTCGTTATAACTCACAGTTCTTTGACGGCCCCATCTCTGGTTCGGGCGCCTGGAACGTATTATAAAGCTAATACTCAGGAAAAGATCGTAGCACTTACTTTTGATGATGGGCCAGACCCAATTGATACACCAGAAGTTTTGGATATCCTGAAAGAGAAGAATATCAGGGCAACTTTCTTTGTTTTAGGGCAGGCGGTTCAAGCTAATCCTCACTTGTTAAAACGCCTAGCTGTGGAAGGGCATGAAATCGGAAACCATAGTTTTACTCATGATTATCAGCAGCGTCGTTTAGTTGAAGAAATTAAGCAGACAGACCAAGAGGTCTTTGCCGCAACCGGTACCCATACCTATTTTTACCGTCCTCCAGGCGGGTTCTTGTCAAAAAATCAATTGTCTACCATTAAAGGAAATGATCATGTCGTAGCACTTTGGAGCGTTGATAGCAAAGACTGGCGAAACCCAGGCATTAAGCAAATTGTGGATAATGTTATGAAGGATGTTTTTCCCGGTGCTATTATCCTCCTGCATGACGGGGGTTATCAGCGTACTCAAACTGTTAAAGCGTTGGGTCCAATTATTGATGCTCTTCGAGATCGCGGATATCGCTTTGCCACATTGAGTGAACTTAAAATGTTGGATTCTGAATTTAAGTAGAAGCGTTTTGCCCCAAATTATCAGGAACATATATGCTCAACTGATCTTTTCCATTTCGTTTTGAGGCATAAAGAGCATCATCTGCATGTTTAATGAGATCTTCAGCGAATACAGCATGCTTCGGGTATGTGGCCAACCCCATTGAAACAGTGATATGTAAGGCAGGATTATCTTCCATGGATCTTACCCGGAGCGTTTGGATTAAACGTTCGCCGACACTTGTGGCGGCTTCCAAGTCGGTATTTGGAAGGAGAATAACAAACTCATCCCCTGCATATCGGATAACCTCATCTCCGTCTCTAATTCCCTCTAGTAAGACAGAGGCAAAGAAACGCAGAAATTGATCTCCTACAAGGTGACCAAAACAATCATTAATCTTCTTAAAGTTATCACAATCAATAAAGAAGAGGGATACACACCCCCCAGTAGTCTGGGCGTGATCCAAAGCGCGTTCCGTTAAATCGAGCAAACAACGTGAGTTTAGAAGTCCCGTTAGGCCATCAGTTTCGGAAAGGTGTCGGACATGTTCATACAATCGGGCATTGGCCAAGGCCACGCTGACCTGATTGGCAAAGATTTGTGCTAATTGAAGGTCATCTTCATTAAAAACGTTTAGTTTTAGTTTATAAATCCAAAGCACCCCGAAGGTCTCCCCTTCAGTTTTAAGGGGAATCCCCATTACAGATTCCTCGTCAAAAGGGGTGCCCGGAATATGTAATGCCCGAGGGTCATGTTCAGCATTTCCCGAGAGAATGGGCTCTCCTGTCGAGGCAACAAAGCCAACCATACCAAATCCAACTCTTGGATGACTGTTAAGGATTTGATCAAGAATCTCAGGGTCACACTGACTTTCTCGTGCGCTAATCACCCGTAACGATTGCTTCTCTTCTTCTATTAAGTAAATCGTGCAACCGTCAGCCTGGAACAGCGAAAATATATGGTCCACAACTTGACTCGTCAATTCGCATAAATCAAGAGTTTTGGTTAATGACGTTGAAATGTGAGATAACGCTGTAATTTCTTCGTTATGACGTTGAATTTTGTGTATGGCATCAACTTCACGATTAATCACTAGCCCAATGAAGAGATAAACAAGGGTGTCCAAAAACCATTGCCTGAGAACATACTGATGCATATCACGGTATAAGACAAATAAAGTTAAGAGGGAAGCGACCACGACGTGCAACAACATAAATCCCCATTTTGAGTAGAGGGCAACCACGGCAATCATTAAGAAAAACAATGACACTAAAAAGAGACTTTTTTTCCCTATAAGAACGATAAAAATAGTGATTCCGATCGCTAGGCTCATAATATAAAAAGGCCACATTTTCCAGATTTTACGCATTATAAGAATATCAAAGGGAAATTCCTTCGATAGTCTATTTCTTGTCTTATTTAGACCTGCCATTAAAGTCTCCTCTGTTCCCTCGACCTGTTCTATGTCTAACAATAATTATAACAATTATTGTGTAGTAGGTAACATCTTTTTATTCTCTATTAGTCAACGTAAATCCTGCAAGATACTAAAAATTTACGCTTAACTTTAACTAATTAATCATTGGTAACAAAGCCTGCGCCGAAAACTTCGCCAGCATTTTGGACAATCATGAAGGCCTGAGGGTCTACTTCCCGTACAGCCTGTTTTAGTCGACCTATTTCAGGTAGGCTGACGACACAAATGATCACGTCTTTAGGCTCGCAAGAATACGCTCCTCGTCCATGTAAGAAAGTCGCTCCCCGTCCCAAATCTACCCTTATCCTGCTAACTAAGGCCTCGGAGTGGTCTGAAACGATGGTTATAGCTTTTGATGGAACTCCGCTCTGGATTAAATCGAGAACACGACCAAAGACGAACATCATAACCAATGTGTATAGAGTGGCTTTTGAGCCAAGTATGGCCCAAGAGATTAGGATTATAAACCCGTTAATCGCAAGGGAAGATGTTCCCATAGGAACTCCATATTTCCGCTGAATGACTTTGGAGACGATGTCAGTGCCGCCTAGGCTGCCACCGAAGTGAAATATTAGGCTTGTAGAAATTCCCAAGATTACCCCTCCATAAAGAGCTCCAAGTAAAATGTCGTCAACGGCGATTGTCTGAACCCCGTTAAACAGATCCAAGCACAGTGAAAAGATCGCCAATCCCCATATGGTCTTAAAGACGAATTTTTTATTCACCTCGCGCCAGCCTAAAACAAATAACGGGATATTTAAGAGGAAGGTCATGAGTCCAATGGGAAGTTTCAAAGTGTAATATAACATCAAGGCAATCCCACCGATTCCGCCTCCACCTAAACCAGCAGGGACAATAAACCCCTGTATGCCGAAAGCAGCCACTATGGCTCCAATTGCTATCGCGATAATACCTAGAGTAGATCTTACCCTTTTTGAAATCTTCAAATGAAATTACCTCCCATTTACATGTTAAAAAAACCTCCCCCCACCTTATCTAAAGTGCCAGGGAGGTTTGACGTTAATTCAATTAGTCCTATTGTCTAGTATATAGATATTTTATCCAGTCGTAAAGTAATTTTATCCTATATTTCGTTTTTTCCACAACCGGTAAGCGACCCATCCCAGAGCACCGATGATTAGATAAGGAAATGAATAGCCCAAACC
>DASRMA010000223.1:0-23378 GCA_035648155.1 Desulfosporosinus sp.
CAGATTATATTTTTGGTACGCTAGGAATAATCAGATGGTCTCCTAAATCGTTTAACAATTCTCTAATTTTGTGTGCTGTCTGACGATAATCATCGAGAGAACCATTCCAAGGATCGAGAATATCCCTTTTCCGATCTCCCCAATCTCCTAAATAGCGGGTTTTCTGTGCATGTTGCGGGAAGAGACTCCTTAAGTTTGCTTCATGAGCTTGGGTCATCGGGATTATCCAATCCGCATTAGCCATTAACTCAGCTCTAATCCTTCTACTACGATGTCTTGAGAGGTCAATATTTTGTTCTTTAAGTGCCTCTAGTGCATAGGCATTGGCACCATCTCCATCACATGCTTCCAGCCCTGCAGAACCAACTCGAACTGAGTCTCCGAACATTACCCTAGCTAAGCCCTCTGCCATCGGACTTCGACATGTATTTCCTGTACAAATAAACAGAAGTTTTAAGCTCATTATGATCCCACCTTAGTCCAATCCTTAGAAGAGTAATTTGACGCCGATCAACAGTAATGCTAAGCCACCGAGCAGTTCAGCCTTATCTCCTAACCACGTCCCCATAACACGCCCTAAAACTAACCCTAGCCCCGTCATTATCCCAGCAATCGTTCCTATGATCAGAACCGTGATGAAGAGATCTGTTCTGATCGTTCCTAGTGAAAAACCTACACTCAAGGCATCTAAACTCACACTAGCCGCTAACACATAGATACCAAATCCACTGAGTGAGCTATTAGGCGGTAAGTCATGATGCAAAAGAGCATTTTTAGCTTCCCTAAAAGGGAAATATTCAATGGTTGGTCGATAAACTTTGTATAGCATTCTCCCCCCCAACCCGATAAGTACCAAGGCGCCTATTCCACTGGCATAACGGCCGAGCATCGAACCTAGTGTTTGACCTAACATCATCCCGCCAAGCGGCATGACCACGTGAAAAACAGCTACTACCAACGACAAGCGCAACATCATTCTTTTTCTGATACCTGCCAAGCCAATAACTAATGACAATGAGAATGCATCTGCTCCCAGGGCAATTGCAACTGCCACAATCCATGCTAAATTCAATACCCTTCCCTCCGTTCCACTATGTATATGCAGGGGGAAGGGTTTATTAGACGGATTAAGGAACAATGCCTTGTGTCCTAATCTATATTTTTAGAATCGGCTTACCCGACGCTTTCTGTAAGCGGTTCATTATAGCTGTTCCTAGGCCGCTATCTTCCACCCCTTCAGCCAATATTAAATCCATTCCTCGTTCATCACATAGTCGTAACCCCTCAAACAAGTTACTCGCTACTTCTTCCAGTCGATCCTTAGACCCGAGAACAAACAACAGATCTGGTAGTCGGTTATGTAAAAAAGGCGCACTCTCCAACGAGCACAAAACCCCGACCTTTTTCAGTCTTGCATGCCCCTTTTGAATTTCATGTCCCATCCGCTGAATGATACGTTCGGTCGAGCCACTCATCAAAATCATCTCACCGTGAGGAGCGTAGTGCCGGTACTTCATGCCAGGTGCTTTGGGGGGCTGTGTCTCGGACGGCGTGTCTACCCGAACTTCGCCAAGTACAGCCTCTAACTGTTCCCTAGAAATACCGCCTGGACGAAGGATGGTGGGAATCCCCCCACTCACGTCAAGTACCGTTGATTCCAGCCCACCTTTACAAGCTCCCGCATCTAGGATCAGCGGAATTTTGCCTTTCATATCACGCCACACATGGCTGCCCCGTGTTGGACTGGGTTTCCCTGAGAGGTTAGCACTTGGCGCGGCAATCGGCAGTCCTGTTGCCTCGATCAGACGGAGAGCAACCGGATGACTGGGCATACGAATCGCCACATTGGCAAGCCCAGCAGAGACAACGTCCGGAACCATGGCCGTTTTCGACATGACCAAGGTCAACGGACCCGGCCAGAAATGTTGAACACATAGTTCTGCTTCTGGTGTCCAGTTTGCTACCAAATTATTTGCCATAGCACGGCTACAGACATGCACGATTAAGGGGTTATCCCTGGGTCGTCCTTTTGCTTCAAAAATCTTAGCACAAGCTGAATCATCCAGAGCATTAGCCCCTAAGCCGTATACCGTTTCTGTCGGAAAGGCTACTAATTCTCCTGCTTGCAACCACGTTGCACCCTCTTTTATCAGTACCGCATCTGGATCTAACTCATTAATATTACTTCTTTTTGTTTCCATCTTGCTCACCTCGCTATGATCACCCGGTCGTGCCCTGCTAAGTCGGGGAATACTTGCGTTTCAAAACCTTTCATCTGGAAAATTTCACAAACCGCCTCAGCCTGCTTCCAGCCAATTTCCATTAGGAGTTTCCCCTGAGAGCTTAATAACGACCTAGTCTCTTCTGCCAGTCTGCGGTAAAAGTCCAAACCGTCTTGTCCCCCTAAAAACGCCATAGAGGGTTCACAAAAAATCTCTAGAGCACACTCCCTATACTCCTCCACCGAAACATATGGAGGATTCGTAACAATATAGTCCCAGAGTTCACCCTGGATAGGCTTCACAAAGTCCCCCTGACGCCACTGCACTGAGACCCCCAAACGCACAGCATTTTCTCTCGCAACGTCTAAGGCATCTTGCGAAAGATCAGTTCCTACCATTTCCGCTTCAGGATAATAATACGCCATTGCAATAGCAAGAGCTCCACTCCCTGTACAAAGGTCGACTACCTTAATCGTAGGGTCCTGCTCTTGTCTAACTTCCGATCTTACAAGTTCCAGCCATTTCTCCACTAGAAGCTCACTATCCGCTCTTGGAATAAGTACTCGCTCGTCAATGCAGAAGGAAATTCCCATGAACTCCTGACGCTTTAAGATGTATTGGAGAGGCTCGTGCTCTGCGCGACGAAGAATGCCACCCCTATAGTCCCCCTCCTCTTGCTCCGATAATATGAGGTCCCGGTCAAGATAGAGGCGGTGGCGTGACACATCTAAGACTCCTGCTAATAATAAGTCTGCATCAAAGCGGGCGTTATCGATCCCTTTCTCCAAGAGTCTCGCTTCTCCCCAACGCATTCCCTCTAAAACCTTCACTTTATTCGATCTCCGCCTTCAGCCGTTCAGCCTGATCTGAGGAAGTTAGTGCTTGAATGATTTCTTCCAAGTCCCCGGTAAGGATGGTCTCCAGTCGATGCAAGGTTAAACCAATGCGATGGTCTGTAACCCGTCCTTGAGGGAAGTTAAAGGTTCTAATTCGTTCACTCCTGTCCCCTGTGCCTACCTGACTTCGGCGTTGAGATGCCTGTTCTCCGCTTGCCTCGTCTTGTGCTTTCTCTAGGATACGAGCACGCAAGACGCGTAAGGCCTTCTCTTTGTTCTTGAGCTGGGATTTTTCATCCTGGCAAGTCGCAATAATTCCTGTAGGTAGATGGGTAACTCTTACGGCAGACTGCGTGGTATTCACACACTGTCCACCAGGTCCGCTTGAACAATAAACATCGATTCGCAAGTCATTTGGATTAATCGAGACTTCCACTTCTTCTGCTTCGGGAAGGACAGCTACCGTGGCCGTTGACGTATGAATCCTTCCCGCGGACTCTGTTGCCGGAATCCGTTGAACCCGGTGCACACCACTTTCAAACTTCAGTTTACTATAGGCTCCATGCCCCTCCACTAGAAAAATTATTTCCTTATATCCCCCTTGATCTGAGTAGCTTACACTGAGAAGTTCCGTTTTCCACCCTTTCCCCTCTGCATATCTGGTATACATCTTATAAAGGTCTCCGGCAAATAAGGCAGCCTCATCACCGCCTGCTCCAGCCCGAATTTCCATAATAACATTCTTCTCGTCCAACGGATCCTTGGGCAAGAGCAGGACCTGAATTTGCTCTTCTAGCTCTTGAGAAACCTTCTTCAATTTATCTCGCTCTTGCTCCGCCATTTCCTGCATGTCAGAGTCAAGCTTCTCCAGAAGTAGGATTTCTGTCTCCTCAAGTTCACGAAGTACTTCCTGATATTCCCTAAATGTCGTGACAAGATTTGTCATACCCGCCTGGGCTCTAGCATATTTTTGCCACTCACCTTGATTAGATATTATTTCAGGGTCACTAAGTAGCTCTGTGTATTCATCATATTTCCGTTCAATTTCGTAAAGTTTTTCTAACATCTTTCACACCCCAAAATTTACGTAAGTTCTTGCCCTGTTTCTACAACGCCTTTCAAAGCAGCTAAAGCCACCTCAAGTTGGGCATCATCTGGTTCCCGCGTGGTTAACTTTTGTAATAATAAACCTGGTACAATAAGCCAACGAAGCCATGGAGATTCTAAATTCCGCGAAGAGAATTTAAGGATTTCATAAGCGATCCCAGCCACGAAAGGCATGAGAAGCATTCTGGAAAGCAAACGCCACCACAGGGGCGTCAGACCCACAAAAGCGAACACAAAGATACTGACAACGACCACAATCAGGAGAAAACTTGTTCCGCAACGCGGGTGTAACCTGGGGAATAGCCGTGCATTTTCCACCGTTAGTGCTTTCCCTGATTCATAATTAAAAATAGCTTTATGCTCTGCGCCATGATATTGAAAAACCCGTTGAATGTCTTTAAGTCGGGAAATGATTACAATATAGAGGAAAAAAACAATAAGTCGTATTGCGCCCTCCAATAAATTCTGCCACATGACACCAGTCACCTGTCCTTGAAGCAAGTGTGCTGTTCCCGTTGGTAATCCTACAAACAGCAAAAGACCAAGACCAAAGGCGAATCCTATGGTCAGAGCCATTTCCCAAAACCCAAGTTCTTCTCCGCCCTTTTCTTCCCCCATTGAACGATTGGCCGAAAAAGTTAAGGCGCGAGTTCCAACAATCAAAGAATCCACGAGGGCAACAAACCCCCTTATTAACGGTAACTTAAAAATAGGCTTGGTAGACCATGTGTTAAGCAAAACGTGAGAAACGTCGATCTCACCATTCGGCAGCCTTACCGCAATAACACTTTGACGTGGCCCACGCATCATAACCCCTTCTATGACTGCTTGCCCGCCATATTGGACTGGTTTGCCCATCCTACGCCCTCCTCATCTATTATATCGAAGCTCTATGCACGATGTTCGAGGCTCAAAGGCTTATTCTCGAAATCCTATGCATGACGCCTGAAAGCTCTATTTGGGCTCGCGCTTTGTGTGCGCGCTTTGCCACGTATTTACGTAAAAAGCAGAGCTTGCGCTCTGCTTTTCCACCAGCAACGACCGCAGGCCGTTGTTTACATACCATATCTCTTTTTAAACCGATCAACTCGTCCGCCAACATCGACAAACCGCTGTACTCCGGTATAGAAGGGATGGCATTTCGAACAAATTTCCACTTTTATGTCTTTTCTTGTGCTTCCTGTTGGAATGACTTCTCCGCAAGCACATGTCACCGTGGTTTGTTCGTATTTTGGGTGAATATTTTCTTTCATGTCTTCACCTTCTTTCCCATTTGAATCAAGGTGCAATAATATATTGCACCTGCTAATGACACAATTCCAGTCAACTATACTATATTAGCACAAATAACATTAGCTGGTCAAGATCCTATTTTATTCGTTTGGCTCTTTTAATGCTCAAAGTCTTACAATCCGAGTTTTCGGCAAATAGTCCTCAGGATCGACTGTTCTGCCATTATGCCTAATTTCAAAATGGAGGTGAGGTCCGGTTGAATTTCCGGTGTTCCCTGAAAGAGAAATCTCTTCCCCTGCACTGACAGCGTCTCCGACTTTGACCAATAGTTTACTGTTATGGGCGTAAAGCGTTTGAACGCCATTGCCATGATCAATCATAACCGTTATTCCATATACCCCAAACCAATCCGTCTTAGTGACTTTACCCGCCCTCGCAGCTCGTACGATACTACCACTTGCATTTGCGATATCCAAGCCATGATGAAAGTCACCATTTTTCGAACCGTAAGCCTGTGATATATCCCCGATCATTGGCCAATTCCAGGCCATTACACTGCCACGTGAAACTGTTTGAATCCTTTTTATGGTTTTTTCTCGAATGGTTTTTTCTCGAATGGTGTTTTCCTGGATGGTGTTTTCCTGGATGGTGAGATTAGTGCCTGGTAGAAGGGGAGCTGCAGAATTCCTTTTTTGTATTTCCTCGACTGTCGTGTTGTAACGGGTTGCGAGGTCTCTCAAATCCACTCCAGCTTCCAAGGTAACCACAGAATAGCAGATTACTTTAGTCCCTGGCACAACTTGCGAATAAACCGGGAAAACGGAAACTAAGGAAATACCAAGGCCAATGAAGAACGCAACGCTTCCTGTGACAATCCTAACACGCTGCTTCCGCACATTTCTAAAACATTTCATTAAATAGATCCACCTCAACGTTAATAATAAAATCCAAATATGGTATACCTATCTAATTTGTCCATACATTGGATATATTATACGTGGGATAGTCAGCAGCCCTTCATAGCGTAATCTGGTTTCTTGTCAAAGCAATGACGTGCTTCAATAAAGCGGACCGTCCCTGTTTTCCCTCTCATGACAACAGTGTGAGTCAAAGCCCCTTTGGAGGTGTAGGTTACGGCACGCAGCAAAGGTCCTTCTGTGATCCCAGTCGCTGCAAAAAAAACGTCATCTGTACTTACCAGGTCATCCATCATTAATAACTTATGGACATCCTCAATCCCTAAGGCTTTAGCACGAGCAACGTCTTCATCGTTTTCCGGCCAAAGGCGGCCTTGCATTTCCCCTCCCATACAACGAAGGGCAGCTGCAGCTAAGACCCCTTCAGGCGCTCCGCCAACTCCCATCATCATATCGACGCCCGACTCTTCAATAGCACACGCAACAGCCGGGGAAACATCCCCATCGCTAATCAGACGAACGCGTGCTCCGCACGCACGTACATCTTCAATGAGTTTGTAATGACGTGGGCGATCCATAATGACGACCGTTATATCTTTAATATTCTTTCCCAACGCTTTAGCCACATTCGTAATGTTATCGAGCACCGTTGCATCCAAACTTATCTTTCCGACAGCAGCAGGACCTACCGCGATCGGCGTGTTTCAAATGGACCTTACACTTTTAGGCCAATGCATGTTATATAATCCTTGATATAACCGCATTTGAGAGATATTCTAAGTTCAATAACTGTAAGGTGAAATTGATAATTTCTGAAACACGCCCCGCGATCTTATCCATATACATATCTGGAGCGTGAAGTAAGCAGCCCCTCTGGGCAATCGCCACAACTGCAATTGCCCCTGGCAATCCTTTCGCACAAGCGGTCGTACCCTCTAGGGGATCAACTGCAACATCTAATTCTGGTCTTTCGCCATTTCCGACTCGTTCTCCAATGTAGAGCATCGGGGCCTCGTCCATTTCCCCTTCCCCAATTACCACTGTGCCGTCCATGTGAATTGTGTTAAAAACTGCTCTCATGGCTTCAACCGCTGCATTATCAGCAGCTATTTTATCTCCTAGACCTACCCAGCGTGCGGAGGCCAGTGCCGCAGCCTCTGTCACTCTGGCAAATTCCATTGTAAGTTCTCGTTCCATTTTTCGTTCCTCCTTAAAGTATTATCAATCCAATCGTTAGACTCCCACTTCTATAAGTGGGAGTTGTGCCCCGTTACCCTTCTTCCGTGGGGGTAGAATCCCCCACCGAAGTCTCGATGTTCATCTTTAGTTGAACGAGTTCACTGTATTTCGTAACGCCTCCACCATTTAGCGGAAACAAACGATTATCTCGTTGAACACATTTATTATGTTATCGCATTTATCATACTAGCTTTATTGTGACACACCTTTAAGGCATTTTCAACCACAATTAATAGTATTGAACACTCTTCGTGGTTCAGTTCAATTGAACATTGGGTGGTGTCTGACTAGACCAAAAAAGGTTGGCATTCATTAACCTGTTGAGACAGATTAATGAATGCCAACCTTCGGAATTATTAAATATTTTCAATTGACACCAATAGCAATACTACGACTTGCTATGTTTTTTCCAATCAGATAAAAACTTTTCTAGCCCAGCATCTGTCAAAGGGTGACGAAATAACTGTCTCAGAACGCCGAATGGAACTGTTGCATAATCTGCTCCTATTTTGGCTGCTTCCGTGACATGCACTGGGTTCCGGATGCTTGCCGCAATAATTTTAGTTTCAATGCCATGGACTTGGAAAATCTCGCACATATCTTCCAGCAAATTCAGTCCATTTTCACCAATGTCATCCAGACGTCCTAAAAATGGGCTGACATAGGTGGCGCCTGCTCGTGCTGCTAGTAACGCTTGGTTCGCTGTAAACACAAGCGTTACATTCGTCTTTATTTTCTTGGTACTTAAGGCCTTTACTGTTTTGAGACCAGCTTCCGTCATGGGGATCTTGACTACAATATTCTCATGAATTGCTGCTAATACCATTGCTTCCTGTAGCATCCCCTCATGATCTAACGCAATAACTTCTGCGCTTATGGGTCCATCCACAATCCCAGTCACTGTGTTAAGGAGTTCGTGAAAATCCTTACCTTCTTTAGCCACTAAACTAGGATTCGTGGTAAGGCCGGCGATCACTCCCATATCCCAGGCTTGTTTTATTTCATCGAGATTTGCCGAGTCTAAGAAAAACTCCATGATACTGCCTTCTTTCTATACCTTTAAGCCTTCCCATTACTTCCGAACACCCTTATTTTCTCGCGAATTATCCTAGTTGCAGCTTCCCGGGCTGGACCTAACATTTTACGGGGGTCAATTTCTTTGGAGCTTCCTTCAAGTACTAAGCGAGCGGCCCATACAAATGCCTCACGGATATTGGTGTCAATGTTGACTTTACAAACACCCCGTGAAATTGCTTCGATGAGTGCATCATCTGGCACTCCTGAAGACCCGTGTAAAACGATAGGAGTCGAAATACGTTCTCTAATCTTCGTTAATCGTTCAAAATCCAGTTTAGGTACTCCAATATATTGACCATGAGCCGTACCAATGGCAATTGCTAACGCATCCACCTTTGTCGCTTGAACAAAGTGCTCTGCTTCAGACGGATCCGTAAACAAAGCCTCGCGGTCGCTGACAGTAATGTCATCTTCTGTGCCGCCGATTTTACCCAATTCGGCCTCAACTGACATACCTAGAGGGCGAACTGCTTCAATGACTTTGTTAGTCAAGGCAATATTATCTTCCAACGAGTGTTTCGATCCGTCAATCATCACGGAGGAAAATCCGTTGCGCGCGCACTGCATAACTTGTTCAAAACTTGTTCCATGGTCCAAATGTAGGGCGATAGGCACACTTGCATTTTCGGCCGCCAATTTCGTCAACCCCGCAATATACTCAACTCCCGCATATTTGATGGCACCTTGACTGGCCTGAATAATAACTGGAGCATTCTCGGCTTCTGCCGCAGCCACGATCGCCTGAACAATTTCCATATTATTGCAGTTAAAAGCCCCTACCGCATATCGTCCTTTTTGTGCTTTTTCTAATAACTCAACCATTGAAACTAACGCCATTTTTCTTCCTCCTCATTCGTTTTTGAAAGATGTTGACCCCGCAGTGCATTATTAATATTCCAAGTTTTATTCTCTGCTAGATACATTGAATCTATTCCTTCGATTTGCCGTACATTATCCGAACTGTCTGCATAAATTACTCCCACTGCTTCACATAATTCACAATAAAGTTCGATGCGGTCCGGTAACAACTCGAAGGATAACTGATGGTTTCCACAAGCACACCCTAGATCTCCTTGCGTAGCCAGACGATGAAGATAATCTAAAATCCTTAGCATTACTTCAGGATTTTCAAAATCTTCCTCATAACCCAGTTCTACTGCCAATTCCGAAATGGATTTTTCACGTTCATGACAAGCCTCAGTGACTTTATGCTTAGGCCCAATATATCCGACAGTGGCTTCCATGGCAGGACAAGTAAGTGGCAAGGCGTCCTTTCCCCATATGGCAGGCCGGTTTAATCTCAAATAATGGGTCTCCCCACAGTAGGCACAAGCATAAGTGACGTTGAACTGCTGAAGGTTGCTGCTGGCTACTGACATAAGCTGAAGACCACAACCACAACGCAGGTTCTTACGACCTCGCTGAGAAAATGCAAAGAGAGAGAGGGCATGAAAGTCTAGTTCCCCGCATTGGGAACATTGAATAGCGATTGTTGTATTAGTTGTTAGAATCATTATTCCCACCTCTTCCTACAACATATACTTCGTCATGCAGAAAGATTTTCCTGCCTTTAGATAACAAAAAAGTATATGTGTAAGGCGGTCTATATTTGTGTTGAATATCATGACACCGTTAATATCTCCCTGACCCGTTCTCTCAGCTCAAACAAATCAAAGGGCTTACCCATAAAGCTGAGAATCCCGAGGTCCTTTGCCTGCTTCATATTCTGCACATCCCCATAGGCCGTCATCATAATCACATTTGCCTTACAGCCTAAGGCACGAATTTGCACTAATGTTTCGATCCCGTTCATTCCTGGCATTTTCATGTCCATTAAAATGAGGTCCGGCTGAAAGGCAATAAGTACTTGAAGTGCTTCCGCTCCGTTTGCTGCCATTTCCACTTCGTGATGATCCTCTTGAAAGGTCTCAAAGAGCAAGCGCCGCACACCAAATTGGTCATCTACTACAAGAATTTTACCCACTTCCTACATCCCTTTTCCTTCCCCTAATGTTCATCTCATAAGGAGGACGTTCTATATTTAATGCTAAAACTCCTTCTTCCATAGTCCTTTCTGAGAACATTACTCCGTCTTGACTATATCTCCTGGGTATTCGGGGGTTTGCCACAGTCCGACGCAAAGGGATGCCAACCTCGTCTCCCAGTGCACATTTCTGCATTCCTACGTCAATTACAGTTAGCTGCATACCTATCTTTCCGGCAACACGAACCACCTTCCCATTTAGGTCCACCCGTTCAAGCCCGAGAAAGATACCAAATAATGCTGCCAAATTTTTAATTACAATCTTCAGGAAATCGACCACGCCCAAGGGTGTGAAATGAGGAGCTAAGCCAAAACCATCCGCATACCCCACAGGTATCACCGCAAGCTGCGTCTCAGCCTTCGTACGATAGATACTTTGATACCCTACAAAAGTTCCTTTAGGAACTTTACGCAGATGAACAATCCGGCTTTTAGCTACCCAAGGGTCGCTTAACTTTAATTTTCCACTGAAGCCTTGCCCTGGATAATGTCCGATCAGCAAAGTTCCAATACGCACAAAGTCATGATGCCACTCCGGGTAATCGAGAAAAGCCGCGCTATTACAAACATGCTTCCAAGTTGGCTTAATCCCCAGCTCTTCCAGACGGGCTGTGAAGGACATAAAGCGTTCATATTGCAGTATTGTATAAGCCTTATCCTTGTAGGCTGCACGAGCGAAATGCGTATAGGCTCCTGCGACCTTAAGATGATGACATTTTTCTAGAACGAGAGCAAGCATTTCCAGTTCAGAAAACTCAAAACCCGTTCTCCCCATACCAGTTTCCACCTTGAGATGCACCTGAACTAGTGTAGGAGGTTCTGATTCCAGATTAGAACACGCCTCATTTAGTCCCACAATCGAGGATAGTTCAGAAAGCGTTAACTGTAACTGCGCCGCAATCGCCGCCGGCCATTTTTCCTGTGTAGTCGGACCGAGCACAAGAATTAGGCCCTCTATTCCATGCTCACGCAAGATTAGCCCTTCTTCAACTCTTGAGACCGCAAAGGCTTCACAGCCCACTCTCTCCAAGGCACGCGCAACTTCTACTGCGCCTAGGCCATAAGCATCCGCCTTCACAACTGCCATACACCTTGTTTCAAAACGAAGGTGCTTAACAATTTCTAGATAATTTTTCACTACAGCATCGAGGTCAACTTCAATCCAGGTTTCAGCCATGGTATTATCCTTTCCGCGTTCGTCGTAACTTACGGATTATACCCTTTACGACATCTGAATAGATTGGTTCCAGGTGGTTCCAGAGAAAGTAGATTGCCGGACGATACACTAAGTCCCATTCCCCGATGAATTCCGTATATTCAGGGTTAAACCCCTTCTTAAAGCGATATAGCCCGTAAAGCGGGTTATCTTCTGTCAGATTCCCTGGCACTCCTCGAAAGTCATAGAGCGTGCATTCCAAGGACTTTGCCCAACGAATCATTTCCCACTGAATTAAGTAGTTGGGCATGACATTTCTATGAGCATTCGACGACGCTCCATAGATATACCAGGCTTTATCTCCAATGACAAAGGCCAAAGTACCGGAGATAATTTCCCCTTCATATTCGGCAATGAATAATTCTCCAAGGCCCACGGGTACCAAGGAATCATAGAGGTCCTCATAATAAGAATAGGTTCGCACCAAGAAACGGTCGCGCTCTGTCGTTTCCTTTAAAACTCGATAAAATTCCGATAAATCTTCACGTGTCCCCTTCCGAATTTTTACTCCCTTTTTTACTGCAAGACGGATGTTGTAACGTGTTTTTTGTTGCATATTTGCTAGCAACGTCTTCTCATCCGGAGTTATATCTAAACGAAACACGTACTTCGGTTGAACTCCTTCGAATCCCTTGCCGCTCTCAGCAGATCTAAATCCTTTGGAAATCAGATATTGTTCCAGTTCGTTTTCTGAAGACGACACATCAGGGTCTAGCTTAAGAAAAATTGCCCCGCGGGCTTTCGCTAACTTATGTATCTCCGCCAATACAAAATCTAATAGTTCTGTATTATTCCAGTCCACAACAGGTCCGCGAGAAGCGTAAAAAATAGGAATACCCACTACCGGAATCTTTCTTTCAAGAATAGAAGCTACCGCCACAATCTCCTTGTTTTCTTCAATAACCAACCGCCAGGGGATCCATCCTGTCCTGCTCTTAATCTCTCCCCACTCCCAAGACTGGAGCACATGTCCTTTTGGGTCCTTGGCCAAAAAAGCATTAAAGCGTGCCTGCTCACTTTTATCAATCCATCTTGCTACATAGCCCACTGGTTCAGTCCCCTCCCTATTTCCATTATTTCCAAGGCATTGCCCCTCTAATCAAGAAACTTGCGTTACAACGTTCACTTACTTGCTCTCGCAGATCAAACTAAGCCTGGCCACTTGTTTGTTTTATAGAGGAAGAGTTCGTGCTAGACCCTTGAGCCAAGGTTCAGCAGAACTCTTCCTGTCTTGGTTAGAAGCGCGAAGTTCTCATATTGAACATCGCGCTTGAAGGTTACTTTAGGGCCGCTCGGATAAACTCTCTAAATAACGGATGCGGCCTATTCGGGCGTGATTTAAATTCCGGATGGAACTGCGAGGCCACAAACCATGGATGATCTGGATATTCAACAGCTTCTACCAGACGGCCATCTGGCGAGGTCCCCGAGAACTTCATTCCTGCCTTCTCAAGGTCAGCGCGAAACTGATTATTGACTTCATAGCGATGACGATGGCGCTCATAGACGACTTCGTCTTGATATGCTTCATGAGCAAGGCTATCCTCCATTAGTTTCACAGGCGAAATACCTAAGCGCATTGTGCCGCCCTTTTCTTCAATATCTTTTTGCTCTGGAAGGATGTCGATCACCGGATATGGTGTGTCAGCATCAAATTCAGTGCTGTTGGCTCGTTCCATGCCACAAACATTGCGGGCAAATTCTATGATTGCAGTCTGCATGCCAAGACAAATTCCTAAAAAAGGTATTTTTTGTTCTCTCGCATAACGAATCGCTTCAATCTTACCCTCGATTCCTCGATTCCCGAACCCTCCTGGAACTAGGATTCCGGCAATGCCAGTTAGGAGCTTTTCAACGCCTTCTTCTTCAAGAGTCTCTGAATTTACCCAACGCACGTTCACTTTTGTCCCTTGCTCGATTCCTGCTGAGCGTAAGGCCTCGGCGACACTCAAGTAGGCGTCAGGGAGTTCTACGTATTTTCCAACAATCGCTATCTCAGTCTCCCGCGTTGGAGATTTAATTCTCTCCACCATAGCTTTCCACTCCGTCATATCGGCCGGAGGTGCCTCAATACCCGAGCGAAGAAGGACGATATCATCAAGCCCCTCTTCTTGGAGCTTCAAAGGAACTTCATAAATGGTTTCCGCATCCAAACACTGAATGACGCCTTCTAGTTCCACGTCGCAGAGGAGGGCCAATTTCTCCTTCATATCATTGGAGAGTTCTTTGACTGAGCGACATACAATAATAGTGGGCTGGATGCCGATTCCCCGTAATTCTTTAACAGAGTGCTGAGTAGGCTTTGTTTTCAATTCCCCAGACATAGGTAAATAGGGCACTAGCGTAACATGTATATAAATAACATTCTCTCTTCCAATGTCATTTTTCATCTGCCGAATTGCCTCGAGAAACGGAAGGGATTCAATATCTCCGACGGTTCCTCCGATCTCAGTAATCACGAAATCTGGGTGGCTCTCCCGCGCCACACGATAGATACGTTCTTTGATTTCATTAGTAATATGAGGAATGACCTGTACAGTCCCTCCCAAATAATCCCCTTTACGTTCCTTCCTTATGACTGACCAGTATACTGTACCTGTCGTTACATTACTATTTTTCGAAACGGGCACATCGATAAAGCGCTCATAATGGCCTAAATCAAGGTCTGTCTCTGCCCCGTCATCGGTAACAAACACTTCACCGTGTTGATACGGACTCATAGTTCCGGGGTCAATATTAATATAAGGATCAAATTTCTGTATCGCCACTTTTAGACCCCTATTTTTAAGAAGACAGCCCAGGGATGCTGCCGTGATTCCTTTTCCAAGGGAAGACACAACGCCGCCTGTTACGAAAATAAATTTTGTCATGCGCTTAACCATTTCCTTTCAGACTTTTAATGTAAACTGAGTACCTCTATTTCTCAAGCAGCAGATAGTTTTTACCAAACTATCTGCTGCAACAAAACACATAAATAAAGCTAGTCCGAGCACCGCACTAGCTTTATTTTTTACCAAGTCATAAAGACTTTGTTTTGTGTATAGGTGCCACCCAAGCAACGACTTAATATGTGTCTAACTATCTTTTGCTTTGCTCACTGTTCTATTTTAGCTAGACTTGTAAAGGATGTCAAGATAAATGACATCCTTTACAGATGTGTCGTACATTATCAACCCAATAAGCTTCTTTTTTTAGATGACTACCATTTTTCTCCGCGCTGACCCTCATCCGTCTCATCAAAATGTTCTTCTACTTCTAAGGCATCTTCATCTATCGCGTCTTCGTCTTCTTCGGAATCTGACTTATCTTCATTAGAAGATGTTTTGTTAACCAAGGAGATAGGTATTAGTCGCTTGGGAGCTTTGGCGGTCTCCCAAACCTTCAGTCCCCATTCACTCCGTCCGAGAAACGAAAATCTAGTGTCTAAGTTGATCTGTGTGAGTGCCGCCGCAACTCGAATGGGCTCCTGAGTAATACCTAGGTTTCGGAGTACTTCTTCAATTAATTTATGATAGTGCAATGGTTCACCATGAGTTTTCAATACCTCATAAGCTACATCTGCCTCTGTTGGCTTGTCTTTTCTAGTTAAAGAATGGGTCACAACTCCACCGCCCTTCGTTGTTTTGAATATCAATGTATTCGGCCCACCTCTAAATATTTCCTGCTTATTATTACTATAAACAAAAAAAATAAAAATTTAAAATTATTAGAATTACATCCTTTCAGGAGCAGATACACCTAAAATTCCCAACACATTACTAATAATTTGTTTCACTGCCCCTACTAAGCTCAATCGAACCCTGCGCAGTTTTTCATCATCAACAAGCACTCGCTGGCTATTGTAGAAAGTATGGAAGAGCGCGGCCAAGTCAAGCACATAGCGGGCTAGACGATGGGGTTCCATGAGACGTGCAGCGATAATTACTTCGCTCGGCAAGTCAGCCATCTTCTTGAGGAGGTCCCGTTCTTCTGTGCTACTCAGAAGTTTAAAGTCCTCTTCACTCGGAAGGTTTCCGATCACTCCGAGTTCCTCAGCTTGCCGCAAGATACTGCACATTCGAGCATGCGCGTATTGCACATAGTAAACTGGGTTATCTGAGGACTGCGCTTTCGCCAAATCAAGATCAAAGTCGACGGTGGAGTCAGGATCTCGTAAACTAAAGAAGAAGCGCGCTGCATCTTTGCCAACTTCGTCCATCAACTCGCGTAAGGTGATGTACTGTCCAGATCGTTTGGACATTTTCACAACTTCTCCGTTTCGTATAAGTCGCACGAGTTGCATTAAAATAACCTGAAGATTGTCTTTGTCATATCCAAAGGCAGACATTGCACCTTTCAACCTAGCCACATGTCCATGATGATCGGCACCCCAGATATTGATAACCCGTGTGAATCCACGTTCAAATTTGTTGCGATGGTAGGCAATATCTGCAGCAAAATAGGTCGGCGTGCCATTACTTCTTATCACCACTTCATCTTTTTCATCACCGAACAAAGTGGATTTAAGCCAAAGCGCACCTTCCTTATCGTAAATGAACCCTTTTTTCTCCAATTCTTCTAAGGTGGATTTTACTGCGCCCGAATCATGCAGAGATTGTTCGTTAAACCAAACATCATAGTTAACTCCGAAATCCTGAAGGGTTTCCCTGATGTCTTGCATCTTTTCTTCCAAACCATACCTCACCAGAAACTCACGTCGAAGCCCTGGGTCCACTGAGAGATACTTGTCCCCTACTTTAGCAATGAGTCCTTTTACTGTTTCAATCAAGTCTTCGCCATGATAGCCCCCTTCTGGGAAGGGACAATCCTGGCCTAGTAGTTGTAAGTACCTTGATTCCAAGGACAAGGCAAAATTATGGATTTGATTCCCTGTATCATTAATATAGAATTCGCGGGAGACTTCATAACCTGCCATAGAGAGTAACGAAGCGAGGCTGTCACCAAGTGCTGCACCGCGGGCGTTACCCATATGCAGTAACCCAGTTGGGTTTGCGCTAACGAACTCGACCTGAATTTTTTGTCCCTTTCCGATATCCACTTGCCCATAACGTTCACCTGCTTCGACCACTTCATTAATTACATCAGTTAGCCATAGCGGATTTAAGCGGAAGTTAATGAAACCAGCACCGGCAATTTCGGAAGACTCTATCCATGTTCCTGTGGTATCCAAATGTTTGATGAGTATGGTCGCTATATCCCGAGGCGAACGTTTGGCTTGTTTCGCCAACACCATTGCCAAATTTGTTGCCAAATCTCCATGTTCCTTTTCTCTTGGTTCTTCCAGAACATAACTCGGCAATTCTATGAAATTCAACTCTCCGACGGCTTTTGCGGTTCGTGCAGCTTCTTCTAACTGACACATAACCCGTTCTTTTATACTCTCATAGAGACTCATTGGGGGAAATCCTCCTTTATGTTTAACAACAACCCATTATAACTGACCAAATTATCATCGACAAAAAGGTCATATTCTAGACTAATACGTCCCCCATTGACTGTCAAGTCACATTCTACTAGGTGAGGCATAACGCTCAGCCTTATTTCTCCATAACAAGTACCGTAAATACTTCTATTCAGCACCCCTTTTTGGAATTCTTGCCTATTATTGAGCGCGCCCTTGCGGTATAAGCCAACCACTCCATCTTTAACACTTACAAACGTCGTGATACCTTCAGTGTCCGTCTCATTTCCGCCATCTCTATAAATCACATAGAAAACACCGTTTCTTTCATAGTACGTTCCCACCGTAATCAATTCTTGCTGGTCTTCATGCCCTTCAGGATACTTCTGTCTTCCGCTGATTTGGATGGACACTTTTCTTTGCATTGGGTTACCCCTTTCACAAATCCATTCATTTCCAGCCAGCTATCTTATACTAGTTTTTTTAAAGTAATCAGACAAAATAGCTAAACCCGCTTCAAGTTCACCGGAATTTCCTCCAAAGCCTAGTCGGAAGTGGTCCTCTTCTCCAAAAAAGATTCCCGGTGCCACAAGGACACCCTGCTTATGTAATTCCCAGCCCAACTGTTCGGAAGGGATTTTAGTAGAGTAACTCACCCAAGCAACGACCCCGGCTTCTGATTTCTTCCATCTGAGAGTGGGGTTTTCCTTGAGGAAATTTTCTAATAAAGTGATATTTCGCCTGCGCAGTTGCCGGTTACGGTCCCATATCTTGGACTTATGTCGTAGGGCAGTTTGTGCTAAGTGCTGCCCGATTACGGGAGAGCAAAGCGATGTATAATCACGTTTGGCTGCACAACGAGCAATGATCTCAGGAGGGGCCACCATCCACCCCACTCGAAGCCCCGCTAACCCATAGGCTTTGGACATGCTCCCAATGCTTACCGCTTGGGATGAATAGTCACGTATGGAGGGTAAAAGCGTCTCCCCGAGTTCGCGGTAGACCTCATCGGAAAGGAGGAAAATCCCGCGTTCCAAACATAAGTCCGCAATCTGCTTCATTTCATGGGGAGAAAATACAAACCCTGTCGGATTATGCGGTGTATTTAACATGACAAGCGCTGGTTTTTGTTCTAAAAGAGCTTTAAATTCCTGGATGTCAAAACCCTTATCTTCGCGATAATGCCAAAGTAAGGCAGTTGCCCCTAAGTCTATCCCAACCTGTGACAGCTGTTGGTAATAAGGGGTTTGAACGATGAACCGATCACCCGGCTCAAGCAAAGTACTTAACAAAAGATAATTAGCTTCAATAGCCCCAATAGTCACGAATACGTGGTCTGGATCCGTAGGAGCTGAATAGAGACGCGATATTTCCCGACGTAGCTCAGGTATTCCCTCGGGTTGAGTATAGTCTAGCCGCGTCGCATAAAGACTAAACTGCAAATCCGGATCATTAGCCAAGTTAAGAAGCTCGCGCAACAACCAAGCCTGAATCGCACTGGCTGCAAGATGATAACGTACATTAAACTCTGTTTGCGAAAAGAATCGTTCTAAGGTAAATGGCGTGACTTTCATCCGACAAACCCCACTTTCAAGAGCAATTTATAGAATGCATTAAATTTAGAATGCATTATGTGCCTATTCTCTTTAACTTAGAAAAACCCTTTTTATAGACCAGTTTACTTATAGTAATAATAATTTATAAACTAACAAGAGCGAGAGGAAATATTTCCTCTCGCTTATAGTCTTGTGATCCTATTTTTACTGGAGAAATTCACCACGTGGTGTCTTAAGAATCCGCTGGATTTTCTCTTCTGCACCCGTTGCAGCATTTAGGTATATGAGATATTCTTCTCCCTGATACTTACCGCGAAATTCATAGCTATAGACCTCTTTATTTCCGCTTTTTGCGATTACCGCCAAGCGTCTCTCAGATACCTGAAAATCGGTACGTAATTTCCCAACCGCCAGATCCATAGGCATCTGAGCTGGTAAGGTTCTTGAATGATGGAACGAGTAATATGGTACTGCATCAAAGCCCACTGCTTGACCGTTGTCTAGAGCGATCATCAACCTTACTTTATCGGGGTAAATTCTTACCCCCTCTTTTTCAGCAATAAAATCAAATTGAATATATGCACCGAAATCCTCACTTGAAGTTAACACCATTTGCCAAGCTAGCGATTGCATAATCACCTTGGCTTTGCTGGTAGCTTGCTCTTTACTCAGTTTCCGAGGCTCAATAGAACGCTGATCTCGGTAAAATGTAACAACCCCGCCCTGATGGCTAACTTCTAGGTAAGCTTGTTTATAGTTCCAAGTATACGTACTCAAAGCGCTCTGTGAATCCCCCGCGAATACCGGAGTATTATTGGTAAAACCAACCTTGCTTAAAAAATCCCTTGCTGTAACTTGAGCTTGATCTCTAGTTACCTTACCAGTTGGGAGCCCTAGTGGTTTTGCTACAACGCGTGTGTCATACTCTCCAGTATATGAAATTGGAGGAAGTTTTTGAAGACTCACATCCAACTGGTCAAGACCAGATCTTACAGATTTTGATGGAGCCACATTCCCATCCGCGGCTGCTTCTGCAATTTGAGTGCCGTTAAACCCCAGTCGTTTTCTAATGGTCGGCTTGGGATCTGTCCAAACTAAATTTTCCGTGCCCATTCGAACTATTAGATCCTGAACTTTCTGATTCACAGGCATGAGTCGCTCATGCATATCTCTTAATGTCTTTTCCTCTTCCGCAGAAACCTTTCCACCACCAGCGACTCGTTGTGTCAATGTCCTGGAAAAATCACCAGTTTGGACTAAAAACTGGCCAATATAGCTAAGTCCAATCTGCTCAGCAGGGATTTGGGCAAAATCCTTGAGCGCTGCATCACTTTTACTGGAGACTTGACTTAAGTATAGGATCTTTTGGGTGGGGTTACTGGCTACGTCTCCTTTAGCCAAATCTGTCTCCAGCTGATCAAGATGACTAGCAAAATCATTAAAAGCCCGCTGATTATTATTTTCTGCGTCGAGACGATAATCTCCTGCCAAGCGGTATTCGTTAAATCCCCAGCCCAAGGAGATCAACAATGCTACCGTTAATGCGCCGATCCAAAATTTTCTATGCATACTATCCCCCTACTTTGTAAACATATGGTTTCCAATTTTTTTAATTTGTGGTCTTGACCAAATGTATTTATTACTTGTCTTATCGGGATTAAAAAAGAAGACAGCCCCTCCTGAAGGATCTGAGCCATTTACCGCTTCTTGAGCAGCCCGTGATGCAGATGCTGAAGGTGGTAAATTGATTTGACCGTCATCCACACTAGAAAAGGCTCGCGGCTGGTAGATAATATCAGCAATCGTTTTCGGGAAGGCGGGATCTGTTATCCGATTAAGAATAACGGCCGCGACCGCGACTTGTCCCACGTAGGGCTCTCCTCGTGCCTCAGCGTTTACGCAACGTGCCAGGAGATTTGTGTCAACATTCTTATTGCCAACCGCCTTTCCTGTCGTATTCGTACTTTGCCCGGTTAAGAGCCTTAATTCATTAATAGTTTCCGTTCCCGCCAATCCATCCACTCTAAGGCCGCGTTCCTTTTGAAAAAGCCGAATTGCAGCCTCTGTTTTCGATCCAAACTTTCCATCCTTCTTTTCGATGACATAGCCCAGCTGTTCGAGTTTTTGTTGCAAATCGATAACTTCTTGTCCTTTACTTCCCTTGCCTAATAGACGGTCGCCTAACGCCCCATAGGCAATCCCAGACAGGGCAATACTGAATATCAATCCGATGACCAGAACCCCCCAGGGTCTAATGCGTACTTTCATACCCTCACCTCACTATGTTTTATGCATTCTTAGTGTGGCAATAAATCAGGTAAATTATCCTCAATAAACAATTTTATATTGTTCCAACGTTCCAACACTATTTTAACTCCAGGAGTTCTTAGTGAACTCGTTCAGCTTAAGCTGAACATCGAAACTTCAGTAGGGGATTCTACCCCCACTGAAGCAACGTAGAACGCTCCCACTTATAGAAGTGGGAGTCTTACGATTAGATAAAAGACAACAAAAGACCGAGGAAGTTATCCTCGGTCCTTTGTCATCGTGGCCCTCTAAGTTCGGGGGCCTCTGTATGGATGCATAGCTCTTGGTTTACCTAAAATCTCCGCCCACATAACCCCTTGAACGAGTTCTCTTTTCGTCAGAGAAATATTAGCACACCTTGACTCTGCCGGATTGTTGCCGATTTCCTCGCCAAGAGTCTCTTTGGTACTCTTATATGCCTCTGACCCAAGTAATCCTACATATTCGCTGATACCTTTGGTTTCTTGGTTTTCTTGGGTTCCTTCAGTTTCAACATATGAATTCTCGATTTCCTCAAACTCCATAGGGTTATCCGGCTGCAATGATCCCGCTTTATAAGGGCCATTTTCCAAGGCTTGTTTTAGCTGTTCTCTCCATGTCCCACCAGGTGTTCCCGGTATTTGTTGAGTACCCTTCTTTTTCGTAGCTGCGGTAAACAACCTGTAAATAGCCCAGATGATAATTCCAACTGTGAGGACCGACGACATAATCCCACCTACTTCTTCGTTAGGATATCATTGCCTGATCCTGATCCTGATCCTGATCCTGAGCCTGAGCCTGAGCCTGAGCCTGATCCTGAGCCCGAGCCCGAGCCCGTATTACCAGTCTGGGCAATGTTTCCTCTCATTTGCGTGTCTGCTATAATATTTTGCATGTTGTAATAATCCATAACGCCCAGTTTGCCTTCACGCAAAGCTTGAGCCATAGCTTTAGGGATTTCCGCTTCCGCTTCGACGACCTTCGCCCGCATCTCTTCGACCGATGCTTTCATTTCTTGTTCTCTAGCAACAGCCATCGCGCGTCGTTCTTCTGCTTTAGCTTGGGCAATGCGTTTATCCGCTTCGGCCTGGTCCATCTGAAGCTGAGCTCCGATGTTTTTACCTACATCGACATCTGCCATATCAATGGATAAGATTTCAAACGCTGTCCCCGCATCCAACCCTTTTGCTAACACTGTTTGAGAAATCAGCTCTGGCTTTTCCAAGACTGCTTTATGGGATACTGAAGACCCGATACTAGTGACAATTCCTTCCCCAACGCGGGCAATAATTGTTTCTTCACCTGCTCCACCAACCAGTCGATCAATATTAGCCCGCACAGTAACCTTGGCTTTAACCCTAAGCTCAATTCCGTTTTGCGCCACAGCAGAAACAACCGGAGTTTCAATCACTTTTGGGTTAACTGACATCTGTACGGCTTGGAGAACATCTCGACCTGCAAGATCGATGGCCGCTGCCCGCTCAAACGGTAGCGGGATAGCTGCGCGTTCCGCAGCAATCAGGGCATTAACGACCCTATCAACATTACCGCCTGCCAGATAGTGGGCTTCAAGTTGGTCTGTCGTAATCGCCAAACCTGCTTTATGTCCCTTAATCAAAGGATTCACGATTTTCATCGGAGTCACTCGGCGTAAGCGCATACCAATCAAGTTGAAAATCCCAACGTTAACCCCTGCGGCTAAGGCAGAAATCCAAAGTCCTATAGGGATAAAGGAAAGAATCACACTCAAGAGTACAAACACAAGAACAATTATCACTAACGGTGCAATTAATGGGTTCATTTGATGCTCGGTCGTAACCGAGCTTCACCTCCTTATAATGTTTTTTCTTCTTTAGACAAGGTTTTTTCTTCTCTAACAATGATTCTAGTTCCCTCAACCGAGATCACTTTAATCCCAGTACCCGGCCCAATAAACCCCCCTTCAGTAACTACATCTAAATGCTCACCCTCAAAATCACCCGTACCGGCCGGGCGCAACTGGGTAATAGATATTCCAACTCGGCCTAGATACGTCTCGTATTGAACTTTCGGAGCTACATAGCCTCCCTTTACAGTTTGACTTGTACTTAGAGAGAACCTCTGCCACAATCGATGAGTCCGAGGGGAACGGAAACTCCAGTAAGTGAGAATTCCCAAAAAAATTAGCGCGCCTCCCGTGTAGAGTACCCCTTCAATTACCGAATTAGTCATATAAAAGATTCCCGTGGTTAAGGCGGCTATACC
>DASRMA010000224.1:0-19009 GCA_035648155.1 Desulfosporosinus sp.
CAGCCATTTCTGGCCCAGCCCGTTTTCAAGAGCGTACATTGGGCCACCAAGCATTGTCCCGTCCGAGGTTTTAACTCGATATTTAACGGATAATAAGGCTTCTGAGTATTTAGTAGCAATTCCGAATACCCCTGTTAGCCAACACCACAGTACAGCACCAGGACCGCCAAGTGCAACAGCAGTCGCAACCCCTACGATATTTCCTGTACCAATGGTAGATGCAAGTGCCGTTGCGAGAGCACCAAATTGACTCACATCACCTTCTGCAGACTTGTCTTTGGTCACAGAGAGCTTAATTCCTTTAAAGATGTACTTCTGGATGAAGCGGGTTTTATAAGTTAAGAATAAGTGTGTCCCGAAAAGTAGGATAAGCATAGGGGGTCCCCATAGGTAACCGTTGGCCCAGATAATCAAGTTGTGAAATGTTTCCATAACTTTATTTCCTCCTTACTTTCTATTCCTGCACTAATTGTTGATCATCCTTACTACACCAATATATTATTGAACGCCTCCTTTTTTTCTTGATAGATTGTGTAAGCTGAATCCATCTTGTTTTACTGTCATATATTTATGCAAAAAGCATGCCAGTCCTTAAAAAGCTATTTATCTGAATTTTTTATTATTATTCATCTTTTGCTGTAATATTAAGTTTCCAAAATGCTTTCCACTGTTACCAAAAGTTTACACTTTAGATACACAAGTGCCGTGCCTCATTACAGGCTTACATATTTTTTTATTTTCCATTATTATATAGGTAACATATATTTATGCATTTTTTTCAGCACGGCTGTATGAGAAAGTCCTAGTACCGCTCCCATACGCCTAGAAGATCGGAAACGCAAAGAAGTTTCCTGTAGAATAACCCGTTCTAATTCGCCCAAACGTTCCTTCAATGTCTGGTATGTTTCAAATTGCACTAAGGTTGGTACTATTGTTGCACCAGATGACCGACCTAAAAATATATGTTCTGCTTGTACTTCTGGACCGTCAACTAGATTCACAGCACGTTCAATAATATTTTTTAATTCCCGTACATTACCGGGCCAATAATAGCCTTCTAAGCGTTGTAAGGCCAGGGGAGAAAATCCCTTGACAGAACGCTGTAATTTATCTGCAAACTGTTTTAAGAAAAGTTCACTAAGCAGCCGGATATCCGCAAAGCACTCCCTCAGAGGCGGTATTACCAAGGGGATTACATTCAATCGATAATATAAATCCACCCGAAAAGTCTTATCTGCGACCATATCCTCCAAATTACGGTTAGTCGCAGCAATAATCCGAACATTAATAGCTACCTCTTTAGTACTACCCACCCGCCGTACGCGTTGTTCTTGCAGGACACGTAGCAACTTCACTTGCAAATGGGCCGATACGTCTCCCACTTCATCCAGAAATAAGGTTCCTCCATTGGAAAGTTCAAATAACCCTGGCTTGCCGCCCTTGACGGCACCAGTAAAGGCGCCTTCTTCATACCCAAACAATTCACTTTCTAGCAGCGTATCTGGGATGGCCGCACAGTTAATAGGTACAAAAGCAGCATTAGCCCTTCCAGAAGCACTATGCAACGCTCTAGCAAATAATTCCTTACCAGTTCCTGTTTCGCCGGTTATGAGGATCGTAGAGTCACTTGTAGCATACCGGCGCACTTGTTCTACCACCTGGTCCATGACTGGACTGACAAAAGGAATGTCGTCAAAGGTCACCAGCAAGGAAGTTGCCATACTACGCATCAACTTCCTTACATCCTGCGTATCCCTAATCACTGCAACCACGCCCACTACATCACCGCTATTACTTCTCAGAGGTATAGTACTGACCACACAATAACCTTGATCTGAGGCGATGAAAACTTCCCGGTTGTGATACTGGCAACCCGTTTGCAGAGTTTCCTGAATTAATAAATTTTTAAACAACTTTGGTCCTAAAGTGTGTTCCTGTACCTGCTGAGCTGGCAGCCTAAGTATGTGAGCTGCTGCAGGATTGCATTGTGTAATAATACTATCCTGGTTAACCGCTAAAATACCATCATTTACTGAGGTTAAGATGGCATCTAGAAGTTCAGCCCGTTCTTTTGAAGGCATAAAGGAAATCTCTACAATTTCATGAACTCCATGTATACTACTCAATTCTTTAATAAATCCGCTACATTGGTCTTGGACAACAGTCTGGCATTCTAAAAATACGTTCCCTTCCTCCACTTCCATTGATATAATATTAATCCCGCGTTTCGTCATAATCAACGTAATATCACGAACAATGCCTATTCGATCGATATATGGTATGCGCAAATACACTGTTCCCACTCTCCCCTGTCCATCGAGATTATTATATACTAAGATTGTAGCAATTGTACGCGCCTTCTATCCATGTGATGATGGTGATTTGTATTTGTTAATTGGATTCTTAACTCTGAGGTGTTGTGCTACAATAACCCAAATTCTTCATTCTTCTGTTAATTCCTCTAATATTAATTAAATAATTCACTATACATGAATTATTTGTATTTGCCTGTATACGATCGTCTTATCTGGCTAGAAAATAAATCCATAGTGCCTGAGAAGGTAGAGGAATGAGCCCAACATCTTCAGTGATTGGACAATCCCATAACTTAAAAATTAAATGACCGCGTCCTACCAACCTATTAACAATAACACTTGCCACTACGTCGAGTGCTCAAAAGCCGGTCAGGAGCATAGAAGCTCATAACCGGCTTTACCCCTCTCCGAGTACATCTTAAATAGTCTCAATGCTTGGAACCTCAGTTTCACTCTTAGCTGCGGCCTTCATATTCAAATCCATAATGACATCATACAAAGTATTAAGCTCTATGATTTTGAGATTTTTGAATCTCGAAGAATTTCTCAGGGTATTCTTAGCTATGTAGACTCGCTTAAAACCCATTCTGTCAATTTCCCGAATTCGTGCTTCTATAGAAGGAACTTTCTTAAGTTCCCCAGTAAGCCCTACATCCGCTACAAACACGGTATCATTAGGAATTGCCTTGTCTTTCACAGACGAAACAATGCACATGATAATTGCTAAGCTCGCGGATTGCTCTTTTAGTTGAAGTCCTCCCGTCGTTTTAATGACCACATTCTTATCATAAAGGTTAATCTTACCTCTTTGTTCCAGGATAGAAATGAGGGTATTTAATTGATCTCTTCTCAGGCACTCCGCGATTCTTGAGGGATAAGGAGTGAACGACTTAGAGACGAGACTTTCGATTTCTACAATAATAGGGCGTGTTCCCTCTTTGATCACAGTTAAGGCACTTCCTGAAACCTTTTGTCCCGCTCCCCTTTGGGTCATAAAGAATTCAGACGGGTTATCAATGGATAACATCCCTTGTTCAGTCATCGAAAAAAAGCCGATTTCTCCTGTACTTCCAAACCGATTTTTACTGCACCAAGCTCCCCTTAATTCTTCTCCATTTTCCCCATTGAGAATTAACACCGCGTCGACCATATGCTCTAACGCTCGGAGTCCCGCTATCTCATCGTCTTTTGTCATTTGCCCAACCATAATCACTGCTCTGGGGCGACTGTTATTTTTCGCTATTTTTAAGAGCTCGTTAGCGCACTCTATCGTTTGGATAGGTGAACCAGGTCTGGAATTATGTTCTTCAAGCGTAAAAGTCTGAATACTGTCGATGATAATCAAATCAGGATCAAGCTCCTCAATCGAGGCTAGAACATGATTCATACTTGTATCAGAATATATCCATATGTTCCTGTTACTTCCCTTCAGGATTCGGTCTGATCGAGTTTTTATTTGACTTTCACTTTCTTCCGCTGAAGCATATAAAACCTTGTAGCCCTTATTAGCAACATCGTCGGCCACTTGTAGCAGCAAGGTCGATTTTCCCGCTCCAGGCCTTGCTGTCAATATAATGATGGAATCTTTAACGATACCTCCACCCAGAACTCGATTAAATTCACTGATGCTTGTCACAATTCTATCGCTATTGCTGGCTAGGACCTCAGATAACCTTTTTGGTGACGTCTTTCTCTTACTGGAGAAAGACGTCATTTTAGGTTGATTCTCTGCCTGTTCATAGGTGTTCCATTCCTCACAGGAATGGCACCTTCCCAACCATTTTGGACTTTCTGCCCCACAATTGGAGCACTGGTAAACTACCTTGCCCTTCAATTGGTGGAGAACCTCATTTTTCCATCCTCTGCTTCCACCCTAATCTTGTCTCCAGCTTTGAATTCACCTTTGAATTCACCTTCTAGTATCTTCTCAGATAGAGGATCTTCAATTAAGCGTTGAATTGCACGACGTAAGGGACGTGCCCCAAAAATCGGATCATTTCCCTCTTTAGCAATTAGTTCAATAGCACTGTTCATAACTTGAAGTGCCAACTCGTGCTCAAGCAATCGAAGGCTTACCTGACTCATCAATATTTCCGTAATTTTTTCCAAGTGTTTCTCTTGGAGAGCATGGAAGACTACAAGCTCGTCGACACGGTTCAGAAACTCTGGACGAAAGATACGTTTTAGCTCTTCCATGACATGTCCACGCATATTCTTATAATCCAACTTTTCATCTTTTTTCGGAGTAAATCCCATTGCTTCTTTCCTAAGGAAGGACGATCCCACATTTGACGTCATGATTATCACTGTATTCCTAAAATCAACAGTCCTTCCTTTCGTGTCCGTTAGCCGCCCATCTTCAAGCACTTGTAGTAAAATGTTAAATACTTCAGGGTGCGCCTTTTCGATTTCATCCAGTAAGACGACTCCATAGGGTTTACGCCTTACCGCTTCAGTTAATTGACCTCCTTCATCATGGCCTACATATCCTGGAGGAGCTCCTACAAGCCGCGAAACGGAGTGTTTCTCCATATATTCCGACATATCAATGCGGATCAGTGCCTTCTCATCTCCAAACATTGCCTCTGCCAAGGCGCGGCCGAGCTCAGTCTTACCCACCCCAGTTGGTCCGAGAAAGATGAAGGAGCCAATCGGACGATTCGGATCTTTTAACCCTACCCGAGCACGGCGGACCGCCTTGGCCACTGCTGTAACTGCATCTTCCTGGCCGATAACCCTTTGGTGTAAAATATCCTCTAGATGCAGGAGCCGTTCACTTTCCTCCTGAGCTAGCTTCTTGACAGGTATTCCCGTCCAACTTGCTACAATCTGGGCTATATCATCTGGTGTGACCATGGCATTTTCTTTGAAACGTTTATTCTGCCATGTCTTTCGTTGTTCAACAAGCTCAACCCGAAGTTTTTGTTCCTGATCCCGTATCTGTGCGGCTTTCTCAAACTCCTGGCTAGAGACCGCTGCTTCTTTCTCTTTCTTTAAGCGTTCAGTCTCATCTTCGAGTGCTTTTAAATCAGACGGTAAGGTGAAACTGGCCAAGCGAACACGCGAAGCTGCTTCATCCATTAAGTCGATGGCTTTATCTGGCAAAAATCGGTCCGAAATATACCGATCAGATAGTCGAGTAGCTGCCTCAATCGCCTCATCCGTGATCTTTACTCGGTGATGGGCTTCGTAGCGATCTCGTAAACCACGAAGAATCAAAATTGCTTCCTCTACCGTTGGCTCGCCAACCGTGATGGGTTGGAAACGCCGTTCTAATGCCGAATCCTTCTCTATATACTTACGATATTCATCTAACGTTGTTGCCCCGATGCATTGAAGTTCTCCCCTCGCGAGGGCGGGTTTTAAAATGTTTGCAGCATCGATAGCACCCTCCGCAGCTCCCGCTCCTATCAAAGTGTGCAATTCGTCAATAAAGAGAATGATGTTTCCATCCACTCGGATCTCTTCCATGACTTTCTTTAAACGCTCTTCAAACTCGCCACGGTATTTACTTCCGGCTACCATAGCAGAAAGATCCAAGGTAATAACGCGCTTATTGACCAGTATCTCCGGTACTCTATTACTGACAATCCCCTGTGCTAATCCTTCAGCTATGGCTGTTTTGCCGACACCAGGCTCGCCTATTAGAGCTGGATTATTTTTAGTTCGGCGGCTTAGGACCTGAATGACACGTTCTATCTCTTTTTCTCGACCGATCACCGGGTCCAGACGGCCTTCGCGAGCCTGTAAAGTAAGGTCGCGCCCAAACTCATTCAGGGCAGGAGTGCTCACGGGTCCGCTATTTTTAGAAGAGGGTATAGAATTAGGGGCTGGTATGGTAGATTCGTCTAATTCCCCACCTAAAAGCTTAACCACTTGTTTCCATACCTTTTCAGGACTCACGTTGAGAGTAGCTAAAATTCTGGCAGCAATCCCTTCACCTTCCATAATTAATCCTAAAAGTAAATGTTCAGTTCCGATAAAGTTGACATCTTGACGGTGTGTCTCTTCGTTCGCCAGCTCTAAAACCCTTTTGACTCGGGGTGTAAATCCCACCTCTCCGTTGAAGGGCTGACCCACCCCAGCAATTTGTTCCACTTGATTACGAATTTTAGCAAGATCTAAGCCCATCCCAGTCAAAGCCTGCGCAGCAATTCCTTCGCCTTCTTGAATCAATCCCAGCAAGACATGTTCAGTCCCCACAACTTGATGTCCCATTCCTCTAGCCTCATCATGGGCTATTGTTAAGACTTTCTCCGCACGTTCTGTATAGCGTCCCTTCATGATTTCTTCATCCTTTCATTACTATAAATGGTATCTCTCACCCTAACGCGGTGCGAGCTCTAACTAGTCTGGCACGTTCCTCGTCGCGTTGGCTAGGGTCAAGTTCTCGATCAAGGATGTATTGCAAGCATCCGGAACGAGTATCAACGATTAACGAAGCAAAGCAATCTACAAGCTTCGGTAACAATCCTATATCTGAGCCTAGCCTGTCATGGGACAACAAATGCATAGCCTCTTCCGAGGAGAGTAGTCGGGCATTTTGCAAGGTGCCCCGAGCACGCCAAACCTTGTCTTCTAGTAGCATTGGCATTTGAACTTGGAGGATTTGACGGGCCTGAAGCTCATGCTCCACAATCTGCCCGGTTACCGCATCCAGCTGAGTTAAGATATCTTCTTCACTTTTGCCAAGCGTAATCTGGTTGGAGACTTGGAACATATGTCCTGAGGCTTGAGAACCTTCACCGTATAGCCCCCGTACGTCTAACCCCAAGCGTGTCAGTGCTCCAAGGACCTGTTGTACCTGCTTCATCATCACCAACCCTGGCAAATGCACCATTACTGAAGCTCTGAGACCGGTACCAACATTCGTGGGGCATGCTGTAAGATATCCTTGATTTTCTCGATAAGCAAAGTCAAGTTTTGCTTCTAGTGCATCATCGAGCCCAGTTGCTAAGCGGTGCGTCTCCAAAAGTTGATTTCCAGGCATAAGCACTTGAATTCTAACATGATCCTCTTCATTTACCATCACCGCATAGCGGTGGTCAGGTGCCAATGCCACGCCACAGGCTCCGATTGATCCGCCCAGACTCGGACTAATCAAGTGTTTTTCAACGAGCACTTGGTGCTCAACCCTATTTAGTTCTGTTAAAGATATATAGTGTAATTTCCCAATATTGTCGTCTATATCCATTAGGACTTCAGAAACGAGTTGTTCAATCCGACCCGCCCCTTCGGGATCCAGAACATGCGGGAAGGGGAAATCCTCAAGGTTGCGAGCTAAGCGTACTCGACTGCTAATGACGACCGGGGAATCTGTTTCAGTCATCCACGCACTATGCTGTAAAAGGAGTTCCTTCTGCGTCATGTTGTTGCTCTCCTTTCGTTACACTTTCAAGATTCCCACTTCTATAAGTGGGAGTTCCATGTTTTGCTTCGGTGGGGTAGACTCCCCCACCGAAGTCTCGATGTTCAGCTTTAGCCGAACGAGTTCACTGCTCAAGTAGTCGAATCTTATCTCTTATCACGGCAGCTTCTTCAAACATCTCTTGCTGGATCAAGAGTTGAAGTTTCTCCTTCAATTCTCTCAGCTCTAAGCGACTTTTAAGAGCAATACCACGCCTTGCAGGAATCTTCCCCACATTCTGTCCTCCACCATGAACACGTCGAAGTATCGGTTCAAGTTGCCTTTCAAAGGTTTCGTAGCACGTACTACATCCCAACTTGCCGACTTGGGTTATTTTAGAGAAGGTAATTCCACATTTAGGACAAGTCCTCTCAGAAGGTTGCTCAATTAAAGATGGATTGAACCCAAATAAGGCCTTTAAAAACTCCGGCACTATGGCGGGGTGAAAAACAAAACCTATTTCCTGGTTTATCTTCGCGCAGAGTTCGCAAAGATAAACCTCTCGAGTTTTTTCGTTCTCTGTTATAGATAAATGCATAATCGCTTCCCGCTGTTGGCAGTGTTGACAAAGCATATATTCAGCTCCCTTCTTTATCTAAATCCTCCCGGCTCAGAGTCGTCAAAATACTATTCATTAAACAAGCTCGTAGCACGTCCCAATCTCTAAATTTTCCTGCCAAATCTTTTCCAGAGAGTACACATTTTATCATTGCGGCTTCCCTTATGGTTATCAGTTCTTCCTCCATTAATCGATCCACTAGGCCGTTTGAACGCTCACGAGAGAGCTGCTCTCCTATTAATTGGCGCATAACCTGTTGATACTGACCTTCTAGGCCCAGTCCTAAACGGATAATCCGTAGATATCCTCCGCCCCCCCTACGGCTCTCCACTAAGTATCCCCGTTCCACGGTAAAGCGAGTGTCCAGGACATAGTTAATCTGAGACGGGACACATGAAAATTCACCTGCAAGTTCGCTGCGTTGCAAGATAATATACCCTACTGACGTTTGTTCTAGAGTTTGTTTCAAATATTCTTCAATACGATCCGCAAGGTTTCCCATTGTTGATGTACTCCTTGTTTGTATAATCTTCCTCAATTTGGCTTCCGACCCTCGTCTTTGACCTTTCCTGACCTTCTAGCAATATCATATCCATTTGTAAACACTTTTGCAACTAGAATAGGATGTTTCGGTCAGACGCATCATTTGACCTTATACTTGTTAATAATATTCAGAAAGGGGCAAGTCTACGACTCGCCCCTTTCTGAATATTATTAACAAGAATGAAGTTATCCGATAAGGGTTGCCTTAAATCCGCTTAGAAGGTTTATCTTTTTCCCTTTCAAAGATGGCCTCACCCAATTTCCGGATCCCCGTCTTAGATGTACTTACCCGAGATACCACATCTGTCCAGTGCAATGTACCTTGAAGCATGTACTGGAGTTCTTCAGGACTAAGCCAAACATTAGTTTCTTTCATGGGGTGCGCCTCCATGTGTCTATCATACTAGGTTGGATTAGGATATGTTCGCCCATTCTCAATACTTAACCAACTCTACTATTTATTCGCTACCCACGAAAAAAATCCCTGCCACCTGAGCAGGGACCTTTGTTCTTAATAACTACAATATTCATTTCAACATGACAAACTACTCTTTATTTAATGATAAGTACAGGGCAACTCGCTCGCTGCAGCACGCGTTGACTTACACTTCCAAGTACCGAACCTGCAATTGCGCCGTAACCATGGCTTCCCATAATTACCAAATCAATATTGTCTTTCTTGATTTGTTCCACAATTATAGTCACTGGATGCCCAGATTCCACTCTTTTGTTGATAACAACCTGCTCACTATCTATGCCGGCCATAGTTGCATCTAATGCAAGCTCTCCATTTTGATCGAGTTGTTCTTGCGTTACTGTAATGCCATAAGAGATCGTATACCCCCAATAGGCTTGTGGCGTGTAGCTAACATGGAGCAACACTATCTCAGCCTGAATAGATCGAGCCAGTTCTAATGCGGTCTTTAAAGCGCGACGTGAGTATTCTGAAGCGTCTGTAGGGACTAGTATCCTTTTAAACAAACTAAATCACTCCTTATTAATTCTTATAACTTCATGAGCTACTAAATAATCCATTGAGTAATTTTCCTTTATCTTATCCTATTTAATAGGTATGCTCAATGGGCTATTCTTCTTTAACTCTATAAAGGCTAGACAATGATCAATTCCCGTGGACCCATCGATATATACTTTGCCCCCGCTTCGCCTTCGATGACAACCGTATCTTCGATTCCTACAACCCCAATACCAGGGAAAACAAATTTCGGTTCGATCGCTACGACCATTCCAGGTTTTAACACTTCTTTAGCACCCTTACTAATGCTCGGAAGTTCATCGAGTTCCAGTCCCACCCCGTGTCCGACAAAACCAACCTGGCTAGCCCCATAGCCCATAAAATTTTCTTCATAAGCGGTATTCTCACGAACCCAAGTTAGAATTTCCTCATAGACTTCTCCCGCCACTTGCCCTGGAACCAGCGCACGTCGAATCATTTCCTCGACCATCCTTGCCACCTCGTAGGCCTGTACTAATTCCTTGGATAATGGCCCGAGACTAAAGATTCGGGTTTGATCAATCTGATAACCATGTACTACTGTCACCATATCCACAACGATTGCCTCACCTGACTGAATCTGAGCCATTGATGCACCACACGGATGTGCAATAGAAATACCTTGTCCAACTTTCTGCCTGAGCTCTGAGGAAATCCCGATAGGCCATGACAAGTGGACTTCCGTCCCTCGGAATATAAACATGAACATTCTGAGCAGTTCCTGAATAATACAAAGTATCCGCCCTCTGGACCAACAAAGCTCCTTCAATCCCTTTTTTCCGTAGCCGCTCTTGGAAGTTTAGTACTCGTTCTTGTAGCTCTGTTAAGGGCGCTTTCATTTTTCTTCCTCCGTACTACTATAACATTCTGAATTTATTGTTATTTATATTATCATCATATTTCACCAACTATGCAAACTTTTTGGTTTATTTCATTCAAGGAGTCTACTCGTTTTTTCAAGCGCTGGTACCCCGTGCCTTAGAGCCATTTAAAAGCCGAGTAGGGATGAATCTAATCCTACTCGGCTCTTCTTAATATTTTTCCGGTAATTCTTGAAAATAGCCCTGCGTATGCGCACAAGCTGGACAATTTTGTGGTGCTTCGGGGCCTTCATGGATGTAGCCACAGTTTGTGCATCTCCATGAGGTCAGTGCATCTTTTTTAAAAAGCGTCCCACTTTCAATTCCGTCGGCATAATACTCAAACCGGTTCATATGGTGCTTCTCTACTTCGGCAATGTTTTTAAAAGCCTTGGCAATATCGGCAAAACCTTCTTTGTCTGCTATAGTGCCAAATTTTGAATAAATTTCGGCCCACTCTTCTCTTTCCCCAGCTGCAGATGCCCTTAAATTAGTGAGAGTGTCTTTATAAGCCAGTGGATAGTCTGCATCGACATGAATGACCTGCATTCCTTCCTGGTTATGGGCGATGAGAAGTTTATAAAAGACTTCGGCGTGTTCCTTTTCGTTAGCCGCTGTTTCCTCAAAAACTGCTTGAATATGTTGGTACCCATCAGTTTTAGCAACACTTGCAAAAAAATTATATCGATTACGCGCTTGAGACTCCCCTGCAAAGGCTTTGCTTAAATTCTTAAATGTTTCCGTTTCATGAAATTTCATGAATTCACTCTCCTTTTTTTCTAGTGTCTCTGTAGGTTTATTTAATTATCCCTTCTCTATTTTTCTTAATAATCCTGCTTATTTAGATTTAGCCACTTGTTTCCTCTCAAGGGCTTTACCTTAAAGGTTTTTTAATGTAAATGTCGAACTAATGTATGTTAATAAGCCAAAGGTGGTTTTCCTTTTGAACTTGAAACATCCAGATATACCGCGTGCTGTCATAGTCTTAATCGTGGGTGGTTTCATCCAGTCGGTCGGCAATTCTCTCATGTGGCCATTAAATAGCCTCTTTATGCATACAGTCTTGGGCCGCACTTTGACAGAAGCGGGTATCCTTCTTGCTGTTCAATCTGCTGTATCCCTTCTTGGTCAATTTATAAGTGGCTTTTTAGCCGATCGTTTTGGCCCAAAGAGAATTATGATTATTGGCCTAGTTGGTGCAGTCCTTTCGGTTGGCGCTATCGGTATCTTTCCTGTTTGGAGGGTCTATGTACCTGCGTTTATCCTTTTTGGCTTAGCCCAAGCTTTTATCTTCGTTCCTCTTTACGCATTGACTCATGCCGTTTGGCCGGAAGGTGGACGGCGAGGATTCAATCTTCTTTATGTCTCCACTAACGCAGGAGTAGCCGTCGGCACTGCCATTGGAGGATTGATCGCCCAAGTGTCTTTCCGTCTCATATTCTCTCTAAATGCTATAGCCTTCTTAATTTATTTACTGTTAGTGATCATAGGTGTTTCCGAACGAATTGCGCCCATTCATCTTATTCCACCGACTCAACAAACCCAACGATTGACAAAGGACAAAGGATTCAAAGTACTACTGGCCTTAGGTGGTGGTATATTCTTTGTCTGGGGCGCTTACATTCAGCTTGTCACAATATTACCCGTAGTTATGAACCAACTTGGTTTTTCCTTGGTTTCATACAGTGTGCTATGGACCCTAAATGGCATTTTTGTCGTAACCTTACAGCCTCTACTCACTTGGGTGATCACGGTGTGGGTACAGTCTTTCAAACGGCAATTTTATCTTGGAGGCGTTCTCCTCGCCATAGGCTTTGCAATCTTACTTGGAAAACCTCCCTACGGGTTCTATATTGTTGCCATGCTCATTCTAACGTTAGGGGAAATGCTTATTTTGCCAGCCGTTCCCGCAGCTGCCGCTGAACTCGCCCCACAAGGAAAAATAGGGGCTTATCAGGGTATTGTGGGAGGCGCTACGTCCGGTGGCCGAATGATTGGCCCTTTACTGGGTGGAATGATGTATGACTTTGGCGGAGGCCCGAGTGTATGGTGGCTTGCAATCGGCTTTATGGGGGCATCTATGCTGATGTTCTTTATATATGGAAAAGTCGCTCAACACTTTCATTTTCCTCAACAATCTCAACGTTAGCCAGGCAACAATTAATGACCTATCCCCCCGCAGAAAGAAAACAAAAACGAAAAGCCCTAACTATTTCAGGCCAGTCTTCTTCCTTAATTCGAAATGTTACTTTCGTCGCAGGGATTTGTAGCGACCCTAAAGTACAGATCCACTCTTCACTCAGATCAACTTCCCAGTTGGGACCCAAATACAATCCCTGCTCAACCTGCCTTCCCCCAATCGAGAGAAAATACTCTTCCAATTCTCTGCGGGGCATTCCTCTCATTTCCAGTGAATGCTCTTGTATCCCCATCTATTGGCTGAACAAGCTTAGAAATTCTTTCGGAATATTCGTCTCATAACGCACCTCTTCACCCGTGATTGGATGCTTAAAGGCAAGCACTCGTGCATGAAGTCCTAACCTACCTATCGGGTGCTTGGTTGCTCCATACTTCTTATCACCAATGATACTATGCCCTATATCTTTCATATGGACACGGATTTGATTCTTTCGCCCAGTTTCTAGTTTCACTTCTAAGAGAGAGTAGTTTTTGTTTTTCTGAAGAACTTGGTAATGGGTCACCGCTTTTTGACCGTCATTAGGCGTGCGACTGGAATACATAATAAAAGCCTTGCTCTCAGTCAGCCAAGTAGTGATCGTTCCTTGCTCTTGGGTCACAAGACCTTCTACAACCGCTACATAACTCCGCTCCAAAACAACTTCCTTCCAAGCATTTTGGAGCAATTGTTGTACCTTTTCACTTTTTGCAAACATCATGACCCCTGACGTGTCTCTATCCAGACGATGTAACACAAAAATCTTGTTCTTTGCGTCTCTTTTTTTCACATGCTCGCTCAAAATACTATAGGCTGTTTGTTCCTTTTCTGTCGCGGTAGCAATTGAAAGTAACCCAGCCTCTTTTTCAACAATAATTATGTATTGGTCTTCAAAGACAATAGTAAGCCCTTCAGGCTGTTTTTCTATCAGCACTTTATTCCAATTCACGACAACCTGTTGTCCGATTCTCAGTGGATAGTTGTATTGAGTAATCACTTCATTAGCTACTGAAATCTGATGATGAGCCAGGAGGGACTTGATATTACTTCGACTTTTACTGGGTAGTGATCCTTGTAAGAACTTCATTAACTCCGCATCTTCTTTTACCTCAAGGTGACTTTGCTTATCCTTTGCGGTCTTAATTCTTAACTTACTGTTTGGTGTATGCATGCGCTTGTACCCTTATCCTTCCTTGTTATCTCTATATTAGAGGTGGTTCCATCCCCATTTGCTTCCAATCCTCTCGGGAAGGGCCGTAAATCCCTGGCACCTTAAGACCCGCCTGTCGCATAAGTATGGTAATTTGCCCCCGATGGTGGATCTGATGATCAATTAGGGCACTTAATGTGTAGAAAGGTTGCGACAGATAAAAACATACTAATCCCCCTTAATACTTAAATGTACACCAATATTACCAGTTAGCCTGATTCAAGTCAATAATTCCTCGCTTTTCCCACTATAATTTATAGAACTGACCTCCCAAAAGTCGATTATAGGAGAGAGATATTTCTCAAAAGTATGTAAAATGACAGGGTGTCTACTTGATGGTAGTCACCCTGTCATTTTAGGATATGCTATGCTCAGATATTACAGAAATTCAACAACATGTAATGAATATTATTTATTTGCTTCGTAAAATTTACGAAGGTTTTCCGCAACCACCTCAGTATCGACTTTACGGGTAGCAACCCCTGTATCCATAGCGGCTTGCGCAACAGCAGCGGCGACAGCTGGACCTACACGCAGGTCAAAAGCTTTAGGTATGACGTAATCCGCGTTCAGTTCATCACTGCTTACGATGTTTGCAATAGCATAGGCAGCAGCAATTTTCATCTCTTCATTGATAACTTTTGATCCGGCATCAATCGTCCCACGGAATATACCTGGGAAAGCCAGAACATTATTCACCTGGTTAGGATAGTCAGAACGTCCGGTTCCAACTACAGCAGCACCTGCTTCTTTAGCAGCTTCCGGCCAAATTTCTGGTTCAGGATTAGCCTGGGCAAAGACAATTGGGTCCTTGGCCATTGATTTAACCATTTCTGGACTGACAACATTCGCGGCAGAAACACCCACAAATACGTCAGCACCTACTAGGGCATCTGCTAAATTGCCTTTTAGTAGTTCACGGTTAGTTTTGAGCGCAATCTCATCCTTATATTTATTCATACCTGTGGGACGACCTTCATAGATCGTGCCTTTAGTATCACACATAATGACATTTTGCAGTCCCAGACTCATTAAGAGTTTAACAATGGCCATTCCTGCTGATCCAGCACCATTAACAACAATTTTAACATCTTTTAGATCTTTTTTAACAAACTTCAAAGCATTTACTAGACCAGCCATAGTAATAACTGCTGTTCCATGTTGATCATCATGGAAGACGGGTCCATCGTAGATCTCTTTAAGCTTTTCCTCTATATAGAAGCACTCAGGAGCCTTGATGTCTTCGAGATTAATTGCACCGAAAGTTGGTTCAAGAAGTTTTACTACTTCAATGACTTTGTCACTATCCTGAGTATCTAGGCAAATTGGGAAAGCATCAACATCGCCAAATGTTTTAAAGAGGATACCTTTGCCTTCCATTACTGGCATTGCAGCACGGGCACCAATATTTCCGAGTCCAAGAACTGCAGACCCAGTAGACACAATAGCAACTAAGTTTTCTCTGTTCGTATAAACGTTCACCAAGGAAGGATCCTTGGCAATATCCAAGCAGGGTTCTGCCACGCCAGGAGAATAGGCCAAACTTAAATCATTACCGTCTTTGACTGGTACTTTACTTACTACGGCAATTTTACCTCTGTTATCTTTATGGAGTTTAAGCGCATCTTCTCGAAGACCCATGGTTACACCATTCCTCTCTTAATTGAAAACAAAAGAATTTAAAAGCCTGGTCACCTATATCATTGACCAGGCTTTATTAGAAGGTTAGGCTTTTTTGTTTTTTTCGTCAATTTCTGCTTGTGCAGCAATGATATCTTGAGCATTGAGATATACTGGGGTATCCACCATTTTCCCATTTAAGGAAACGGACGCTTTACCCTTAGCAATACCTTCTTCTTCGAAGCATTTCACAACACCAGCTGCCCACTCAACGTCGATAGGGTCAGGGGAATACATACGGTTGGAAGGTTCAATTTGTCCTGGGTGAATGATCATGCGACCCTCATAACCCATTTGACGACCTTCAGCAACGTTTTTCTCGAACGCTTCAATGTTCTTAAAATCAACGAAAGGAGCATCAATAGCAATAATTCTAGCCATACGGCAAGCGACTGCTACGTGTGCACGACCATATTGTTGTTCGACCCCTTCATTGGTCATTTTCACGCGCATATCACGAGTATAGTCTACTGCTCCGAAAATAGCGTTAACATTCCGCTTGCTGGCTAAGCAACACTCTGCAGCGTTAATAATTCCTTTAGCTGTTTCCAGGAGCATAGAGATTTTAACACTTCCTACGACTAGGCCACGACGGCGCTCGAGTTCTTCAAGTTTCCAATCGAGGCGTTGGACGTCTGCGGCGCAACCAGTTTTAGCTAAGGTTACTCCTTTAAGTCCTTCATAGACAATCGCTTCCAGATCATCATTGGTTAATTCTGTTTCCCAGTTATTGATGCGAACATACACATCAGCGCCGCCGGTTCCCGCAATTACGAGGTTTTCGCGGACAATTTTACGAGCAGCTTCTTTTTCTGCTGGTGGTACGGAGTCTTCAAGATCAAGCGTGACGATGTCGGCAACAAACTCAGGAGCCTTAGCCACCATTTTAGGATTGTTTCCAGGGATGTACATAATAGATCTCATAATTGTCATAAGATTTGCCTCCAATATTTTATTTATTTCTTAGGTTTCACCCTAGGGAAAACAAGTAATTGAAACTTAAGCTTTTATTTTCTCTTTTAAGATAAGTGGGATATCGGTCGGTGTTTCAGCTACAAATCCGCCAGCCTGAGTAATGGCTTCCATTTTGCTCTTGGCAGATCCCCGACCACGCTCAACTATATTCGAGGCGTGTGAGAAACGCATGCCTACTGGTGCCCATGCCCCTGCCACATAAACAACGAACGGCTTGGTAAATTGACCAGCTGCAATGACTTCGGCGCACTCTTCTTCTTGAGTACCACCAATTTCAGCATAAACCGCAACTCCCTTGGTCTCTGGATCTGCTTCAAATAAAGGCAGTAGATCGGCCATTGAAGTGCCTAGAACGGGTTCAGTCCCTGTATGAATTACAGTACTTACCCCAAATCCGCCTTCTCTTAGAAGCCAAGGGATTGTTCCTGACTGGCCACCGCTACGAGAGAATACTCCAATACTCCCTCTTTGGAAGAATTTATTGGCCCATTCTTTGTTACCACCGAGCCAGCCTACGACAGCCTCACCAGGGGTTATAATGCCGATGGACCCTGGCCCTAGGATTCTTGATCCCTTTAACTTAGCATAAGCAATCATATCCATAATATCATGGATTGGAGTGCCTTCAACGCAGGGAATGATATTTTTAACGCCTCCGTCAATTGCTTCGTAAACAGCGGTTTTTAAGGCTCGGCCTGGTACAAATATAACACTAAAGTCGATTTCTCCTTGCTCACGGACGATCTCTTTTACTGTGTTAAAGACTGGTATACCATGAACCTGCTCGCCGGCTTTTCCGGGGCTAGTACCGCCGATTACTTTGGTACCATATTCTTTCATGTATTTCGTGCGAACGGATCCTTCACGGCCCGTTATCCCTTGAATAATGACTTTTGTATTCTTATTAATCAAAATTCCCATTTTTATCCCTCATTTAACATTTGCTCTAGTTTTACTTATGAACTCTAAGTAATTGCTTCAACGCTATTGGCGCTTTTGAAGGTATTCATCTAAACCTTTAATTGGAATTTCGATTGTAATGGCGTTGTTGCCATGGCTCTTACAAGCCAGTTCACACGCTAAACACTCACTTCCGAGACGTAAAATTTCTTCCTCACTGCGATGAGCAACTGAAGCTCTACCTTGATCATCAATCCCAAGCACACCTCTGGCATACTTTTTGCACGCGTCGGCACATGCCTTAGTCTTGCATGTATCACACTTGCTGGTATCGATTTTTACTGTCAAAGTTCTTTCCGCGAATTCCAGCACTGGTTTTCCCCTACTTTCCTTGAGCTTCTTTCTCGGCCCGATATTCTTGACTGAGAGCCAACAGCCTTTGTCCAATGAACTTAGTATCTGTTACATGTTCTTTGCCATAAATCTCGATTCTCTTGCCTGGACCATCAGGAGTCATAAGGTCAGCAAGACCCTTCCGTAGAATTTCCAGTGATTCATCTTCCTTGTTGCCACAAAGCAGTAGCACACATGGCAAACCAGGCTTCTGAATAGGAAGTATTTCCTGGAGGACTTTAACGACTGCATGGGCATGATGCCATTGTTCTTGGTTTGCCATCATGAATCCACCGAGCAGATAGCCATCAATATTTGGTTGAGAAAGAACGGACTTAGCAACTCGATAAATTTTTGAGCCTACTGGATTACCACTCGTATCCGCATAATTGGCAGGCTTCAGGCCAACTTGGTTCAACGCATCCAGACCCATCATCGCAGAACCACCGCCTATGGGGTGATAACCAATACAACCAGGGCTAACTTCATCATAACCCATATTCATTAAGAAACCTGTCCCACGTGCATCAGTTTCTTCGATGCTCCAGCCTATGAGATCTAGCTCTGTAGGGGCTCCAGGTAGGTCACGCGCTATCGCAATTCCGAATTCTGGATGACGCCCTACCGAACTATTGTCGATTTCCATTTTACAATCTGCACACACCAGATCTCCACTAACCGTCATAATAAATGGATTGATTTCTAGTGTCTGACAATCATACTTTTTGTAGGCTTGAGATAGTTTGGTAAGAAACCTTGCGAACTTATTGAGGTCCTGAGCTGGGATTCCCGCTCTAGCACACACATCAAGCGCGTCATAAATTTGTAAACCATTGATTGGATCGATGTTGACTTTGAAAAGTAATTCCTCTGGAACACTTTCAATGTCCATTCCACCCTCAGTGCTGAACATCAGCATAGGAGAACGAGCTTCCCTTGCTCCGTTCACAACGAACGAACAATAATATTCTTTTTTAAT
>DASRMA010000225.1:0-15339 GCA_035648155.1 Desulfosporosinus sp.
CAAAACTTATGCAAAGAGAAGCTAACTAATATCGCTCGTACTTGAACCAGTTTAGTTATAACTCTGAATGGAGTAGACCTCTTAAACGGTCTCTCTCTTCCTCCAAGTCTTCCAGTTCAGCCACCATTTTTGCCTGCACCGAATGATAGGGCCAGCGCGCTTTTAAATCTATAAGCTTTACCTCTACAGCACTTAGCTGAAGAAGAAGCTCCTGTTCATAGTTGGGTTGTTGAACGTCATCCATTCGCTTTCATCTCCTCTGTGACTCTAAAGGTAATAGCACCATGCATACATAGTTCAATACAGGTTTCACATTCTGTACACTTAGTTGGGTCTACGACTGGAAGATGTGCCACCATTGCGATTGCTTGTACCGGACAAGCGTTTACACAGTGTTTACACCCCCGACACATTTGCTCCAAGATGAACGCTGACATCTCAACATCCCTCCCCAAAACCATCAGTACATCCCCTATACCCCAGCAGGGTATATGTTCAATATATTCGATACCCTTTCATTTGTCAACTATTTCACCACTTTTGCCGTAACAACACGATGCATCGTGTTGTTATTATTTTGGGTGTAGGGCAGTTCGGTCATGGCATTTATGACAAGAATCTGCGCCTTGTTCATCAGAAGTTTGCTCGCAACTACTTCCAACAACTAAAGGTATTTTAAACGTTTTTCCTGTCACCTTACTCGTCTGAATCCAATTGTCTCCATTATGACGTAAGAAGGGTAGCTCTTCCCCTTTAGCAGTCATGAGTATTTCGTCGCCTAGTTTCAACTCAGGAAATTCAGGATTCGTGATGTGTTCCTCAAACATTAAATCCTTCGGATTTTGAACTTTCTTAGTTAAGGGAAGTTTTTCCTTGGTTCCATGACAATCGAAACATTGGATATGAACCGCATCATGCTGAGAGGTGTAAAACTCGCCATCCCCCATGACATCCTGCCGTGTATGGCAATCTAGGCAATCCAGACTCACTTCACACCTCGCAAATAATTCGCCAGGCAGATAATAATCACTCAAGCGATCTGTCCATGTGGAGTATCCCGCAGTCCAATCCCTGTTCACCTTAGCCATATCCGGACGAACGGAGAACTCCATTTTGATAGGGTCATGGTTCCCTTGATTATGACACTGGTTACACTGCGTGTACGGAATTTGAGTTGTGAGACTATGAACCATGCCGCGACCGCTCTCATTCCCCTTAATGGTCGTATCATCCCCGCTATAAGTATGGGTCGGATTGGTCAACACATGACAGGATTCACACCCATTACCTTGAATTTCTTCTTTGCCTTCTTTAGTACTATTTGAGCTTTTAGTTGATCCTTGAGTTAGCGGGACGGGAAGCTCTCCACCGCTTTGATGACACTGATTCAGGCAATTCTGTTGGAAACTGCCTTCATTAGATCGTCCCTGCAGGGGACTGGGATATAGATAAGCCGCCTGACCCTTGGTAAGTCCGGGAACTTCCTTGGTCTTATCTAAGCCAAACGTCATGCGAACGCCGCTTAACTCTCCTGCCTTCGTTGACATAATCGATGTTTTCACTAAGTCCACTAAATTTTTCCCAGATTCGTGGTTGCCACTATGACAAGCCATTCCATTGGAGTCTGTCCCTCCGCAACTTGAGGAGGCACTATTTAACGACCCTGGATGGCCCCCTCCTAACATTTGAGCATGAGCTGTCGTTTTATCAAGCGACAGAGGATTTCCGCCATGGCACACCGCACACCCAAACGTATTACTGGGATGAGATTTTGATATTTCTTCAATACCAAGGTGGCAGGTTTGACACCGTTCAACCTTACCATTGGGAAGTACAAGGTTAATGACCTCAGGCTTACGATCTTGATAACTCTTAATTTCTTGTTGAATTTGCTTTATCGCGGCTTCATCGTTTACAGTTCCAACCTTAACTTGCAATTTAGAAGCCTGTTCCGTAAAATACTCTAATTGATAGATGCCCCATTGCGGCTGACTCCCCTGTTTCAGAGTGAGGAGGACGATCAGTATTAATAAAAAACTTGCTAGCAAGAATGTTTTCTTCATAATTAAATCCACCAAAATTCTTTGAAGATAAACCAGATCAGCAGGACAAGAACTGTGACGATGAGCGTCATGAAAATCCTCAGACCCGACTTGGCCCCCAAATAATCAACAAGCCACGGTAACGCTGCAAGCCCTCCTATCATTAGTAGGGGGAAAATAAGAGCGCCTATCCATGGTGGGAGATATAGTAATAGTATTTGGAACGGACCGAAAATCCAAGGAGCAACCGCATGGGAAACAGAAGGGGCCAGATTGCTCGTTCCGACCCCTGCCGTAAACTTTAAGGCTAAGGCTGTACAAAAAACTATAAATAAGATTGAGGCTATGCCTTCTTTTTCTATGAGGTGTTTAATCGGTGAACGTGCCATATGAGCCCCCCCTTAGAGCGGTCGCACTCCCCCATCACGACGGATACGCCAAAAATGATAAAGTTGTAATAACAAAGCAACCATGGGTAGAGCTACGCAATGCCATACATACACCACTAACGTACTTCCGCTTAAGGCAGAGGGCGCCCCAAATAACGCCTGTGCTAACCCAGCCCCTAAGCCCGGGATTAAATCCAAGATATTGACAGCAACGGTCGCTGCGGCACCACTTTCTTGGGACCCAATTAGTAAATAACCTGTGAAATCTAAGAACAGAATTAAAATTAAAAGAGCCACTCCTACCAGCCAATTGAGTTGCTTTGGCGGCTTGTAGGAACGAGTCCAAACGACACGAAGCATATGAAGATTAACTGTGACAACCATAAGCTGACCAGCCCAATAGTGCAGATTACGAATAACTCCACCATAAGGAATGACAGAGGCTATCGTTAGGATACTATTGTAGCCGGTACTTTCTCCTGGTTGATAATGAAACATTAGCAGGAGACCAGTCACTGCAAGTACCATAAAGGCCAAAAAAGACAACCCTCCAAGGCAAAAAGTATAGAGTACTGACAGGGCTCCACTTGGGACAAAACCAGGCCTTATGTGATTGACAAAGTTTTTCTGGTCTTTCATAAACGTGTGCCCATTTCTACCTGTTTTGAAGTATTAATGATTAGAGTACCATCCGGTTTTCGCTCTACAGCCACTCGTGGAAGTGCTTTGGGTGCCGGGCCGGATATTGGCCTGCCCTCTATATCATATATGCTCGCATGACAAGGGCAAAGCCATTCTTTCTTTTCCGGATAATAATGAACTTCGCAACCTAGATGAGTACAGGTCGCAACTATGGCCATGACTCCCAATGAATCTTCCTTTACCCACACCCGTTCTTTGGCTGTCGTTTGCCAGTCGCTATTAACGTTGAGGGGTTTGCTATACTCCACTAGGGGAGATCCCAGTCGATCTTCTTTACTCGTGAGATACTTAACTAGAGGCTCAATCGTCAAGGCACTAGCGGCGATAATACCGCCCCAGGCTAAGCGTAACACCGCACGTCTTGTCCAATTTAATGGTTTAGGCATCAATTCCCTGCCCCCTCTAATTAAAACCAGCCATTCGTCTGACCTGCATAAGTGATGATATAACGCACAAAGAATCCTCCAAATAAGACCAGAAAGCTACTACTTATGGTAAAGGACAAAGCCCATTTGACGGGAATTTTATCCTTAAGTTCCATCAGTTCCAACGAAAAAGGGATAAGCAAACCGAGTCCTACAATCAAGAACCAAAAAATCCAAGCATAGTGTCCGTACAACAAACTGCCAAAAGCCATAGCTTCGCTTGCGGAGCTTAGTCTTCCCATAGCGATCATTATTATTATAATCAAACACTCTACAATAATCAATCCTGCGTCTGCCTTGGTTAAGATGTGCAATTCCTTATGTCGAGCACGTTGCCAGGGGCTTAGCGTCGCAATTAAAATTACTAAGGCAAGCCCTGTAGATAAAGCAGAAACTAAAAACAGCACAGGAAGCAAAGGTGCCTTCCACAATGGGCTGACAGCAGCATTGAGCAGTAGACCGGTATATGATGCGACACCTACAGATAAGAAGGGCAAAAATATTGCTAAGCGTTTTTTCCATTTCTCCGAGCTTTTAATGTGCCCTATTATTTGATATTTTTCTGGGAGCCAAAGATAGAGATAGATGACACTTAAAACTGTAAAAAGGAGAATCGCCCAACTCCCGTAGGACATCGGGGACCTTACTTGCAAGGTCATAAATAAGCGATAAGCATTAAAAGGGCTACCCAAATCTAGTAAAAGCACACCTAACCCAAGGGAGATGGGGAAAGGCGAGATATAGGCACCCCAGCGACTTACTCGTTCAAAGTCTTTACCCCCGTAGAGGAAGGCGAGATTAGACGTTATCATTGAGCCCGCACTTAGCCCTGCAGTAAAGAGGTAAATAACTATCATTAAAGCCCACGTTAATTCCACGCAACATACCTCCCAAACCGTTTATTCACTTCCCCTCAGGGATTTCTGAAACTGGTTCATCAATATAATAAATGTTTGGACCAGTGCCCACTTGTTTCAGCAACACTCGTGTTGGATACTTGGCAATCAATTTAGAGACTATGCTATCGGGGTCGTTAAGGTCTCCAGCTTGTCGTGACTTCCCTAGGCATGTTTGAACACACGCTGGTTCTAGACCTTGCTCAAGGCGGTGCAAGCATAACGTACACTTATCCGCTTTTCCTGTTTCAGGATTAGCAAAGCGGGCGTCATACGGGCAAGCTACAATGCAATATTTACACCCAATACATTTGCTATTTTCTATTATTACAATACCATCTGCACGTTTCTGTGAAGCCCCCGTAGGACAAACGGATACACAGGGTGGGTGATCACAATGCATACAATTTCCTGGTTGAAAAACTTCCCTAACTTTAGGGAACTGTCCCAGAACCCCACTGCTCTTTACCCAATTGCGAGTATGCCCAAGCGGCACGTCATTTTCTGCCCGACAAGCCACCATACAGGCATCGCAATCGATACAGCGTGAAGTAATAATGACAAATCCCATTCTAATAGCCATATTTTCCCCTCCTACGCCTTACTCACTGTTACAAAGGTCTCGCTTAAAGATGAGCCTCCTGAAATTGGATCAGTTACGGTCTTGTGCAGAGCCGAATCACTCGCCCCCAGACCATAGGCGGATTTAAGCCCTTTACTCACATGTCCAAATCCTCCGACCATGAAGATGCAATCCGGCCGTATACCCTCTGTTACATAGGCCTTAATCGTGATTTTTCCTACTTCGCTCTCTAAAACGACGTCATCCTCCGTCTTGACCCCAATCTTATTAGCAACTGAAGTATGCAGCCAGGCACGATTGACGGGAAAAACCTCTAAAAGCCAACGATTATTTTGGGTGAACATTTGTGTGTGCTGCGCTGTTTTTCCAGTTAAGAGATAATAGTGGTCCACCTCTGGGCGTGGTGGCTCATTCCAAGTGGGTACAGCCTTTTTGTTCATCTGAGCCATGATACTCGAGGAGATTTCTATTTTCCCACTGCTCGTTTGGAACTCAAAATCTTTGGAATGGTCCTCTTTAAAGTTCTCTACTTCATAGTGACCATCACTCTTTAATTTTTCTAAACTCACTGGGAACGGCTTGATTTGCCGAGACAAGAGGTCTAATTCGTCCTTATAAGGTAGAAATTCCCCGAGACCCAATTTTTCGGCCAATTCCTTATAAATCATCAAGCTACTTTTCGTATCATAAAGAGGCTCGATCACTGGCTGACGAATGAAGATTTTATTTTTAATGGGAACCAAGCCATCATATCGTTCAAGATAGTAAGATTCCGGCAAAATAACATCGGCATAATACGCTGTATCACTAGCCTGAATATCAATCACCACCACAAAATCCAACTTCATCAAAGCATTGATGGTTTTTTGCCGTTCCGGAATCGAGAGTACGGGATTTTGCCTGGAGATTAGCCATCCTTTAGCCTCATAAGGTTTGCCAGTTAAAATATTATCCCGCATAGTCTGGATAACGCCGTAGGCTAAGGGCACCATTGGATACTTCCAGGGCACTCCATCAAGTCTAATCCCCTGAGCTAGAGGAAAGGGTGGGTGAGATAAAACCCCAAGCTTTGCTGTGCTCATTTCTTGATCAGGAATTAGCCCACCCGGCTGTGCCCAATTACCCACCAGTGCATTAAGCACGGCAATAGCCCGTTCGGTTTGGAACGAATTCACAAAATTCGACGTCCTCCAGTTAGGGTGCGCTATAGCTGCCGGAGCAGCAGCGGCAAAGTCCCTGGCAATTCGTTGAATCGTCGTAGCAGAAATCTCACACTTTTTTTCCGCCCATTCAGGCGTATACTCTTGCACTTCAGTGACTAGATCTGCGAACCCTTGAGTGTATTTCTCAACAAACCCTTTATCATACAACTTTTCTGCTACGATAACATTGATCATAGCTAAGAAAAAAGCAGAATCCGCCCCGGGGCGAACTGGCAGCCATTCAGTCGCTTTCGAAGCCGTCTTGCTGAAACGCGGATCAAGAACGACGACCTTTACACCCCTAGCCACCATGTCGATCATTTCCTGAGTCTCATTATTGGAAATGCCCTCCGCCAGATTTCGTCCTGTAAAAATCATATACTTGCAATGACTATAATCCGTCCCAGGTTGAGGGGTACCGTACGTATACAAAAAGCCCGTGGTCATTGAATTGAAGCATAAACTTCTTTGAGTGCCGTAATTAGGGGTACCATATGCTTTCAGGAGACTTTCAAAAAACGGTTGAGATAAGTTATCCGTTGAATTAAACATCATTGCCTTAGCGCCATATTTATCTTTAATCTTATTCATTTGCTCAGCAGTATAACTCAAAGCCTCATCCCAAGAAGCCTTACGCCACAACCCGCTCCCCCGTGCCCCTGCACGTATGAGAGGAAATTTAATTCGATCCGGGCTATACATTGCTTCAATACCAGCATTGCCACGCGGGCACAATTTACCTAAATTGTTCGGATGATTCGGATTACCTTCCAACGTCTTAATAACGCCGTTTTCAACCTTGGCAATAACACCACAACGCCAAACACATTGCTCACAAATCGTAGTAACATACTTTACGCCCTTAGCGGGTGACTGCGGGGGGCTATTACTCAAACCCATACTGGCTTCTGGTTCAAGCAAGCCTATTCCAGCGGTAGCGCCTAGGGCTGCCGTAGCGACAGTGCCTTTGAGGAACTGTCGTCGGCTGAACAATTGATCCCAAGTATAAACTTTGGACACATTGAGACCTCCTTTCATTCGGGCATTTGCTGTTTCGTTTAGGATTCTAAAGAACGTTGTTTTTCCATTTCCTTGGAATTTTCCGCTAGTTTGGAAGCCACGTAGAAAACCCCTGTACATAAGACAAAGAGTCCAATAAATAGCCAATGATTGACATGAAAAAGCTCCGCAAGAGTTTTTTGTCCATAATCACCAATGGTAGATATTTTTAGAAAAACTGATTGATAGGTCGCCCCAAATAGTATTCCACCGGTAAGAAAACCCAAGAGCCCAGGAATCAAGTAGTCGACATTCCCCTGACCACAACCTGTGATCAACGTACCCGGTCACGTGCCGGCTAAAGCCATTCCTACCCCAAACAAGAGTCCGCCTAATAGATTGCCTAAAATATAAGTGGATGAGACTTGATCCAGCTGGATAAAGCCTAGATCTTTCAGCGTATAAAGACAGACTAGTCCCACTGAGATCCCCGTCATCATAAACTTCATGACCGTGTTATCTTTAAAGCGGAATTGATTGACTATTTTATGGTAGTGCCCTAGACCAGCCTTTTGGAGAGCAAAGGCGAAGAAGAAACCAATAATTATTGGGACAACGTAAGTCATCATCTTAATACTTCCTCCCATACAAAATCTTGGTCGTAATAATTCCAGACATGAACAACCCGACAATAAAGATTAGCCCTGCAGGAGATAGTTGCATCGTTCCTGAAATAGCCAAGCCACTGGTACACCCACCAGCAATACCTGCGGCAAACTCTATAATGATCCCGCCGATGAAAATTAAGGTCCAGCGTTTGAGCTTGCTTGGTCCAAATATCTGTGTCCATTGCTGATCAGGCATCATTCTAAACTTAAAATCTTTAGACCACATACTGGACGTAAAGGCACCTAGGAGCATTCCGACAAACAACAGGATTTGAAAACTCAGAATCGGTGGCATTTGAAATTTGAAGTACATCGAATTAGCCAAGTTTGAATGAAATAGTTTCACAAGCATACTATCAATGTTTTCTATCCCACCCGAGGAGCCAATTGTTTTATTCAGTAGAACATAGGAAGCAGTGGCCGTTAAACCCAATAGAACCCCTGCTGACCAAGGTGACCATATTTTCACCTTCATCTTTTTGTTAAAGTTCAAGGTGTTCTCCCTCCTTTACGAGCTGTGTTGGAGCATTTTCTGGCAAGTCGGCCATTGCCTGTAATACTTGATTTCCTTGTTCACGTTTAAGGATTTCTTGCAGGGCCAAGACAGTCTTCATATCCCCGTCTAGTAGCTTAGTGAACACTTCCTGAACTTCCGGTGAAAGTGAATTGAAGGGGACATTTTTTTCTCTTCCTTGCAAGATGGCCCAAGGCCATAGCCCTTTTTTCCATTTCCAAATTAGAACTCCCAAAATCACAAGTAAAAAAGCATTGATGATTCCAATTGTCCATGCTAACCAAGGCACCATATCATTCACATTAAAGTCTATTAAGTCGAAATTAGAATTCTCATTTGGCGGAACTTGAGTTGCTGCCGCAGAAGGATTAGAGGATCCGACTTTTCCACCAGTAGCACCGCCTTCTGGCGCACCAGAAGTTGCAGGTGGTGTCCCACCAGCTGGAGTTGGGCCCCCTCCAGTTCCACCATATTTGACAACCCGAGCAGCGCTATCATCTGGATGGCAGGCTGCACAAGTTTGATCAGGTTGTTCTAGCGGCTTGACTAACCCAACATGTGCTTTTGTCTTATCCGTTTCCGTTGCCGATCCTAAATGGCAGGCTTGACAAAAATCTCCGAAGGAATGCTGAGTATGCCAATCACCCATTTTGGACACAGGATGTTCTCCCTTAACCTCATGACAGGTTTTACAGGAGGAGGTTGATGCACCACAGGCAGCTTCGGTAACTTTTACCGGTGTAAGCCAAAAAGAGGTAATGAACACAACACCGAATACGCCAAAGATTAAGGCTGATAAAGACCATTTTTTTAGTTTCACGTTGACTTTTCACCTCACAACTTAATATTACGTCCACCGAATGTAAACGCTCGCTTAACGAACCATTAATCCAATCGATAGACTCCCACTTCTATAAGTGGGACTGGTCCCCCGTTACCCTGCTTCGGTGGGGGTAGAATCCCCCACCGAAGTCTCGATGTTCAACTTTAGTTGAACGAGTTCACTGTACTTAGTACCACCTCCGAAAGTATCCTTGAGTAAATTTATGTAATTACTTCGCTATGATAAGATATTCACAAGACTCCTTATTAAGAATTAATTTTGTGGAGTGCGCGAGGACTAGCCATATATGCATATCCCCTTATCCCCCCGGGGGTATACTCTACCGACTTCTCTAGGATACAACGAAACAATAGATAGGTCAATACGTATTTAGAAAGAATTCCGACTATTTACTACCTCTTAGAAATCAATGCCTGCATAGCCTATTAATATTTATAACTAAATCGTTGACAAATCGATGTTATTCGGATATATTAATAAATAAATCGTTGTATACCCCTCTAGGGTATACGGGCGAATCAATTGTGCTTCTCACTAAGTTTAAGTAACTTCAACTTAGAAATCCAAGTTATTAAGTTAAATATAGTAAAAAGGAGCGAGAATTATATGGATAATTTGTCAAAATTAAGTGATGCGGATTTAGAGCGTCGCTTACAAAAAAGTTTGGAGAATCTCGAAGAATTAGAAGAGGAAAAAAGATATGTCTTAAGACAGACTGGACTTCATGTCTCCGGAGGCACAGTTTTAAAATATGAATCTCAAACGATTTCCTTATCAAAATCTATTGAAGCGTTCAAAGAGGAACTAGCACGACGTGAATAGGAACGGTGAATACATGAACTTGCCCAACATAAAGGCCCTTGCTTAAATAAAATTTAAGCAAGGGCCTTTATTATAACATCATACCGATCAGCTCCGGGATTCCAGAAACCAGCTCGCGAACGAGCTTCTAAAGCTACATTGTTCACTTGTTTTCCTCCTGCGTCTTTTCAGAAGGTAAATACTTTTGATTCCGTTGCTAGGTCAATGAGATGGCCAGCTGTAGATAATTTAGCCCCATCGATAAATTCATTTTCACTGTAAAGCCTAGTTCTGGCACAAGGTGTACAAATATAAAACGGCACCTTATTTTCTACTAAATAATCAAGGTATGGTTTGGCCGTGTCTCCCGTCGGTGCCTGAACATGATCAGCCAATCCCAAAACTGCATAGGCAACAGCATCATCAACCAAAAACATATTTACTTCATGGCCCTTCTCTTTAGCCACTTTAGCGAGTTGGAATGCCCGAGTAGCACGTGTAGGATCTTCAAGTCCATGACTTAGTACAAATAGAAACTTCTCCATGGTTATCCTCCTCCTAAATTTCAAGGGTTCTCTGTATAAGTTACTTTGTGAAAAAGGCACTTCCGACGGCTAGGCCTCCTTCAAGATACGCCACTTGAGAAACACCTTTTCCTTGGAGCATACAGGCCGCTTCATAACCTCTAATTCCTAAACCACATACGGTGACAATTAAAGAGCTCGTTGGAATCTCCTCCCAGCGTTCTCGTAGCTCTCCTAAAGCAATAACCTTTGTCCCTTCAAGGGTTAGCGGGTTAGCCGAGACTTCATCCGGCTCGCGAATGTCAAGAATACAGAGCTTTTCTCCTGCTTCTAAACGCTTCAGTACCGCTTCAGCTGTGATTCCCTGAGCTACCTCCAGACGGAGGTTTTCTAACGTTGTAGCAGCATGGATAAGCAAGTCAATCGCGGTCGCAAAGGGTGGTGCATAGGCTAAATCTAGGTCAATAAGATCTTCTACCTTAGCGCCAAATTTAAGCGCGGTCGCCAATACATCCAGTCTCTTAACACTCTCTCCAACTCCACATACCTGGGCACCGAGCAAGCGTCCGTTCTCCTGCTCAGCAATTAACTTAATGGTTACATTAGCATGCATGGGAAAATAATGAGCGGCATCCGGTCCACTACTCACACTTGTCACGACATTGTAGCCTAGTTTTCGAGCTTCTTCTTCTCCCAAGCCGGTACGCCCTATATTGAGATCAAAAGCTTGAAGGGCAGAGGTTCCTGCAACTGGGGCAAATCGGGCGGGTAGTCCAGCGATTCGATCGGCGATGACACGGCCTTGTTTGTTAGCCGTCGAGGCTAGCGGAATATATACTGGTTCACCCGTCAGGAGATGACGTTGTTCTGCACAGTCACCACCAGCATAGATTGCTGGATCATTGGTCATCTGATGCTCATCCACTTGTATTGCTCCTGTACTTCCAATTGTGAGACCCGCCTCACGGGCAAGTCCAACCTCCGGGCGCACCCCAGTAGCCACGATCACCATGTCGGTTTCAATCGTTCCCTGTTCTGTTACGACGCGACACACATTTCCCTCATCATCTGCTTCAATAGCCTTCACTTTGCAGGAGAGTTGTAGATCAACACCATGTCCCTTCATTTTCAGCTCCACCAATTTGGACATGTCAGAATCGAGTAGCTTTGGTAACACACGGGAATCTGCCTCACAAATGGTAACCTTTAGAAGAGGGGAAATGATTGCATCGGCCGTTTCTACTCCGATTAAGCCAGATCCGATGACTGTAGCGTGTTTGACCTGCTTAGTTTTTATTAAATCCTTTACTTTCTGAGCATCATTCGGATGATGAAAGGTAAAGATGTGGCCCAAGTTAATTCCCGGGATAGGGGGTATACTCGGTTTAGCCCCGGTCGCGAGAACTAAATAATCATACGCCAAGCTTTTCTCAACATCAGTTACCAAGTTACGTACCAAAACTGTTTTATTTTTCCTGTCAATCTTAATGGCCTCAGTTTGGATCAAAACTTTTACATTCTTTTGAGCTTGAAAGAATTCAGTATCTCTTAGCAAGCCGTAAGCGGTATTCATTAAACCGTCTAATTTTGGTACCATGTTAGCGACATAAAGCGGCAGTCCACATCCTCCGTAAGAGATGAGACTTCCTTTTTCTAAAATTGTGATATCGGCATCCTGCTTCATCCGTCTTAAGCGTGCTGCCACTTTAGGACCGATTGCAACTCCACCTACAATAATTACTTTCATGGTCAGTTTCCCTCCAAATTAAAATTAATCTTCCGAGAAATATTTAAAATGTAAAATTAAAACTAAAAAACCATATTTTATAAAAAGATGCATAAGTGAAAATATGGGCATATGCTCAATTTTAAGTATATCCAAATTCATGTAATAAAGCAAATGCTGTTAGTAGTGTCGACAATAAATTTACCTTGTTAAGTTCTAATATTCTTTTTATAATATAAGCCTAAATTCCTTATGCTTTTTCCGGCAATAATGATAATCCCAATTCGCTTAGTTTGTATTCCACCTCTTTTAAGGATTTACGCCCAAATTTACGCATTTTAATCATTTCCTCTTCCGTATTTTGTATCAAATCTTCAACGGTGCTTACTCCGTTCCGCTTTAGACTGTTATAGGCACGATTGGTCAGATTAAGATTTTCAATGAGTATCTCGAAAACTTCGCCTTTAGACTCTTCCTCTTTTTTCATCGTTTCAATGCATTTCAGTCTATCCTTGAGACCCATGGAAAGGAGCAGATGCGCACTCAGATTTATGCTTGCCATACTGGTCGCCTCTTCATGCGAAATAGTGCCCTTAGACCATACATCAATCGTCAACTTATCATAGTCTGTGATTTGATTGACTCGGTTCGCTTCTACCTCGTATAGGACCTTATAGAATGGGGCAAAGATGTAGTCACTGTTGCATTCTATTGTCACTGATCCCGGAAGGTTATATAGCAGAATGTGCCTTATAGAATTTCCCAATGAAAGCCCATCTCCACGTTCGAGAGGCTCGACGACGAATTTTGCATAGCAGTTATCTTTGGAACGCTCAATACACTCGATTCTAGGCTGCTCAATTTCTAACAGCGGAATGCACCTTCTTTCCTCTACTCTAAAAACTCCATAAAAGGTTTTTTCATACTCACAAGTGCATTGACCATAAGTTCCACTAAACCGCCATACTGAACATTAAATTTGGATGTGGCCTCATAGAATTCCAGAATATCTCTAATAGCGCCTTTACAATTAGAACATGGTGCGCAGACGTATTTCGGTATGGTAACGTCTTCCATAGTATCCTGAAAAGCTCCAAGGATTTGGTTAAACTTCATGCGAGAACTCACTTTATTTCTCCACTCATAAAAGTTCATAGAATTCGTGATCGCGAACCCACCACCACCACCACAGCAGTAATTGTCCACGCCATGCGGTGTCATTTCCCTAAACTGAGGACAGATTTGTTTTAAGACATTCCGTTGAGGTTCCACAATCCCCATTCCTCGCACATAATTACAAGGATCATGAAGTGTCACAGGGAAATTATTTTTACTGGGGTCTAATTTTAATCGTTTGCTCTCCACCAAATCCCAAAGTAATGGTAAACAACTTTCCACTGGGATTCTATCATTTCCATATGTCATCCGATCACCCACAACCATAGACGCCTTATGGGCATGCCCACACTCAGCAATGACGATTCGGTTGACACCTAATTCTTTGGCGACTTTCATCTGCATCGTGGCTAGCTCTTTTGCTTGGAAATCATCATACCAGATGCCGTAGTTTACATTGTCATAGCCTGCAATTTCGCTACTGAGTGTCCAATTTAAGCCTGCCTCTTCGAAAAGAATGGCAAATGCAATGGGGTTTTCTGGCCAGGCCATATACTCGCCTGCATTATGGATCAAGAGGATATCTGCGCCCTTTTTGTCCATTGGGAATTTAATTTTTAAACCATACTTCTCTTCGATATCCTCTTCTAAAAACTCTATCGTATCTAAGAAAGCTGGTTTACTAACTCCCGTGGACGACCCTGTTTTTATCTGAAGCATCGTACCTTTTTTGTGTAGGGGAAGCGGTGCAATACCCATCTCTTGGCTGAAGATCTTACGAATCTCTTTCGTGAGAATGGAGTTGTCTAAACCCAGTGGGCAAGTTTGAGCACAACGGCGGCAAAGATTACAGCGATAGGCTAATTCACCAAGCCGAGCAATTGTTTCCCAGTTCACATCAATGTCTGCTCCGACAAAACCGCCTAACAGTTTTCCACTTTTGGTAAAATACTTCTTTACAATCTTCCGAAGAACTTCAGAACGAAAAATTGGCCGGTATAATTCATTGTTCCCTGACGCTTCGTAAACATGGCAGGCAGCTGAACATGTATCACATTTTGCGCAGTACTCGAAGGACAATAAGAACGGTTGGAGGGCGCCATTGTTGCCATCAGAGAAGCTCTTTTCTAAGCCACTGAGAAATTTTCGTACAAATTCATCTTCTTCCTCTTTAGTTTTTGGGCGGATTAGTGTATCGACACCCACGTAGCCATCTAAAGAAGTACAAAACTTTTCTTTCCACGCAGGCTTGGGATCCGTTAATGGAGGTTCCATTCCAGGTTTATCATAGGGCGAAAATAACGGCATTAGCTGGTCGTCTTCGAGTTTGATTAGTCGTTCATCCAGTCTTCCAATATCCTTTGGACGTAAATCTTTTTGATTAATCATATTCAACGCTCCTCTTTCCACAACGCTAACTTTCAATAATCTTGTGACTTCACGAGTAGTAGCCCTGATAAGTTCAAATATAAAGGAACGTACTTGTCTATGCGAACTCGTTCAACTAAACATAAAGTAAGGCATTTAACGGATCTCAGTTAGACTACCAGCTTTCCAGGCTATAATTGCCTCCCTTGTAAGATAGAGCTAGGGTTGATGGTTCAAACCCAACTCGAACGTTCTTTGATAACTCACACCATATCGTTCAGATGAATTAGTTGACACGTTAGACCTCTATCACTAAACATCGTGTTATGATCAAACTTGTCAGAGAGATAGATGTGTGTCCTCCCTGGATCACCTCTTCTGAGGTCTTATCCGTAATATAGCGTGTCACTCCACAAGAATGATTCGATGTTTAGCTGGTTGGGTCACTACTTTAGTGTTACCCGTTTCAAAAGCAAGGTTGTTTGACATTCTTCCTAAGTGGATGCTCTGATTAATTTCGTCTGAAAGGTTGTGTTCCCG
>DASRMA010000226.1:0-13323 GCA_035648155.1 Desulfosporosinus sp.
AAAACAGGGGGGAATTATTATGAGAACGAACATTAAATCGCAAACAAGCTTGGGTCTAAACATTCTCACCCCGGATCAATGCGATGAAATTCATTTTGCTACATTAGAGGTATTGGATCGGGTCGGTGTAAATGTTTTCGATGAAGAAGCCCTTAATTTGCTAAGGGAACGGGGGGCTAATGTAGACGGACGCCGGGTGCGGATTCCGGCCTGGATGGTTCAGGAAGCCCTAGTTACCGCACCATGCCGAATTGCTATCGGGAATAGGAATGGCAACCGGGCAATGTTCTTGGAAAAAGGACGTTCATATTATGGTTCAGGCTCGGATACCCCATATACAGTCGATATTTACAGCGGGGAGCGGCGCTTTGCCGTGAAGCAGGATGTTGTCAATTTTAGCAGAATCAGTGACAATCTCAAACACATTGATTTTGTAATGTCCATGGCACTGGCGTCCGATGTACCACGGAAGGATTCCTATCTTCATCAGTTTGAAGCGATGGTTCTGAATACGACCAAACCTATTCTGTATACTGCCGGTAATTACGCTGACTTGGTTGATATAATAAAGATGGCGGAAATTATTGCAGGAAGTCCGGAAGCTCTGCAGGCTAATCCCTTTTTGATTTTATATGATGAACCTTCTTCACCATTGCAGCACAGCCAGGAAGCTTTACAAAAGCTTATGCTGATGGCGGAAAAAAGACTACCCGTGATTTACATTCCCGCTGTGATGATGGGAGCAACCGGCCCTGTGACAGCAGCCGGGGCATTGGTGGTCGCCAATTGTGAATCACTATCAGGCTTGGTTATTCACCAGCTTAAAGCCAAGGGTGCGCCCTTCATCTATGGTGGTGGTGTTCCGCCGATGGATATGAAAACACAGATTTGTTCATATGGCGCTCCCGAAGAACATCAGAATTGTGCGGCCTTAATTACAATGGCCTCCCAGTATTATAATCTTCCAGTCTTTACTACGGCAGGTTGTTCGGATGCTGTGGAATTTGACCAACAAGCAGGAATGGAAGCTGGATTTAATCTCTTAAGTTCAAGTTTGGCCGGGGGCAATTTGATTCACGATTTGGGATATATTGGTGCTGGTATGATCTCTTCCTTGGAAATGCTCGCGTTGTGCAATGAAGCGGTTGGAATGGTCAAACATTTCGTCAAGGGAATTGAAATCAATCCTGAAACACTGGCGATTGATGTAATCGAAAAAGTCGGTCCCGGAGGAAATTTTTTTGCTGAGGAACATACCTTTAATAACTTTAAAAAACATCTGCACTTTCCAGAACTTATGAATCGATATTCTTACGATAAATGGAAGGAAGCAGGAGCAACAACATTTGCCCAGCGAGCTAATGAAAAGGTGCGGCATATCCTTGAAAACCATCAACCGCAGGAACTATCCAAAGATGTAATTGAAAAGGTGAAAGAAATAATTGCCCGGAGAGATTCTTAACAAAAACTTTATTTGAGAAAGATAGTTGGAGGAGAAGTGCTGGTTAATTTTTGATGTAGATAACGCTATTGCAATTACAGTGGCATTATCTTGTCCTATGAGATGTGGAGGAACAACCTAAATGGATATTGTTCATGATAGAATGACTGCCTTGACTACGGAAAACCTGAAGCTGATTCATGAAAAGACGATAGAAATTTTATCGGATACAGGAATATGGTTTCAATCGGCAAGTGCCCGAGCCATTTTTAAAGACCATGGTTTTAAAGTGAAGGAAGAAACAGTCTTTTTTACAGAAAAAGATATTCAAAAAGCACTCAAGACGATTCCAGTAAAATTTAAAGTTGTGGCCAGAAATCCAAATCGGACATTAGAAATTGGTGGGAATAGTATTACTTTTGGACCAAGCGGCGGTTCACCATTCATTTTGGACTATGACGGCATTTTACGCAAAGGGACGAGTAAGGATTGTCAGGATTCAATAAAAATTGCCCATTCACTTGAAGATTTTGGCTTTAACCGAGGACTGACTACTTCAGAGGGGGATATTCATCCGCAAAATGTTCAATTATATCAGTTGTTGACAGCGATGAAACTGACCGATAAACCACTCGACTGCCCTACTCCTGATGGGATCGATCTCCTATCAATTCTTTTCGGCATCAGTAAGAAAAAGATGCATGAAGATGCGATACAAGGAAAGGCTTATGCTCTTTCTTATATCAATCCAATCTCCCCTTTGGGTTTGTCCGAACATGAAAGCGATCGGCTAGTCGCACTTTGCCAATATGGGGTAGCATTGGGAATCTCTCCGATGCCCATGGCCGGAATGACCGCTCCATGCACATTACCGGGTCTTTTAGTGAGTCAAAATTGTGAAATCTTAGGCACAATGGTTCTTGCACAGCTTGTAAATCCCGGATGCCCGCTTTTATATGGATGCATAGGAACAATTACGGATATGAGACATGTGTCCGGACCAATCGGGGCACCTGAAAGCAGGATTATTGAATCTGCTTCGGCCCAGCTGGCAGGATTTTATGGACTTCCTACCCGCGGTGATGCTGGTTTAACGGACTCCAACAGCGTTGATTTTCAGGCTGGGTCAGAATCAACGCTACATTTTGTCAATGCAGTTAGGAGCGGAATCAATCTTCTGCCTGGATTGGGAGCAATGGGCAGTTGGAACGTTGGGTCTTTAGAGAAACTTGTATTGGATGCTGAAATTGCCGGATACACAAAGAGGTTGCTGCGGCCTTTGGAATTTACTGAGGAGACTTTAGCTGTTGATTTGATTAAAAAGGTAGGGCAAAGAGGAGCATTTATTTCTGAAGAACACACTTATAATCATTTTAGGACTGAATTTTATGACCCCATGGTTTTTCTCCGAACGCCTTATGATTTGTGGAAGCAAGAAGGAGGAAAAGAAGCGAGAGATTCAGCACATAATAAAGTGTTGGAAATATTGGAGAATTATAAGCAACCCTACTTGGGGAAATCATTAGAGATTGACTTAGATAAATATGCCCGTGAACATTATCCTGTGTTAGTCTGAAGGCGAAACGTTGGCTAAAAAATACCTTAAAATGCGATATTAACTTGAATTCGTAAAGTAAAATCAGCCTATGATTAGCCCATCTAATCATAGGAAAATGGAGGAATGAACAATGTCGAATATATTAGAGGAACTTACACAAAGAGTAATTGAGGGTAAATTGGAGATGGTTAAGGAACTAACCCGACAAGCCATTGCCAGCGGTCTCGAACCTGAGGAAATTATCAACCAGGGACTCATTATGGGAATGAATGTTGTAGGCGTGAGATTTAAAGCAGGTGATATGTATGTACCTGAAGTGCTTATGTGTGCTCGATCTATGAGTGGTGGAATGGAACTTGTCAAGCCTCTTCTCATGGGGAAAGAGTTGCCCTCAGCGGGTAAAGTTCTTATAGGAACGGTTAAAGGAGATTTACACGATATTGGTAAAAATTTGGTCGCTATGTTGCTTGAAAGTGTGGGATTCACGGTCATAAATTTGGGGACGGATATCAGTACGGAGCAGTTCATTCAAGCAATCAAAGAACATAATCCTGATGTTTTGGGATTATCAGCATTGTTGACAACGACGATGTTAGGAATGAAAGACGTCATTGATCAACTGGTAGAAGAAGGAATGAGAGACAAGATCAAGGTTATTATTGGTGGAGCTCCTATTTCCCAAGAATTTTCGGATGAAATTGGGGCAGATGGATTTGCTCCTGACGGAGCTTCAGCGACTGAGCTTTGTCAAAAACTGTTGGCCTGATCCTTGACTTCCACCTGTGCCAAGACTTTAGCCCAGGTGGATTTTGAATTAGAAGTATGAAAGTGAGTTGAACTCGTTCTTCTAATCGTTGTAAGTCGTAATAGGATAGAAATGGAGTGATAGAGAATGCCACTAGTGTTGGGGATTGATACTGGTGGAACCTATACGGATGGTGTACTTCTTGATCTAGACACAAAGGAAGTAAGACAAAAGGCCAAGGCATTTACAACACGTGAGGATTTGTCGATAGGCATCCGAAAATGCCTTGAAAATATGGAAAAACTAGATCCACGAAAAGTTCAACTTGTATCTCTGTCTACGACATTGGCTACCAATACTATTGTCGAAGGTCGAGGTTGCCGAGTCGGCTTAATCCTAATAGGTCATGAATCGACCGGTAACCTCCCCGCCCAAAAGATTATTGTAGTTAAGGGCGGGCATGATATTAAAGGGGTACCTGTCAGTGAATTGGATGTTAACGCTGTTCAGAGCGCGGTGACCGAGATGCTCGGCCAGGTTGATACTGTAGCAATTTCCAGTTATCTGAGCATCCGCAATCCGGAGCATGAACAGGAAACGTGTAGAATAATTCGAGAGCTGTGGGATATACCCACCGTATGTGCTCACCAACTCACTGCAGCTCTTGGATTTCATGAACGGACAGTGACGGCTTGCCTGAATGCCCGATTATTACCAATTATTTCTGAACTTCTTGTAGCGGTGAAGGTAGTTCTTAAAGAAAAAGGCATTCAAGCTCCTTTGATGGTCGTTAAAGGGGATGGGTCGTTAATGAACGAAGAGATGACTCGGGAAAAACCCATTGAGACGATACTTTCTGGGCCAGCTGCTAGTATAGTTGGAGCAACATTTTTGACAGGCGAAGGATCAGCTTTAGTTTTAGATATGGGGGGAACAACGACTGATATTGCTATCTTAGATAAAGGCCGTCCAAGGATGAATCGAGAGGGTGCTATAGTCGGCGGATGGAGAACCCGAATAGAGGCTGCTGAAATCAGCACCTTTGGGGTAGGTGGGGATAGCTATATTCAAGTTTCTAAGGATAGAAAACTAAAGATTGGACCAAGAAGGGTCTGGCCTCTGTCAGTGATAACCAGTAGGTATCCTATATTAGTGGAAGAATTGTCAAGTGTTAATTTTGATCGGGAAATTGTAGATGCGCAACCGGTGGATTGTTTTATGTTAGTCAAGAAACCTGAGGATGGGAGCAGGTGGAATGACACAGATCGCAAGATAATTAAGGCACTTGAGGACGGTGCTCATAATATTTTTGTCCTTGCGGAGAGAGTAGGACGAGATCCTAACTTGCTGGCTTTGAAGGACTTAGAACAAGCGCAAATTATTGGCAGGATTTCTTTTACCCCTACTGATTTACTGCATGTTCTCGGCAGTTTTACTGACTATAATGTCAAAGCAGCCACAGAAGGGGCAAAAATCCAAGCGCGTCGCTTAAGATTAGAACCTGATAAATTTGTGCAAAGAGTTTCTGAAGAGATCCAAGCAGTTATTAGTTTATCCATATTGCAAAGTCTTGTATATAGGGCAGGGTTAAACGTTAATCTAAGTTCGGAAGCTAGTGCAACATTTTTATTAAACTCTTTTCTCAATGGGGGTTGTAATTACGGGTTCAAGTCCCAGATCTATCTTGATTATCCAATTGTGGCCTTAGGTGCTCCTGTTTCAGCCTATCTTCCTGTTGTAGGTGCTGCCTTACATACTAAGCTTCTAATACCCACCCATGCTGAAGTTGCTAACGCAGTTGGTGCGGCGGCCGGTCAGGTTGTGGAATCAATCCGCGTTTTGATTAAGCCGGGCGTAGCGGGGGGGTATGTAGTACATGCTCCATGGAAACGAGAAACCTTCTTGTATCTTGAAGAGGCAAAAAAATATGCATTGGATAAAGCTAAAGAAATTGCCATTGAGAATGCTAGCGACGCGGGAGTGGTTGACCCGGAGGTTGTTGTGGAGAACAAAGAACTAGTTAACCATATGTCTACAGGAGATGGCGATGTGTTGATTGAGGTGCGCATTGAGGTCACAGCCTTTGGACGTCCTAGTTGGGGAAAATATTAATGAAAGCTAAAGTATTTGCGTGTAGTCCCTTGGCAGATGAAATCCAGAAGATGAAGATGACTGCCATGTGACGATAGGGCATCCAACCCATAGCATAGCCCCGCAGGGGTAAAGACTTGATAAATATGGGATAGGCACTAGGCCTATCCCATATTTTATGGTTTAATATAAGAAGGCTTAATAGCGAATGAATGAGGTCGAAGTATGTTGATGTATGTGTTTCCCATTGTACTTATAGTAGTGTCAAATATCGCGTATAATGTGTGCCAAAAGTCAACGCCACAGAATGCTAATCCTTTTTCAGCATTACTAATCACGTACTCAACCGCAGTGATTTTAACCTTAATAGCATCTCTATTTTATAAAAATGATAAAGGATTTCTTCAATCGTTTAGCGAGTTAAATTGGACGAGCGTGGCACTTGGGGTAGCGATTGTTGGTCTTGAATTGGGATATCTGCTTGCATACAGGGCAGGCTGGAACATTAGTGTGGGGTCTTTAGTGGCCAATATTATTCTGGCACTTATGCTAATCCCCATAGGGATACTTTTTTACAAAGAGGGATTTGCGTTAAACCAGATAACCGGAGTTGTGTTTTGTATGGTAGGATTGCTACTAATAAATAAGTAGAATCTAAAAGAACAGGTTCGTTTTTGAATGGTGACTACCACGGACGATAGTAATCCAGTTCATGGCGTGCCCCCCCCCTGCCGCCGTGGTGTGGGACATTTATGTTGGAAAGATGACGTTACCTGGATTTATACAAAGACAGAAAAAACTCACATTAACGCTGATGGTTGTTATAAGACTAGCTCTTAATGATAAGTCCTAGAAGGTTTGAAAACGATATTACTTGTTCAGGTGAAACTATACATCCATCTAGGTCCTCTACGGTTACTCCTAATCCTTCTAATTTACAACTGCTTAAGTCAATCCCTTTTAGCTTAGCTCCTGACATCCCTGTTTGTTGTAGATTAGAAGCGTTAAACCCAACTCTTAGAAGCTTAGCTTTATAGAAATCCGCACTACATAACAAACTATTATTAAAGTTAACTTGTTTACAATCCAAAAAACGAAATAAAGCATAACTTCCATTGCAGTTATCAAATAGCACATTCCTCAGCGCTGATTCACTCATATTCGTTCCGACCATTTTACAGTTGACCATCTCTACTTTATGTAGGACAGACTCACTTAAATCCATATTTGATAAATCACAGTTTTCAAACCTTACATCTATTAAATCGAGGTACTTAAAGGATACTTTGTTAAACGTTACATTTCTGAAGACAACTTTACTAAAGGATACATGATTAGCCCTTTGATGCTCAACCAATCCATTACTAATAATCCCCATAGTAAACGAATCTTCTGATTCAATAGTCTTATCGAAAATTGGTATTATGTCCAACTCATGTGGGATATTAGGGGATAATATTTTCCAACTTGATTTCTTATCTTCCATAATTATTACCTCCAAGTCATGTTTTGCTATTGAATTAATAAAGAAAGGTGAACATAAACATGGAAAAGGTGGATGTACTTATAATAGGAGGCGGAGTTGTAGGCTTAGCTGTTGCAGCAGAACTATCTAGACGATTTAATGACATCTCGTTAGTCTTAATTGAACGGCATAGTAAGTTTGGACAAGAAACCTCCAGCCGCAACAGTGAAGTAATTCATGCCGGTATTTATTACCCAACAGGAAGCCTGAAAGCAAAATTGTGTGTTGAGGGTAACCGACGCCTTTATCGGTTTTGTCAGGAATGGGAGATTCCGTATCAACGTATTGAAAAGCTGATTATTGCTCGTAATGAAAAAGAAATCCCTGCACTAGAATCACTTTTGGCCCAAGGTCAAAAGAACGGAGTTAAAGATCTTATACTACTGGATAGAGATCAGATTACAGAATTAGAACCAAATATTAAGGCTACGACCGCAATATTATCTCCCTCAACCGGAATTATCGATTCACACAAGTTGATGTCAACGCTTGAACGTTTGGCACTAGAACAAGGTGCCATAATAGCATACAATCACGAAGTAATTGGAGTTGTACCGAAAGGAAATGCGTATGATGTAACTTACCTTAATCCTACCGGCCAACTTGAATCCATAAACACGCACTGGTTAATTAACTGTGCGGGATTAAACTCCGATCAAATCTTTTCTTTCTTGGGAGCTAACATTGATGATATCGGTTACCGCATATACCCTTGCAAGGGCGAATATTTTTCTGTATCGAATACCAAATCAGCTTTAGTGTCACGATTAATCTATCCTCCTCCATTAAAGGAATTGGCGGGCTTGGGAATTCATGCTACTAAAACATTAGATGGCCGCTTGAGGTTTGGTCCAAATGCGTTCTATGTAGATGAATTAGACTATGCTGTGAACGAAGATCATGCCCAAGAGTTTTATAATATCGTCAATACTTACATGCCATTTCTTGAATATACAGATTTGCATCCGGACATGGCTGGTATAAGACCCAAAATTCAGGCCCCCGGTGATCCATTTCGTGATTTTATTGTATGTCATGAAGTTGAGCGTGGATTTGAGGGGTTAATCAATCTGATCGGAATTGAATCGCCTGGCCTAACTTCGTCACTGACCATAGCAGAAATAGTAAGCGATTTTATTGGGTGATTACACTGGAACTAATGGCAAGAAGAATAAAAGGGTTCAGACTGCGCAAGAGCACAGACTGAACCCTTAAACATGAATCAATTTCTCAGGATAAACGGGTTTTGAAATCCTCATATCCGAATTGTTTAATGATCTGAATGCCTTTTGCTTCATTGAAAAGAACGATAGAAGGGAGATTCACACCATTGAACGTATTGTTTTTTACCATAGTATAGTGGGCCATGTCACAAAATACTAGCCTGTCACCTGCCTTTAAAGGCTTTTGGAAAGAATAGTCGCCAATGACGTCGCCTGCCAGACAAGTATGTCCACCAAGTCTATAGGTATAAGCATATTCACCAGGCTCTTTAGCATCCATTATATTAGGTCTATAAGGCATTTCAAGCACATCCGGCATGTGACATGCTGCGGACGTATCCAATATGGCAATTTTCATGCCATTGTCCACTATGTCCAGAACACTGGCAATTAGAAATCCAGTATTCAAAGCCACGGCCTCACCCGGTTCAAGGTATATATCCACGCCATATTTATCTTGAAGGAACTTTATGGAACTTACCAAGGTTTCAAGGTCGTAATCAGGTCTGGTAATGTGATGCCCTCCACCTAAGTTAATCCATTTCATGGTCTTCATAAATTCCCCAAATTTCTGATCAACCACTTTAATCGTACGTTCCAGAGTATCCGCATTCTGCTCACACATTGTATGAAAATGAAGTCCTTCAATACCCCCAAGCTCTTCAGACTGAAAATTGGACAACGTCACACCAAGTCTTGAATACTGATAGCAAGGATCATACATAGGCGTCTCTATCTCGGAATATTCTGGATTAATCCGGATGCCACAGCTGACTTTCTTTGCATCAATGTTCTCCACTTTGGATTTGAATCGTTTCCATTGATCGAACGAATTAAAAGTAATATGATCACACGTGCTAAGGATTTCATCAAATTCCTTTTCAATGTAAGCTGGCGCATAGATATGAACTTCTTTTCCCATTTCTTCATAACCCAACCGAGCCTCAAATAACGAGCTTGCTGTGACACCCTTAAGATATTTGCTCACAAGTGGAAATACCGAAACCATCGAAAATGCTTTTAACGCAAGAAGGATCTTACATCCCGTACGTTGTTGTAGGGAATGTAGGATTTCGAGATTTCTTAACAAAAGTCTTTCATCCACAAGATAGCAAGGTGTTGGCAGTCCACTATAGTCAATATCCATTGATTTCACCTCAGTCAAGAAGAGTTGGCGAGAAACATTCCTGCCACGGTAGACCGCATTCGTTTAAAGCTTCCATAAACGGATCGGGATTAAATTCTTCAACATTATATACACCAGGCTTTTTCCAAATACCTTTGAGTATTAACATTGCTCCAATCATAGCTGGAACCCCTGTCGTATATGAAATAGCCTGCGACCCAACCTCTGCATTACATTCTTCATGATCACAAATATTGTAAACATAATAGGTTTTGGGCTTACCGTCTTTAAATCCTTGCATAATACAACCAATATTGGTTTTACCTTTAGTCCTCGGTCCAAGGGATGCTGGATCGGGAAGCAACGCCTTCAAAAATTGCAAAGGAATGATCTGCTGGCCCTCAAAATCAATAGGTTCAATAGAAGTCATACCAACATTCTCCAGTACACGTAAGTGATTGAGATAATTATCAGAAAAAGTCATCCAAAACCTTATTCGCTTAATTCCCTTTATATGAAGGGCTAGTGATTCGAGTTCTTCATGGTACATCAAATAAATATTCTTTGGACCTATCACTGGAAGATCATAAACTTTTTTGACGGAAAGAGGGTCAGTTTCCACCCACGTACCATTTTCAAAGTACTTTCCGTTCGCTGTAATTTCACGAATATTAATTTCGGGGTTAAAATTCGTGGCGAAAGGATATCCATGATCTCCTGCATTGGCATCCACAATATCAATTGAATGAATTTCATCAAAATAATGTTTTTGGGCATAGGCACAAAATACGCCAGTAACGCCAGGGTCAAAGCCACTTCCTAACAACGCTGTGATCCCAGCCTCAGCAAATTTCTCCCGATAAGCCCACTGCCATTTGTATTCGAATTTTGCAATCTCAGGCGGTTCATAGTTCGCAGTATCTAGATAGTCAACCCTTGTAGCCAAACAGGCATCCATAATCGTCAGATCTTGATAAGGGAGAGCAAGGTTAATTACAATATCTGGTTTAAAGTTGTTTATCAAATCAATGACCTTGTCGGTGTTATCAGCATCAAGCTGAGCCGTATGAATTATGGTACGTCCTCCAGCCAATTTATTTTTGATAACTTCGCATTTCTCTACTGTTCTGCTCGCAATACAAATTTCTTCAAAGATATCTGGAAACTGGCAACATTTATGAATGGCTACACTGGCAACTCCGCCAGCACCGATAATCAGAGCTTTTCCCATTTCAGCACCCCTTAAAATTGCTTTTACAACAACGCAAATTATACATAAAACACTGTGAATAATCAATATATAACAAGAAATAAGTTTTACATAGCGTTCTTTTATTAGATTACTCGGAACAAGGCCAGTTATTATCTGTCTGCTTTGCTTACCTTCCGAAGCCGCCCCTTAATCGGGGTACTTTGGAGATCTTTAAGCACAATCTCACCTTTATTGTTTAAGATCTCTACAAAGGTTGATACGTCCAGGATATTGATGATCCCGATATCTGCCGCGCTTACACCTTGAATACTACAAAGTGTACCGACAATATCGACGGGTCTCATCTTTGTTTTCTTTCCTGCATTCACATGGATTTTCATAATTTCATTACTCAGCTGCGTCCCTTTTGATTCTTTCATTTCTGGCATCGCATTGATTTTCTCTATGAATTCTTGTTTTGAATGTTGCACCGTTTCTTCGTCCGGTCTTTCCTTCAATAGGATCTCTTTTCCGATGTAGTCATGGATATCCTTCAAAAACTTATTCTCATTTTCGCTAACAAACGTAATGGCTTTACCCAGTTTGTTGAGGCGGCCTGTTCTTCCAATCCGATGAATATAGTTTTCCCGGTCATGTGGAATATCATAATTGATGACTAAGGTAATGTCCTCGATATCCAGCCCTCTCGCCGCAACATCTGTCGCGCAGAGATATCTGAAAGACCCCTGCTTAAATTCCTTCATAACACCCAATCGGTCTCGTTGTTCCATCCCGCCGTGAAGCTTCTCACACGAATAGTTCAATTTCAAGAGTTCAACGTAAACCTCATCGACAGTATGTTTAGTATTGCAAAATATCAGACAACTATCCGGGTTTTCGACAATCGTTAGATCTCTCAGCAGCTGCATTTTATCTATTAGATCGACACGATATCTTTCCTGAGTGATCCGGTCTGCGACTGGATTTGGGTCTTCTATTTCAACTCGGATTGGATTTTTCATAATCTTATTACATAAACTATCAATGTCTTGGGGCATTGTCGCTGACAATAAAATTGTCACCCGTTCTTGAGGCAAGCTGTCAATGATAGTCTCAATTTGCTCAATGAAGCCCATATTCAGCATTTCATCCGCTTCATCGATGACGAGATAGTTTATATTAGATGTATTCAAGGTACCTCTTTCGATATGATCAATTAATCGACCAGGGGTCCCAACCACAACATGGTTTTTTTGTTTAAGCTCCTTCTCCTGAATATGGAAAGGATACCTCCCAAATATTGTAGCAACTTTTAATCTTTTAAATCTGCCAATGTGGAACATATCTTCTCTGACCTGGACTGCAAGTTCTCTGGTGGGTGTAAGCACCATGGCTTGCGGTTTATTCTGTTCCCAATCCACCAATTCGCAAATGGGTATGGCAAAGGCTGCCGTCTTTCCGCTTCCAGTTTGAGATTTGACGATGATATCCTTATGTGCCAATACTGCTGGGATTACCTGACTCTGGACCTTGGTGGGACTAATGAAGTCTAACAAGCTAATTGCTTTTAATAACTCATCACTTAATTGATACTCGTTAAAATCACCTTTGATCATATAGTAGTCATCTCTTTCATTACTACGTTTTTTGTATCTCGCTTACAGGGAGAGTTTATCATTGAAAGACCGCGCCTTAGGGCGCGGTCTATTATTTCTAATGGAGCGGGTGGCAAGAATCGGACTCACGTAACTAGCTTGGAAAGCTAGTGCTCTACCATTGAGCTACACCCGCATTGAGAAGGGACTACACATGATGTAGTCCCTTTAATTACCTGGCGATGACCTACTTTCCCAGGGGCTTGCGCCCCAAGTATCATCGGCCCTGGAGGTCTTAACTTCCGTGTTCGAGATGGGAACGGGTGGAACCCCTCCGGCATGATCACCAGATCGTGGTTCGATGTTCGATATTCGTGGTTCGAACTCGAATGTTTTCAAAGAAAACAAGATTAAAGGAGTTATCCTTTAGTCGCTGTTCTCTCAAAACTGCATAGAGAGTGTCATCTAGTAAAAGTCTCTTGAATTTGAGCCACTTACCCTAGAGTAGTGAGTCCGTAGTCTCCGTTGTCGTTCGTTCGTCCTTTCGAACCACGAACTTCGAACATCGAACCACGATTCAGGTCAAGCCCTCGACCTATTAGTACCAGTCAGCTCCACACGTCACCGCGCTTCCACACCTGGCCTATCAACCTGATAATCTTTCAGGGGTCTTACCCGGTTACCCGGTGGGAAATCTCATCTTGAGGTCGGTTTCGCGCTTAGATGCTTTCAGCGCTTATCCGCTCCGAATATAGCTACCCAGCGATGCTCCTGGCGGAACAACTGGTACACCAGTGATTCGTCCATCCCGGTCCTCTCGTACTAGG
>DASRMA010000227.1:0-7057 GCA_035648155.1 Desulfosporosinus sp.
CATGTGGGAGACAGTCGCGCTTATCTATGGAGAACTGAGGCGTTGACTTCCCTGACGGAAGACCATTCTTTGGTTGGCGAGCTTGTGCGCCTGGGACAGATTTCGACTGAAGAAGCGGAAAAACACCCCCAACGCCACGTATTAATGAGGGCAGTGGGTGCAGACCCGAAAATTGAAGTAGACTGCCGGAGTATAGACCTTCAGGCCGGAGATGTTTTTCTTTTATGTACTGACGGTTTTTCCAATATGATTAGCGATCAGGAGCTTGCGGAAGAATTCCACGGACCGGACTCCTGGGAAGAAAGATTTGAGAGATTAAGAAAGCTTACATTAGAACGGGGTGCACCCGATAATTTCACAGCCTTGTGCTGTATATTGGAGTAATCTGATGATTCAACGTTTAACCACGCGCATTATCATTTTAGCAATGATGTGGCTAGGACTTGGCCTGCTTAAGTGGGAGAGTATGACCACCCAACTCCTCTGGCAAGCGCTAATTTTTACGGCTATAGTCCTTCTAGGGTGTTTAATGGAGCAGATCCTCCATTATCAGGGAGATCCTTATATCCTGCCAGTGGTCCAAGCTATCATGGCTATTGGGCTTGTATTCATAGTGCGAATCAATCAAGCTCTCCCTCCCCCCTATGATCAGAATATTGGCTTGCACCAATTCTGGTGGGCAAACATTGGGCAAGTGCTCTTCTACATAGTTTTATGGGCGATGCATGATTATCGAAAGTTAGGAAGGTTTAGATACCTCTGGGGGCTGCTAGCTGTCGCCTTATTATTTGTCACCCTACTCTTTGGCTCTGAAGAAGGCGGTGCAACAAGCTCATTCAAGTTTTTGGGAATTGGGCTTCAACCGGAGGAGTTTGTCAAACTAGCCTTGCTCTTATTCATGGCAGCATATTTGGAAGAAAATGAGGAATTGTTGCGGGTAGGAACAGTTCAGTGGGGAAGATTCTCTTTACCTGATTGGCGGACTTTGGGACCGTTTATGCTTATGGTAGCTTTCGTCTTGGGGATTTTAGCTGCGCAAAAAAGCTTGGGGACAGCTTTGGTGTTCTATATGCTCTTTGTGCTTATGCTTTATGCTGTGACTGAGCGTGCCTTGTATTTAGGAATATCTCTGCCTATTTTTATGCTAACTGGAACCGTAGGGTATATGCTCTTTAGGCATGTGCGAGTTAGAGTAGGGGTGTGGATGAATCCTTGGCAAGATCCTACAGGAGGAGGATATCAAATTGCCCAATCGCTGTTTGCCATTAGTGGGGGCGAAATTCTAGGAACCGGCTTAGGCAACGGCATAGGGGCATCGACCGTACCCGTGGCCATCAGTGATTTTGTCTTTTCTGTGATTGCGGAAGAATTGGGGTTCGCTGGGGCAATGGCCGTACTGGTGCTCTTTCTCATTGTTGTCATGAGGGCCTTTGGAGTTAGCCTGAAGGCCAAAGATCGGTTCGGACAAATCTTAGCGGCTGGGATAGGAATATTACTGGGGTCAGAAACGTTAATTATTCTTGCAGGGGTCACTAAACTACTACCTTTGACAGGTATACCACTTCCTTGGGTAAGTTATGGCGGAAGTTCCATCATTGTTCACTTTATCTTGCTGGGGGTGTTGCTGAATATTTCAAACGCCACTGTGGTAGGGACTCACAGCACTAAGAATAAGCGAAGGGAGTATGCAGCATAATGCGAGGGGTACGACGAGTAGCACTTGGTATGGCCTTTAGCTTCTTTATTCTAAGTCTTGGTTTAGTCTATTGGCAAGTTGTACAGGCGGATACATTGCTGGAAAATCCCGCCAATCGTCGCTTAATTCTTATGGAGAACCGCGTGACGCGGGGAGGAATTTTCGATCGTAACGGCGAAATAATAGCACAAACTCAAATCTCTAAAGGCAAGAAGAAACGCGTGTATCCGAAAGGGGAAATGTATGAGCCTCTACTCGGTTATTCGTCTTTACAACTTGGCGCCGATGGTCTCGAAAGAAGCTCGGCGGATTGGCTACTAGGAATTAAAAATGCAACACCCACCCAAGCAGTTCAACAGCTCTTCAGACTTCCCCACCAAGGGGATGACGTGGTACTCACCGTGGATTCGCGTTTACAGAGCACTGCTTATAACGCGCTCAAAGGGAAAAAGGGGGCAGTTGTAGCCCTTGATCCTAGGACAGGAGAAGTGTTGGCCTTGGTCAGTCAACCCAGCTTTGATCCCACTAACCTTGAACAGAACTGGAAGGAAATCATTAAAAAAGAAGGAAGTCCGCTTGAAAATCATGCTTTTTCCCTTTTCCCGCCAGGATCTGTGATGAAGGTGGTCACGTCTGCCGCTTTATTCCGAAGCGGGATAAATACCACCGATCTGTATGAGAGTACAGGATCGGCGATTATTAATGGACAAACCATTAATGAGCAAAATGGCAAGGCATTCGGCTGGGTTAACTATAATATGGCCTTGGCAAACTCCAGTAATGCGTACTTTGCCACGTATGGAGTGCAGGCAGGAGATAAGACGTTCCTTTCAACTACCAAAGGCTTCGGATTTGGGCAAAAAATCCCTTTTGAACTTACTATCAAAACGAGTTCAATTACTAATGCCGAGAAACTTCCTTCGCAATTGAGTACAAATCTCCTGGCGGCCAGTGCGTTTGGTCAAGGAGAGGTTCGAGTCACACCCTTTCATATGGCGTTGATAACAGCAGGTATCGCTAACCATGGAGTTATCATGACCCCCCATATTATTGAACGTGTCCTTGACCCCACTCAAACTGTGGTATTTGAACAAAAACCTCAGCCTTGGCTGACGGCGCTTTCCATAAAAGAAGCGGATAAAATTACGAGTGCAATGATAGCGGCAGTGAACGATGGGACAGCCTCTCCAGGGGCAATACCTAATGTTCAAGTAGCCGCCAAGACGGGTTCGGCAGAACCCGGAGGAGATGTCAAGACTCATGGTTGGTTTATTGCTTTTGCGCCAGCCGAGGCCCCGCGGATCGCAATAGCCGTAATTGTGGAAAATGGTGGAACCGGTGGAGGAGCAGCTGCTCCAATTGTACGACAAATTATGCAACAAGCATTGAACCAGAAAGTAGGTGGCAAATAGTGAGTAAAATCTTTGGGGGACGATATGAGGTCTTGGAACGAATCGGCGCCGGTGGTATGGCAATTGTTTATAAGGCCAAGGATCTTCTACTTAATCGTGTTGTGACGATAAAGGTGCTCCGGGAGCAGTTTGTCACAGATGAAGACTTTATTCGCCGTTTTCGAAGGGAAGCCCAATCAGCAGGAAGTCTGTCCCATCCCAATATAGTATCGGTTTATGACGTCGGTAAAGAAGGGGATACGGAGTATATTGTCATGGAATATGTGGAAGGTCGTAATCTCAAAGAAATCATCCGAGAGTACGCGCCACTAACGACAGATCAATCCATTAACCTTGGGCGACAAATTACAGCAGCTATCCAAAATGCTCATGAGCACCATATTATTCATAGGGATATAAAACCGCACAACATCTTGGTGACGGAGGATGGACAGGCTAAGGTCACAGACTTCGGGATTGCGCGGGCCGTATCTTCGGCAACAGTAACTCATACTGGGGATATCATTGGTTCGGTTCATTACTTGTCACCCGAACAAGCCAAGGGGTTGGTGAGTAACGAACAATCAGATATTTACTCCTTAGGAATCGTCCTTTATGAATTAATCACGGGTAAAGTTCCGTATGACGGAGAAACTCCCATTACTATTGCGTTAAAACATCTTCAAGAACAAGCTGTATTGCCTAGTGTCATAAATCCCCGTATTGAAGCGGAATTCGAGGCTGTTATTATGCGGGCGATTGCTAAGTCACCCGAACAACGATACATATCAGCAAAGGATCTTCTGGCGGATCTGAACCACATTCAGGCGGGTCGGCCGATTACAAGGGTAGCAGCAATCCCTCTAGCTGATGACTCTGAAGCAACTCGAACTCACAAAGGAATGGGCACGATTCTAGCTCCAATCCAGACCTTGGACTCTTCGGTTGGGGGCGAATCTTCCCCAGCAAAGACGAAGAATAAGAAACGCAGGAAATGGATGGCGGGAGGACTGGTACTCCTGTTGCTCTTGTTAGTCGGAGGGCTGGCCATCGCCAACTTTATGTCCTCAGAAGACACAAAGGTTCCTAATGTTGTCAGAAAAACGGTACCTGAGGCAGGAAATGCTATGAAACTGGCCAAACTAACTCTTGACCCAATAACTATTCGCGAATTTAGTGATGACATCCCGGAAGATCACATCATTTCTCAGGAACCGAAAGCTGAGGCATCCGTTAAAGCTGGCAGGGAAGTTAAGGTTACGGTTAGCAAGGGTGTAGAGATAGGGGAATTCCCTGATGTAACGACCGGACAAATGACTGAAGAAAATGCCAGGAACCTCTTAAGTAATGCAGGATTCACAGGAGAAATAAAAATCAACACCCAGACTAGTGAGACTGTCACTAAAGGTTTAGTTAGTGCACAGGACCCTATGCCAAATGTTCCTTGGGCAAAAAGCGGGCCAATTCTATTGACAATAAGTGATGGAGCCATATTGAAAGAGATCAACATGCCAAATGTGATCGGCAAGACCTCGACTGAAGCTAAAGCTGTGCTCGAACAGAATAACCTGATTGTGCTGATAGAAACCGAGGATTCTATGTCATCTCCAGAAGATGTGGTGATGCGCACGAATCCTAACCCTGGAGAAGTCGTTCAGCAGGGAACTGAGGTTACGATGGTTGTCGCGCGTGGTGGGCCACTGGCCCAGGCAATTGATGAAAAAGGGAAGTCAAGGCCACCTGCCCCAGGACTTGATCTGAAAGGGAAAAAGAAAATAATCGTCTTTAACCCAGCGATTAGTGAGGGCTACTTATGATCGAAGGAGTATTACTTAAAGGATATGGCGGATTCTATTATGTCTATGCAGAGGACCGAGTATGGGAATGTTCCCTGCGCGGTCGCTTTCGGGTTAAAGATCAAGATTTTCTACCGGGAGATCGAGTGAGAATTTTGCCCGTTGAGGCGGATAAGGCCACGATTGAAGCTGTGGAGCCACGGCGAAACGCTCTAAGTCGTCCGACGATAGCGAACGTGGATCAGGCCCTTTTAGTTTTTGCCATGACGTCACCTAAGCCGGACCTAAATCTTCTGGATCGTTTGTTAGTCCAGGTGACGTATGCGGAAATCGAACCCATCTTAGTCTTCACTAAATTGGATAAATTCAAGGAAGCCGCTCTAACTCTCGGCGCTGAGGAACATGCCCTAACGGATGTATACCGCAAAATAGGATACACTGTTTTTGAAGTCTCCAATGAAACGGGTCAGGGAATTGCGGAAGTCGATGCTCGGCTAAAGGAGAAGATCAGTGTCCTGGCTGGGCCTTCTGGTGCGGGGAAATCTAGTCTCTTCAATGCCCTATCTCCAGGAAAGAAACTAAAGACTGGCGAATTAAGCTTAAAATCTAAGCGCGGTCGCCATACCACGCGTCATGTTGAACTTATGGTCTGTGCCGGGGGGCTTGTCGCGGATACACCGGGCTTTTCCTCTCTCTTTATACCGGCTATGAAACGGGCGGAGTTAGCAGAATGTTTTCCGGAATTCGTCCAGCGTCGGCGCCAGTGTAGGTTTAACAGTTGTATCCATGATAAAGAACCGAATTGTGCGATTAAAGAAGCCTTACAAAAAGGAGAAATTTCTCCTGATCGATATGAACACTACTTAATATTTTTGCAAGAAGTAATTGCAGCAGAGAGGAAATATTAATATGATTCAAATTGCTCCTTCCATATTATCCGCCGATTTTTCCCGACTTGGAGAGCAGGTGCGTTTGGTAGAAGAGGCTGGCGCGGAAGTTTTACATATCGATGTGATGGACGGGCATTTCGTCCCGAATCTTACCTATGGATCAGTTGTGGTTAAATCACTAAGGGCTCATTCCAGTATGCGCTTCGATGTTCACCTGATGGTAGAAAAGCCAGAGTTGTTTATTGCGGATTTTGCTGCGGCTGGGGCAGATCATATCACCTTTCATTTGGAGGCCACATGCCATGTACACCGGGTGATTCAACAGATCAAGGAACATGGGATGACAGCTGGAATTTCCCTCAATCCCGCGACACCTCTAGATGGTATTAAGTATATTTTGCCTGACTTAGATATGGTGCTGTTGATGACGGTCAATCCTGGATTTGGTGGCCAAAAATTCATTACGGGCGTTATCCCCAAAATCCAGGTGCTTTCTCGCCATATTCAACAAACCCAGTCTTCTTGTTTAATTGAAGTGGATGGTGGAATTAATCTGGAGACTGCACCAATCGCGGTAAAAGCAGGAGCTCATATTTTGGTGGCAGGGGCTGCTATTTTCGCACAACCTGATCCTAAACAAGCCGTGGAAAGACTTCGTCAAGCAGCCCACTCAATTAAGAGCGAGTAATGAAGATTGCAATATTAGCAAATGGCGATTGGGATTTAGATTGGGGAAGTAGGGTTCTACAAGAGGTTGATTACTTAATATGTGCGGATGGTGGTGCGAACTATGCGTCTCTTTCTGGACGGTTACCTGATCTTTTAATCGGAGATTTGGATTCGGTTACCCCAGAGATTTTAAAGCAATGTGAAAATGCGGGCTGCAGCATTAAACAATTTTCTTGCGAAAAAGATGAGACGGATTTGGAATTGGCACTAATTTATGCTGAAGTTCAGGCCCGTCTTGTTAATGAACGCGATATTTGGCTATATGGTGCGACTGGAAAACGAATCGATCATTTCATGGGTAATATAGCGCTGATGCTTGCCTACGCTCAGAAAGGTTACCGAATTCGCTTAGTGGATCCAGAACATGAAATCTGGATTCTTCAAAGCCGGGAATGTATTAAGGGAACAATTGGTCAGGAACTCTCCTTGATTGCCTTGTCGGAGAAGGCAGTGGTTACAACAGAAGGACTGTATTACCCTCTCACGCAGGGCTTGCTATTGCAGGATTCTCCGCGTGGCATCAGCAATGTGTTTGTGGGCGAGGAGGCCGTGATC
>DASRMA010000228.1:0-15444 GCA_035648155.1 Desulfosporosinus sp.
AATTGGCGAAATATGCTCTAGGCCAGAGTGCAACAGTTTTGGCAAACCAGCAAGTTCATGAGGCAAAGATGAATGCTGGGTTAATTGGGGTTGAAGGACCGGGCTTGCGAATTACACTGGATGATTCCAAGCGGGAAGCCAATGAGAATGAGGATAAAATGCTCTTTGTAATTCACGAAGAATACATTCGCGAGATCTTTAACGCCCTTTGGAATGGCGGCGCAGAAGCCCTTGCTGTGAATGGTCAGCGCGTGACGACAAATACGGAAGTATTTTGTTCGGGATCGTACATCCGGATTAATGGGACTCGCCAAATGCCACCTTATGTGATTGAGGCTATCGGTGATACTGATATTTTAGAGGCGGCTCTTAACTTCTATGGCTTTCTGAGACTGGGTGAACTTCAACAGCAAACTGGAATCACGCGTAAACTCGACGTATTAAGCAAGGTCGTGATTCCGCCAGGCAAACTGCGAGAATATCATTATGCTGAGCCGGTAAAGGAGGGACCATAATGAATTGGAAAAGAAGCTTAGCTTTACCTGTCACTCTGGTAGCGATTGCTCTCGGTTTTGTGATATCGCTTCAGGCACAAACCCAAAAAAGTGTTTCGGCAGCGGAGCAAATTAATGCAGAGCGTATTCTTCAAATGCAATCAGTGCTTTTAAATTCTCGAACACAAAATACTAAACTTCAGAAAGATCATAGCGCCTTGTTGGAACAATTGGACAAAGCAAGGAAAAAGGTGGGTACTGATCCTCGGCTGCTGGCACTATTGTCACAATATAAAATGCAAGACGGTACGCAAGCTGTGCAGGGTCCAGGGATTCAGATAAGCATTGATGACCGCAACAAAAACGTTCTTGTTCCTCTCAGGACGGATGAGATTGCTAGATTAATTAACACCTTGAAGTATGCGGGTGCTGAGGCAATCAGCTTGAATGGGCGACGAATCGTAGGCTCCACGGCGATTGTCTTGAGTGGAAGTTCTATCTTAGTGGATCGAGCGCCAATAAATCGGGCAGAGGGTATTCCTTATGAATTGAATGCGATTGGAGATCAAGAGGTACTATTTGATTATTTTTCTAAAATTGAAGCTACAGACCTTAAACAAAACGGTCTCACAGTAAGTATTGCGAAAAAATCGTTGAGTATCCCCTCCTACAAGGAAGCGTACTTGTTTAATCAAGCGAAGGAGTTGGCTGAACCAAAAAAATGATGGTCAGGTCAGTGAGGAGTGGGCAATATTAACCCTTCAATGGCTCGAGTCAACCAGCTATTAGACCTTGAAGATTATATTTCCTTCATGGACAAGATCGACGCTTTGGAAAAGGAGCGCATTTTTTGTAAGCATGGTTTTGCACATGGCTTAAATGTTGCACGTATTGCTTACGCATATTTGCTAGAGAAAGGAGAATTGCTTCTTCCCAAAGAGACCGTATATGCAGCTGCTTTTCTACATGACATAGGACGTTGGTTAGAATATGAAACGGGTGAAGATCATGCAGAGGCGAGTGCAAGATTGGCTCTCCCCTTAATTAAAGCCTGTCAATTCAGTTTGCATGAAACTCATGTGATCTTAAGTGGAATACGTGAACATCGAAGGGACCCTGAGGACGATTTAACCCCTTTGGGAGAAGCTCTGGCCTTAGCTGACGATTGGGCGAGAGATTGTCGTCATTGTTCTGTCCAAACTCAATGTTACAAGCATAACAAGGTCATGAATCTGGTCATATATTAATGGGGGGTAAAACAATGCAAACGTATGGCATACGCTGGGTTACTATAGAGAATTTGGAGGAAGCCAAAATAGCTTTGAATCGAATTGGCTCTGATCCCGGAGGAATTGCTCATATGGCGGGTAAAGCGATTGGACGCGCAATCAAATTAGAACAGGTTCCGTTGTGGGTAGCCCATATCTTAAAACAAGAGATGTTATCAGTAGGCGGCGATGCAGCGGTACACCGAAATGTTATTATCAACAAAATTGAGGCCACGGATGTTATGCTGCTCGGCACCGTACGACAACTCGGACTACTTGCTAGTAAGGTGTTAGCCCAACCCTTCGGGCTTAAGAAGATAGGCCACGACCTAAAGACGTTGCTAGCTGCTTTGGAACCCCCAAAAACCCGTATCTTGAAATGTAGAGGCACAGAGCTAAAGCTAGGGCAGCGTACCTTGGTCATGGGTATCTTGAATGTAACCCCAGATTCGTTCTCGGATGGTGGAAGGTACTTTAATATTGAGCGTGCAATTGCTCAAGCAAAGCGCATGGTTGAAGAAGGCGCGGATATTTTAGACATTGGAGCTGAGTCAACACGTCCTCAGCATCAGGGCGTGAGTGCCGAAGAAGAATGGCGACGGTTAGAACCTGTACTCAAGAATTTGTTAGAACATGTAACAATTCCAATTTCCATCGATACTTATAAGGCCAGCGTTGCGGCTAAAGCACTTGCAGCGGGTGCTCACATGATTAATGATGTCTGGGGATTGCAGAAAGACCCTGACATGGCTAGCGTTGTGGGAGAGTACCAGGTTCCGGTGATCGTAATGCATAATCAAGAAGTCACTACCTATCATCATCTCATGGGTGATATGTTGACCTATTTAAGGAGAAGCATCGAATTGGCAGAAGCCCATGGATTGTCTGGAGATCAAATTATCGTAGACCCGGGGATCGGATTTGGAAAAACAACGGAGCAAAATCTTGAGGTTATGGGTCGCTTGGCGGAATTTAGAACACTTGGACATCCTGTATTGCTGGGAACCTCACGTAAATCTATGATAGGAAAAATATTAAATCAAACGGTGGATGAGCGGTTAGAAGGGACACTTGCAACGAGTGTTCTAGGGGTTGTTGCGGGCGTAGATATAATACGAGTTCACGATGTTCAAGCAAATTGCAGGGCTGTTCAAATGGCAGACGCCATTGTGCGTGGGCAGAGAGGAGTTCACTATGGTGGGGCATGACGTGATTCATCTTGAAGGACTGGAATTTTATGCATATCATGGCGTATTGCCAGAGGAACAGGTTTTGGGACAAAGGTTTTTAATCGATATGGACCTTTATATTGACCTTAGGCAGGCAGGAGCTTCAGACCAGGTGAGGGATACTATTCACTATGGAGAGGTGTATCAAGTAATTAAGGCCTGTGTTACAGGAGAGAATCATCAATTGTTGGAACACTTGGCAGAGGATATAGCGCAACGTGTTTTAGGTAAGTTTTCCTGTACGTCTGTGAGGGTAAAAGTGCATAAACCCCAAGCACCAATTCCTGGGATATTCAGGGATGTTTCGGTGGAGATTTGGCGGGAAGTAGGAGAAAAATTGTGAAAGTTTTCTTAGGGTTGGGTAGTAATTTAGGAGACCGTGCTTATTATTTAGGGGAGGCGATCTCTGCCCTGGAGAGCCCATTAATAAAGGTTAAGGCGACTTCGCAAATTTATGAAACAGAGCCCTGGGGTTTAATGGACCAGCCCTTGTACTGGAATCAGGTTATAGAGGTTGAGACATTACTTGAGCCCTTGGAACTTCTTCATGTTTGTCAGGAGATTGAACATGGACTTGGACGAGAAAGAAGGGTACATTGGGGTCCTCGGACCATTGACATTGACGTGCTTATTTATGATAATATAGTAAGTGAGGCTGAAGAATTAATCCTGCCTCATCCTTATCTGGAAGAGCGAGCTTTTGTACTTGCCCCTTTGCGAGAGATCGCACCGGAACTTGTGTTGCCATCAGGAAGATCTATTGCTGAGGTCGCTGGGGAAGGTAAGGTGCACCCACATACTTAAGAATATAGCAGAGGCACGATGCATTGCGCCCTTACAATGACACCCAATTAACCAGACGATATCGAAAGAGTTGTACTGAGCTGGGTGGCTGACTGACTAATTTACACGGATTAGAAAAATCGATAAGACACAACTGAATACAGGAATAATAACCGCTTGGATCCAAATGACCGAGACGGGGGTAAGAAAAAAATACCTTCACGCTCGTGCAGGTATTTTTTATTCAGTCAGGGGCAAGCGACTTTGAGGTGGAGACTATCGGAAATGAGTCGACCAACAACGAACACTTGTCGCAGAAGACGCTACGACTGCGCCAGACATTGACTCTGAATAGGGGAGGGGCAAAATGAAATTCGGGATTATTGGAGCTGGAATAGTAGGTACGGCCCTGGCCGTGCGATTAGAAGAAGCAGGGCATGAATGTATAGGGGTTCATACCCGAAGCCGTCTCTCATATGAGCGGTTTCATAGTTATTTAAATATTGACCATCTCCCACTAGAACAGCTTGTCCCCGCGGCTGATTGTTTGTTTATTACCACACAGGATGGCATGATTCGTACTGTTGCAGAGAATCTGAGCACGAATGTCCTTATAAAACCCAGACAAGTGTGGATTCACTGTTCTGGATCACTCCCTTCAAGTGTTTTGCGTGTGAAGGAAAGTTTACCCATACAGTGCTTATCAATACATCCCCTTCAGGCATTTGCAAGTGTGGAGCAGGCGTTGGCAGTCCTTTCGGGAACGCATTTTGGAATCGAAGGGGACAACGAGGAGCTGGGTGAGGGAATTGTCAAGGATTTGGGTGGAATTCCACATCATATCTTAGCAACCGAGAAGGCACTTTATCATGCGGGTGCAGTGGTCGCCTCTAATTATTTGGTGGTTCTTGCTTCTTTGGCTGTGGAGCTCTTTGCTGAAGCAGGAATTCAAGCAGAGGAAGCTTTGGCATCCCTGTTGCCGTTGATGAGAGGGTCACTTTATAATTTGGAACAGGTTAGACTACCCCAAGCATTGACCGGGCCGATTGCACGCGGGGATGCCCAAGTGGTACAAGGCCACTTAGACCATATGCCTCCAAGACTTGTGGGAATTTATCAGGAATTGGGATTAATCGCTTTAAAGCTGGGAGAAAACAGAAAGGCTCAGCAGGGATTAAACTATCCACAGGAGACATTAACTCTGTTGCAATCAATACTCGGAAAATCACGTGAAGTACAACACGATGAAAGGGAGAGATAGTATTGAAAAGAACTTCACAAATTAATGATCTCCGTGAAATAATTGCTATGGAGAGAAGCCGGGGACAAAAGATTGCATTCGTAGCGACCATGGGCTATTTGCATAGGGGGCATCTGTCATTAATAGAGCGGGCTAAACAAACTGGTGCCTTCGTGGTATTGAGTATATTCGTAAATCCCTTACAATTTGGTCCGAAGGAAGATTTTTCGCGTTATCCTAATGATTTGGAGCAAGATGCTAGTTTGGTGAAAGAAGCAGGGGTGGATTTACTGTTCCATCCAACGGTTGAAGAAATGTACCCTCGACCGATCGTCACTTTTATCGAGGTAGGTCAGTTGGGTTCAGTGCTATGCGGGGCAACTCGTCCTGGACATTTTCGGGGAATGGCGACGGTTGTAAGTAAGTTGTTTCATATTGTTCAACCCGACATTACTTTTTTTGGGCAGAAGGATTACCAACAATTTTTGATCATTCAGCGCATGGTGAGTGATCTGAGTCTTCCAATTGAGGTATGCCCCGTCTCCATTGCTCGCGAAGAGGATGGGCTGGCTTTAAGCTCGCGTAATGTCTTTTTAACATCGGAACAACGGCAAGAAGCTAAGGTTTTGTCCAAGAGTCTGAACGAGGCTGAAACGAGTATACGAGGCGGAGAACGATCAGCACGGAAATTAGAAGATCAATTACGAGCTAGAATCACCCTTGAGTGTCATGGCGTAGTTGACTATGTGGAGATTCGGGATGCAGAAGACTTGTCTGATGTTACCATTATAGATCGACCGGTACTGATAGCTCTGGCGGTTAAGTTCGGATCAACGCGCCTGATTGATAACAAAGTTGTGGAGGTTGAACCTCATGTTTAGAACAATGATGAAGTCTAAAATACATAAAGCCACTGTGACTGAAGCTAATCTTCAATATATGGGAAGTATTACGATTGACACCGCGCTGATGGAAGCAGCGGATATCTTGCCCAATGAAAAGGTCCAGGTCGTGAACAATAACAATGGGGCCAGGCTTGAAACGTATGTTATTGCGGGAGAGCGAAACTCAGGGGTGATTTGCCTTAATGGTGCAGCGGCCCGGCAAGTGCAAGTCGGAGACGAAGTTATTATTATTTCTTATGCAACGTTTACGGATGAAGCAGCCCATCAGTATAACCCTAAAATAGTCTTTGTCGACGAAAGTAATCTTCAAACCAAGATTACTTCAGAAGAAGTCCATGGTCAAAAATCTTGACAAGGTGAGTTGAAATGACCTAGTTTTTAGAAAAGATTCCGTCAAATTAGAGGGAGAGGTAGTATATGGACCGTGGATTGGAAATGAACAAAAAGGTGGTTAAGACTTTAGCCGAGGAGATAAAAGTACTTAAGAAAGAACGTAAAGCGGTTATCTTAGCCCACTATTATCAAACACCTGAGATTCAGGAGATAGCCGATTTTGTAGGGGACTCCCTCCAACTGAGTCAACAAGCAGCTAACACAGATGCCGAAGTCATTGTGTTTTGTGGTGTCCATTTTATGGCCGAAAGTGCTGCTATACTATCACCGGATAAAGTTGTAATTCTACCCGACTCGAAGGCAGGTTGCCCTATGGCAGACATGGTCGATGCTGAAAGGTTACGCGCCTATAAAAAGAGGGTCCCTGGAGTCAAAGTGGTGTGTTATGTTAATTCTTCAGCAGAAGTTAAAGCAGAGAGTGATATCTGCTGCACCTCCGCTAACGCGGTAAAAGTAGTACAGTCTTTACAGAGCCAAGATATCCTATTTATTCCAGATGAAAATCTTGGACGCTATGTTGCACAGATTCTTGGACGAACACTCCAGTTATGGCCTGGGTACTGTAAAACGCATGATCGGTTGACGAAGAATGACATCCTCAAGGCTAGAGAGGAACATCCTTTAGCCAAAGTGATTGTACACCCGGAATGTCGCGAAGAAGTTTGCCAGGAGGCCGATTATATAGGTTCGACTGCAGGATTAATTGCGTATGCTCAGAAATCTGAGAAGCAAGAATTTATTGTGGGAACGGAGTCAGGAATCCTACACCGACTCCATCAGGTTTGCCCAGATAAAGAATTCTATCTCGCTTCAGAACGCTTAGTTTGCCCAAATATGAAATTAACATCATTAGTTAAAGTTAGAGATGCGCTTATTACCCTTACTCCCCGTATTACGGTAAAAGAAGAAATACGAGTTAAAGCAAAAGAGGCACTAGACAGAATGCTGGCTATGTAAGCAGCAAAAGAGCAGGGGTGGCCACATTGAGACGTTATTTATACCCTTGGTCCAAATCTGGGATCAAGGTCTTTGATTCGGACGTACTTGTGCTGGGAAGCGGAATTGCTGGTTTGTATACGGCGATCAAAGCGAGTGAACACTTTCAAGTAACTGTCCTTACAAAGAGAACGATTGAAGAAAGTAATACAGAGCATGCTCAAGGTGGGATTGCGGTAGCCCTTGACGAAGAGGATTCCCCAACCTTGCACTGTGAGGACACGTTGCGGGCAGGCGCTGGACTTTGTGAACCTTTGACAGTCAGAGTTTTGGTGGAAGAGGGGCCTACTTGTGTAGAAGAACTGATGGGCTTGGGTGCTCAGTTTGACCGCCAGGATGGTGAGCTTGCATTCACACGTGAAGCGGCACATAGCCGGCGGAGGATATTGCACGCCCAAGGTGATGCCACGGGATGGGAAATTGAGCGAGCGTTAGTAGCCAAAGTGAAGGAATGCCCAAAGGTTACCACCTTTGAAGAACGTTTTGTGCTCGATCTACTAGAAAATGATAAAGGGGATATTATAGGAGCCCTCGTTCTCAACGAGAAAACAGGAGAACTGGAAGGGCACTTAGGCAATGCAGTGGTCTTGGCAACCGGAGGTTTGGGGCAAGTATATCGCTTTACCACAAATCCCAGTGTTGCCACAGGGGATGGGATGGCAGTTGCCTTGCGAGCGGGGGCAGAAATGATGGACATGGAATTTGTGCAATTTCATCCAACTGCGTTGCTAATTCCTAATGCGCCTCGTTTTCTCATATCGGAAGCAGTACGTGGAGAAGGGGCACATTTAATTAATGCTTTAGGGGTTCGCTTTATGAGAAAGGTACCCGGGAAAGAACTTGCTCCGCGTGATATTGTCGCTCGGGCAATTTGGAAGGAAATGAACGAAGGCCCAGTCTATTTAGATTTCCGACCCATCGGGAGCGAACGGATACTAGAGCGATTCCCTACGATTTACCAAACCTGTTTAAGCTATGGAACGGATGTATTGACGACACCCTTGCCAATTGCCCCTGCGGCCCATTATATGATGGGTGGAATTGCGACAAACTCATTTGGAGAAACAAGTCTATCTAATCTTTATGCTGCAGGGGAATGCGCTTGTAATGGAGTTCACGGTGCAAATCGGTTAGCCAGTAATTCGCTGCTGGACGGGTTGGTTTTTGGAGCACGCATTGTGGAGAAAATTGGAAATAAGATTAAACCAGCGAAACGCCCTTCATGGGAGGGGGTTTTTTGTCCTAAAGGAAATTTAGGGAGTGCGCCGATGAATGGATTAGTAAAACTAGTAGACAATCCAGGTTTGCGGAACCGAGTCCAAGATTTAATGTGGAACAGTGTTGGGATTTTGCGAGATGAGGCGGGTCTCGCAAATGCCAAAGAGTTATTGATGTCTTGGGAGAGAGACGACCTGTCCATTCACTGTGTGCATGATTTGGAAACAGCTAACATGTTAACGGTTGGGGTGGTTATTGCCAAGGCTGCAAAAGATCGTTTGGAAAGTCGGGGTGCGCACAATAGAACAGACTATCCATTGAGCCTTGATGAACCCTGGCAAAAGCACTCTTTGCAACGTAAGGAGGAAAATCATGTTCGCTACATTGCAGTTTCAGGAACTTATTGATCGGGGATTGAAGGAGGATATTGGAACTGGGGACCTCAGCACCAGAATTTTACGGGAAGACTTAACAGGGGTAGGGAAGATTTACGCAAAACAAAAGGGCGTGGTCGCGGGTTTGTGGCTAGTTGAACAGGTTTTTCAGTGTGTGGATTCACGCATCTGTGTCCACAAGTTGCTCAAAGATGGAGATCAAGTGAATACTGGAGTGGTTGTGCTCGAACTAAGCGGTCCTTTAAGCAGCATTTTGCAGGGGGAGCGTACGGCTTTGAACTTTTTACAACATCTCTCAGGAATTGCAACGGCCACAAAACGAGCGGTTGATCAGGTTGCAGGGCTTTCAGTTATTGTGGTAGATACACGCAAAACGCTCCCAGGATGGCGCGCTTTGCAGAAATATGCTGTCAGAATGGGTGGTGGACAGAACCATCGATTTGGACTTTATGATGCAGTGATGTTAAAGGATAATCATATTGAAGCTGTGGGTGGTCTAACCGAGGCAGTTAAACGGATTAAGGCTCAAATAGGACATATGACTAAGATTGAGGTTGAGTGTGAAACGATAGAACAGGTCCGAGAGGCGGTAACCTGTGGTGTCGATGTGATTATGCTAGATAATATGGATTTAGTAGAAATGCGGGAAGCAGTGCTATATATCAATAAGCGGGCGATCGTTGAAGCGTCAGGGGGAATGAGGGAAGAGCGTCTCCGAGAAGTGGCTGAGACGGGAGTAAACGTGATCTCGATCGGTGCTTTGACCCATTCGGTACAGGCACTGGACTTTAGTCTTGATCTCGGTGACATTAAAGCATCGACGAGGGCAGGTTGGGAAAGGGGAATTTAAATGTTGCGTCAGGACATTCTTCAGCTTCTCGGTACAGACCCTGAAAAGTACGTGTCTGGCGAGAGAATTAGTCAACAATTGAATGTCACGAGGGCAGCTATTTGGAAACAGATACAGGGTTTAAAAGAAGAAGGGTTCAAAATTGAAGGGCAGACTAAAATTGGATACTGCCTGTTGAAAACTCCTTTTTCTTTAAATGAGTGGGTTTTGAAGAAGGGGTTGACCACAACCTTATTAGGTAGCAAGATAATACTTGAAGATGAGATGGAATCTACAAACGTTCGGGCAAAAGAACTTGCGAGGCAAGGTGCACTCCATGGTCAAGTGGTTCTGGCAAGGGTCCAGAGCTCGGGGCGTGGGCGATTACAGCGGCAGTGGGAATCCCCAAGAGGTGGACTTTGGATGTCCGCGGTGCTTCGACCCAATTTATCGTTGGCGGACGCCTCGAAATTAACCCTCGCGGCAAGTGTTGCGATCGTGGATGCATTTGAGGAACTCTTTTCTCTGCATATCGGGATTAAGTGGCCGAATGACCTTATCTTCAACGGCTTAAAGATCGCTGGAATTCTCGGCGAGGTCGTGGGAGAGTGGAATGCCGTTCAGACGTTGATTTTAGGAATAGGTATAAATGTTAATTTTCCCCGGGAACGATTAAGTCCTTTATTGGAGGCAACGACCCTTTTCGAAATCTTGGGCGATGAAGTGGACCTAAACATATTGGCAGCAACCGTCTTAAAATATTTAGAAAAGCAAGTAATAGCCTTAGAAGAAAAAGCATTTGAGGAGTTGAGGGTGTGTTGGACAGAAAGGGCAGTCGGTTTGGGCGAAGAAGTAAGGATCCTGCGGGGAGAACAAGTAAGCCTGGGCATTTTTAAGGGAATCACGATAGACGGAGCCCTACTCCTTGAAACAGGGGATGGTGAAAAAGAATTTTCTGCTGGTGAAGTACAATTGCGATATAAAATCAGCAAATAAGTCTTAAAGATAGCTCACTTAGCTAAAAGGAGCGTTATTATGATTCTTGTATTTGATGTGGGTAATACAAACATCGTCTTGGGGGTATATGATGAGGGGGTGCTGACCCATCATTGGAGGGTTTCCACCGAAAAATCCCGCACTACGGATGAATATGCGGTGGTTATTAAAAATCTATTTGATTTTAGTGGTTTAACCTTTCCAGAAATCAGTGCAGTTGCTATTTCCTCAGTCGTACCTCCGGTGAACCATACACTGGAAGCCCTTGCCCAGAAATATTTTGGGGCACAACCCCTTGTTGTGGGGCCAGGCATTAAAACAGGCATGCCTATAGTCTATGACAATCCTAGGGAGGTTGGAGCTGACCGCATCGTGAATGCCGTCGCTGCCTACAATAAATACGGAGGACCGCTTGTTATCGTGGATTTTGGAACTGCAACGACTTTCTGTGTGGTATCCAAACGTGGAGAATACTTAGGAGGAGCGATTGCTCCTGGTATCGGGATCTCAACAGAAGCGCTGTTCCAGGGGGCATCAAAGTTACCCCGTATTGAACTGGTTAAGCCCACATCGGTTATCGCCAAAAATACGGTTGCTGCGATGCAATCCGGAATCTACTATGGCTTTATCGGTCAAGTAGATGGGATTGTTAATCGCATGAAAGCGGAACTGGGACCCGAGGCTAAAGTGATTGCAACGGGTGGATTAGCTGTAATGATCTCTCAAGATTCAGACACCATTGAAACGGTAGATCCATTTTTAACCCTTGAGGGACTTCGGCTGATCTATGAACGTAATAGTAAATAGTAAATAAGAGGAATAAATATATGAAGTTAGGACAATATGAACTTGGAGTTCCAGTATTTTTAGCTCCTTTGGCTGGGGTGACGGATAAAGCATTTCGTGAAACGGTCTGTGCAGTGGGTGGAGAGTATGTCTGTACTGAAATGATCAGTGATAAAGCATTGACCTATCAAAACTCTAGGACCTTGAGCATGCTGAATTTGCGAGGGGAACCTGAACCGAGGATTGTACAGATTTTTGGTTCAGATCCAGAGACAATGGCTCATGCGGCTCTATTGGCTATAAATGGTAGCGCCAACGTCATCGATATTAACATGGGATGCCCCGCACTGAAAATCGTTAAGAATGGAGAAGGTTCGGCACTGCTAAAGGATTTACCTCGCGCGCAAGCGATTGCCTCTGCCGTTGTGAGAGCAGTCAACGCACCGGTAACCGTTAAAATTCGCCTCGGATGGAACGATGATGAAATTGTGGCACTAGAACTAGCCCAGCGTCTTGAGAGTGTGGGAGTTCAAATGCTTACTGTCCATGCGCGAACTCGTGAACAGTTCTACTCAGGGCATGCCGACTGGGAATGGATTCGACGGGTGAAGAAAGAGGTCAGCATTCCGGTCATTGGGAATGGGGATGTTTTCATTCCTGAAGATGCCCACAGGCTAATCGAGCAAACGGGGTGTGACGGAGTTATGATTGGGCGTGGAGCGCTGGGAAACCCTTGGCTCATTCGGCGTACCCAACATTTTTTGAATTATGGGATATTATTGCCGGAACCACGTATTGAAGAACGTATACAAGTTGCCACGCAGCATTTCGATCGCTTATTGGGTTACAAAGGCGAGCGAATCGGTCTTAATGAAATGCGCAAACACGCAGTATGGTATATCAAAGGAGTAAGGAAGGCAGCTCAACTCCGTGATGAAATTATGCAAACTAGATCACCAGGAGAAATGCGATCTGTCTTCATACAAATCTTGCAAGACATAGAATAGCTTTGTCGAAAAATAAAACATATGATGATATTACTCGATAAGAAGAAGCGTCCCATCCTTGACAATATTTTGCAAGGTCCTTATAATAACGAGTAATGTAATTGAGCCATCTATTAAGGGGTTCCAAGGGTTAAAGAGAGTATGCATTTACAAGCCTTTAAGAGAAGCGCGCGGCATGATGAAATGCGCAGGCCTTAGACGAGAAAAGGGAGCGGAAAAAATATGGCTGAAAAAGAAGTCATTCTAACGTTAGAAGGCCTTAAAAGACTCGAGGAAGAGTTGGAACTGTCTAAAACTGTGAAGCGGCGGGAAGTTGCCGGACGTATTAAGCAGGCCATTGATTTTGGGGACATTAGTGAGAACTCAGAGTACGATGATGCAAAGAATGATCAAGCTTTTATTGAAGGACGAATCATAACCCTCGAGAAAATGCTCAGGAATGCACGAATCATTGATGAAGTTGAAGGAACAGATATTGTTTCATTAGGCGCAAAAGTGCGTCTGAAAGACATGGACTTTGGGGATGAAGAAGAGTACTCCATTGTCGGTTCGGCAGAGGCTGATCCGGGCACCAATAAAATATCCAATGAATCGCCTGTAGGCAAAGCGGTTCTGGGCCAGACTAAAGGAACCGTAGTCGAGGTTAATGTCCCGGCGGGTAGATTACACTATCAAATTCTAAACATAATGTAAATAACTTTTGAGTAGAACTTAAAAGTTATAGGATGAAATACGGTGGGAAATAAGAATGTTTTAAGTGCAGTATTTCTGGAGGCAGGATGCTGCACTCCGTTTTTTTATTAAATGATGGAGGAATTAAAAATGGATAATATTAACGACCTCTGGAAAATTCGATTAGAGAAGCTTGAATTGTTTCGCCAAGCTAATATTGAACCCTATGCTGACCGTTATGTACGCACTCATAAAGCAATTGAAATTTTGGAGCGCTTTGAAGAGTTAGAAGGGCAGGAAGTTAGTGTTGCAGGCAGGATAATGAGCAAGCGAGATCAAGGAAAAATTATCTTTACACACATTCAGGATTTAAGTGGACGTATCCAGATTTATATTCGGATGGATGAATTAGGTCAGACCCTGTTTGATTTAACTACAAAATTTGACGTGGGAGACATCGTCGGGGTAGAAGGAAAAGTTTTCCGTACAAAAAGAGGGGAAGTGTCCATCCATGCCCGTACTGTGAAATTACTTTCCAAGGCGATGCGCCCACTTCCTGAAAAGTTCCATGGTCTGACTAATGTAGAAACACGCTATCGTCAACGGTATTTAGATCTAGTTATGAATCCGGATGTTCGTCAAGTGTTTGTGACACGAAGCAAAATTATACGGTTTATGAGAGAGTTCTTGGAGGAGAGAGAATTCCTAGAAGTGGAGACACCGACGCTTCATTCAATTCCCGGTGGAGCAGCAGCACGCCCGTTTAGCACGCATCACAATGCACTTGATATCGATCTTTATTTGCGGATTGCGCTCGAACTGCCCTTAAAGCGTCTTATTGTCGGTGGGTTTGAAAAAGTATTTGAAATTGGTCGGACTTTCCGAAACGAGGGAATTTCAATCAAGCATAATCCCGAGTTTACTATGATGGAGCTCTATCAAGCTTACGCGAATTATGAAGATATCATGAAATTAACCGAAGAAATGATTGCCCATATTGTACAAAAAGTACATGGCACGCTTGAAATTACTTATCAGGGTCAACCGCTACAATTTAAAACGCCTTGGCGCCGTCTTCCGATGTTAGACGGTATATTAGAGTACTCAGGAGTAGACTTCCGGAACATCGAATCCGACGAAGATGCGTGCCATGCTGCTCGGGAAAAAGGCCTTCATGTCGAAGACGGTGCGTCCCGTGGGAAAATAATTAATGAGTTTTTCGAAGAGTTTGTGGAACCTAACTTGATACAACCTACATTTATTACTGGACATCCTGTGGAGATTTCTCCGTTAGCTAAGCGTAATGCGCAGCAACCGGAATACACGGACCGGTTTGAAGCATTCATATTTGGCCGCGAGCTGGCCAATGCTTTTTCTGAGTTAAACGATCCCATTGATCAACGGCAACGTTTCGAAGCACAGGCCGCTGAACGCGTCAAAGGGGATGATGAGGCACATATGATGGATGAAGACTTTGTCCAGGCCTTAGAGTATGGACTGCCGCCCACGGGTGGACTAGGAATTGGCATTGATCGTTTAGTTATGTTCTTAACGGATTCGGCGTCGATTCGAGATGTTATTCTTTTTCCGACTATGCGTCCTAGAGATGATAGCCTTCAGAATGATGAGGTAGAAGAGTAACCTGCAACAAAGATTGAAGTATTTATGGCTGGCTCAATTAAGACTGGGCCAGCTTTAGTTGAGGGCAACGTAGGGTCACAAACTTAAGAATAAGAATCTTTTGATATCCATAGATAAAACAAGCATAATGATGAATTAACCATCATAGTGCGTAAGATATAGTGTAGAGACTTAAAATAAGGCTTGAATAGTGGGCGCAAGTCATGTTATATTATTATTTGTTCATTCGGCATAATATTAGTTTGAACGATGAGCGAAATTTTTGTCGTAAAACAAAGACTATAAGGGATGAATTAGTTATTGACAAAGCAAGTTGAAAATGCTATGATGTTGCTCTGGCCCAAACGGGCAGAGAATTCTATGATCTTGGTCACCACCCGCTATCACGGTATCTAGCCGTCCATGGTGGTGCTCTAACCTCGTGTTCGAGTCATGGTCTTTGGTCCCTTCTCGCCATCCATGGCTACAGGGACACCCAGACCCTCCCGGCACCTTGCCATCCATGGCGGTGCTCTAACCTCGAACATCGTGTTCGAGTCATGGTCTTTGGTCACCTCTCGCCATCCTTGGCTTCGGTGACACCCAGATCGTC
>DASRMA010000229.1:0-16256 GCA_035648155.1 Desulfosporosinus sp.
GCCATATCAGGCCGACAATCCTATCTCGGTAGCCTAGTTGGGTACTGGGTTGGGTTTGCATATATAATATGGATTAATCTTGAAACGCATCGCAGCGCTGATCTTGAAATTCGCACTGCACTCAGCCGGATGCGCCGTGGCCTCATGGCCCGGCTAGGCATGATTACTCTCGTTTTCGTTGCTGTCTATCGTTTCCAGGCAAGTTGGCTTTTCAGTTTAGCGGTTGGGATTGCCTGTGGAGTGATTGTCTCTTTCATTACGGCAGCGATTCAGACAATTCGTGGAGAAAGGGGTGATAAAAGAAGTGCATGAAGAATTAGTTTTATGGCATTTGGGGAATATGACCTTTCATGGTAAAACCTTGATCATGACGTGGATTACAATGGCCGCTATATTAATTTTCTGCTACATGGGAGTCCGTCATTTGACCAGTGGCAAACCTGGTAAAATGCAAAACGTCTTGGAATGGATTGTTGATTTTATTAAAAACCTTGTATCTGAGAATATGACCTATGAGCAGGGGCGACCACTACTGGGGTATTTAATAACGTTAATCATGTTTGTTTTCTTTTCCAATATGCTAGGTCTCATTCCAAATTTCAGCTTTGGCTTATTTGAACATTTCGATGTAGAGTTTGCCCAATTGAACATGATTTTTGAAGGACCGTACATGATGTCACCTACGGCAGATGTCAACATGACGATGGCTTTAGCCTTGTTAACCATTATTTTGGTAGTTTACTTGGGTGTTAAAACTCAAGGAAAACATTATTTCCAGCATTTTCTACAACCGATGAAAGTGTTCGTGATCATTCATATTATCGACTTGATCTCGAAGCCGCTGACGCTAGCCTTTCGTCTTTTCGGAAATATTTTTGCGGCCGAAGTTCTAATCAAGGTGATACTCATGCTCCCAGGAATATGGGTTCTGCCGGGGATTTTACCTATGTTAGTTTGGCTAGCGTTTAGTATCTTTATTGGTGCCATTCAGGCGTATGTGTTCACGGTGTTGACCACAGCCTACGTAGCGCAAGCTATCACTTCTCCGGAATAAACACTTCGATACTTACGTTAGTTTTCAGTGCTCTTAACGCTCACTGAGGGAATAATATTTCAAATTTTTGGATCAAGAAAGGGGAAAATCACATGGACGTCGGAGCCGCTGCAGCACTTGGTGCAGGGATTGCTGCTGGATTAGCAGCCCTAGGGGCATCATTGGGTAATGGTAATGTTATTAGTAAAACAATCGAGGGCATTTCTCGCCAACCGGAGGCCAAAGCATCATTGACATCTACGATGCTGATTGGTGTTGGATTAATCGAGGCTTTGCCACTCCTCAGCTGGGTTGTTGCTCTGCTGCTCATGTTCACAAAGTAAGTTCTCGTATTGGGTTAAGGAATAGCTCATCTTAATTCAAGGGGGAACGAGAGTTCTCCCTTGAAAAAAAATTATCCCGAAGTCAATCGGACTCGAGAGGGGGGGTAGACCGTTGGGGAATCCAATACAATTTGACTATACAGTAGTGACTGCGGTCATATCTTTCCTGTTGCTCGTTTGGCTGCTTAGTGCAAAGGCTTGGGGTCCGCTCATGAAAATGATGGAAGAACGGCGGACTAACATTGAAACCATGCTTGCTCAAGCAGAAAACGAACGTCAACAGGCAGAGAAGATAAAACACGAATACCAAGAAGAAATGCGCAAAGCTCGCCAGGACGCCCAGGAAGTGATCGCTAAAGCCACAAAGGTTAGCGAAATCCGTGCAAGTGAAATTTTAGCTGCTTCCAATGTAGAAGCTGAAAAAATCAAGAAATCTGCCCTTGTGGAGATTCAACGTGAACGTGACCTAGCCGTTGCTGAAGTTAAAGCACAAGTCGCCGATCTATCAGTCTTAGTGGCAGAAAAGATTATTGGCAAAAAGCTTGATATGAAAGGCCAAGGACAGCTTATTGAACAATTCATTCAAGAAGTAGGGGAAATGCAATGATAAATGGATCACTTGCTCGAAGATATTCCCAGGCCTTGTTCAAAATTGCCACTGAAACGTCGCTAGATTCCGTTGATAACGATTTACGTGAATTGACAAAGCTGGTGGAAGAAAATGCAGAGGTTAAAGGCGTCTTGCTTCATCCGCATATTTCACTCAGCATCAAGAAATCCATCATGGAAAAGATACTGGGAGAAGACTTTGGCGAAGTAACGCGTCATTTCTTCTACTTATTGATTGACAGGAAAAGAGAAACCCTCTTGCCGCTCATTCAACACGAGTTTACTCGATTGGCAGATGAAGCGCGCCAAGTGGTCGAAGCGAAAGTAGCCAGTGCTATAGAACTGAGTGTTTCTCAGCTTGACGATCTCAAGCAGGCTATTAAGCGAATGACAGGGAAAGACGTCCGAATTGTCAGTGAAGTGCGAGCTGACCTCATTGGTGGGGTTCTAGTGCAGGTCGGAGATCGCGTGATAGATGGGACCATCACCCACGCGTTACAGAAAATGCGTGTGGATTTGCGTCGAAACTCAGAGAGACCTCAGGAAGTAGGGGTGAAATAACAGGATGAACTTGCGTCCAGAAGAAATAAGTTCCATTATCAAACAACAAATTGAGCGCTACGAAACGGCAGTCGATATCGTCGAAGTGGGTACAGTGATCCAGGTAGGTGACGGTATTGCCCGTGTATACGGCCTCGAAAAGGCCATGGCAGGTGAACTCTTAGAGTTTCCTGGCGAAGTTTATGGTATGGCCATGAACCTCGAAGAGGATAATATCGGTTGCATTATTCTTGGAGAGTTTACTGGGATTAAAGAGGGCGATCAAGTCAAGAGAACAGGGCGAATTGTGGAAGTACCTGTGGGCGAGGCTTTGATTGGACGAGTTGTTAATGCACTCGGACAACCCATTGATGGTAAAGGAGACATCGTAACGACGAAGTTTCGTCCAATCGAATCCCCAGCATCTGGCGTTGTGGCTCGAAAATCTGTATTTGAACCATTACAAACTGGTCTGAAATCCATTGATTCCATGGTTCCGATAGGTCGTGGTCAGCGCGAGTTGATTATTGGTGACCGCCAAACCGGTAAAACAGCCGTGGCCATCGATACCATCATCAACCAAAAAGGTCAAGACATCATTTGTATTTATGTGGCGATTGGGCAAAAAGCCTCAACAGTCGCCAGTGTAGTTAAGACATTAGCCGACCACGACGCCATGGATTTCACCATTGTCGTAGCGGCTACTGCCTCTGAACCTGCACCCATGCTGTTTCTCGCACCTTACGCTGGTTGCTCTATGGGTGAAGAGTTCATGTATAATGGTAAGCATGTCTTAATTGTTTATGATGACCTTTCGAAACAGGCAGTAGCTTACCGTGAAATCTCTTTGCTTCTAAAAAGACCACCTGGTCGTGAAGCATATCCAGGAGACGTTTTCTATCTTCACTCTCGTTTATTGGAGCGAGCAGCAAAGCTCTCTGACGAATTCGGCGGAGGATCAATGACCGCACTCCCGATTATTGAGACACAAGCGGGAGACATGTCAGCCTATATTCCGACAAATGTGATTTCCATCACAGATGGTCAAATCTTTCTAGAAGCTGACCTTTTCAACTCTGGTTTTCGTCCTGCGATTAACGTCGGTATCTCCGTCTCACGTGTCGGTGGTTCAGCGCAAATTAAAGCGATGAAACAAGTTGCAGGACAACTTCGTTTGGATCTCGCTTCGTACCGTGAATTGGCGGCATTTTCTCAGTTCGGATCGGACTTGGATAAGATAACCCAGCAGCGACTTGCGCGTGGTCAGCGTACACTGGAAATTCTCAAGCAAGGCCAGTATGCACCGTCACCTGTTGAGGAAGAAGTTGTGGTTATCTTTGCGGCGGTTAAAGGATTTATCGATGAAATCGATGTAGACAAGATTGGAAAATTTGAAGTAGAGTACTTACGTTTCATGCGCTCCGAGAAGGCCGACTTGTTAGAAAAGATTCGCACAGAGAAGGCGCTCTCCAAAGAAATGACCGCCGAGCTTGAAAAAGCGATTACAGATTTCAAGCAGGTATTTTTGGCCTAGATTAAAAAGGAGTAGGTGAATGAGGTGGCAGGAGCACAAGATATTCGTCGTCGGATTAAAAGCGTTCGCAATATGCAGCAGATCACAAAGGCGATGAAAATGGTTTCCGCAGCCAAACTCAGAAAGGCCCAACTAAAACTTAACGCTGCCCGACCCTATGCCCTCCAAATGCAAGGGGTTTTAGAACGCCTAGCACAGGTCCCCATGGATACTATCCATCCGCTTCTGAAGAAAAGGCCTGTGCAGAAGGTTGTTTATGTTCTTATAACGTCAGACGGTGGTTTATGTGGAGGGTACAACGCTAACCTCATTCGGAAGACCAGTGGAATGATTACTGAAGAACAGCATGAGGTTAAGTTGGTGACTGTAGGCCGCAAAGGTCGAGACTTCTTTCGACGCGGTAAAATTGAGTTTTTGGCAGAGTATACGGGATTTGGCGACGAACCGAGTTATAATCAAGCCAAAGAGGTTGCCCAGGAAGTGATTCGCCTTTATGTGGAGGGCGAAGCGGATGAGGTATATCTCTTATATACAGAATTCGTCACAGCGATGACGCAGAGACCCACTCAACTCAAATTGCTTCCGATGGAACAACCTGTGGGCAAACAAGGTAAACAGTACATTTTTGAGCCTTCCGCTGAAGAAATACTGAACAGTCTGTTACCGAAGTATCTTGAAACGCAGATCTTTCGGACGCTCCTTGAAGGAAAAGCGAGCGAGCAAGGGGCTCGGATGACGGCCATGAGCTCGGCTACGGATAATGCCAAGGATATGATTGATAAGTTGTCGCTAGCTATGAATAGAGCTCGACAAGCGGCGATCACCACGGAAATATCGGAAATCGTCTCTGGAGCAGCAGCCTTACAATAAGCTGTGGGAAATACCTAATAAGGAGGTTTCGCGCCTGTGAATATCGGCAAGGTTTTGCAAGTTTTGGGACCAGTAGTTGACGTAGAGTTTATGCCCGACCAACTGCCGGCAATCTATAATGCCCTTGAGATTAAAGTACTGGATAAGCACCTAAATATAACCTTAGAAGTAGCTCAACATCTGGGGAATAACACAGTGCGTACGGTTGCAATGTCTTCTACGGATGGATTGCAACGGGGCATTGACGTCACTGACACTGGGGCAGCAATCACAGTCCCTGTCGGTCCGGGGACACTTGGACGGATGGTTAGCGTTTTAGGCTTGCCCATTGACAACGGTGGGGAAATCAAAACTGAGACCTATTATCCGATTCATCGTCCGGCTCCGGCCTTTGAAGAGCAACAACCTTCGACCAACATTTTGGAAACTGGAATTAAGGTCATCGACTTACTTGCTCCGTACTCTAAGGGAGGAAAAGTTGGACTTTTCGGCGGTGCTGGAGTTGGGAAAACAGTTCTCATTCAGGAGTTAATTAATAATATTGCTAAAGAGCACGGTGGTCTTTCTGTGTTTGCTGGCGTTGGTGAACGGACTCGTGAAGGAAACGATCTCTGGAACGAAATGAAAGAATCTGGTGTTATTGACAAGACAGCTATGGTGTTCGGTCAGATGAATGAACCTCCTGGTGCACGTCTTCGCGTAGGCTTAACTGGCTTAAGCATGGCTGAATATTTCCGTGATGAGCAAGGTCAAGACGTTCTGCTCTTTATTGACAATATTTTTCGATTCACCCAAGCAGGGTCGGAAGTCTCTGCCTTGCTAGGTAGGATGCCTTCAGCGGTTGGTTATCAGCCTACTCTAGCTTCGGAAATGGGTCAATTGCAAGAGCGAATTACGTCCACACGTAAAGGATCGATCACTTCGGTACAAGCTATATATGTGCCCGCGGATGACTTGACAGACCCCGCTCCGGCGACCGCGTTTGCACATTTGGATGCAACGACCGTTTTGTCTCGATCAATTGCTGAAATCGGCATTTACCCAGCTGTTGACCCGTTGGATTCTTCGTCGCGAATTCTTTCTCCATTAGTGTTAGGAGAAGAACATTATACGGTGGCTCGACGTGTTCAGCAAATCCTTCAGAAGTATAAAGAGTTGCAGGACATCATTGCGATTCTGGGTATGGACGAGCTTGCTGAAGATGAAAAGCTCATCGTGTTCCGAGCTCGTAAGATTCAACGTTTCTTGTCACAACCGTTCCACGTAGCAGAAGCATTCACTGGTCGCCCTGGAACGTATGTACCATTGAAAGAGACGATTCGCGGCTTTAAGGAAATCTGCGATGGAAAATACGATGACTTATCAGAGGCCGCTTTCCTGATGGTTGGCACCATTGAAGAGGTCATTGAAAAAGCCAAGACATTGGGGGAATAAGCCATGGCAGGAACCTTCTCATTACGCATTGTCTCGCCTGAGGGAAACGTCTTAAAAGAAGATGTTGAGTTTGTTGTTCTTCCCGGCGGATCAGGCGAATTAGGGATTTTACCGAATCATGCACCCTTAATTGCAGGACTGGATGTCGGAGTCATACGCTACACGCTAAACAGTACGGTTAAACGTGTGGCGATCACCGGAGGCTTTGCTGAAGTTATTGAAAATACGGCTACCGTGCTTGCGGATACTGCCGAGCTGAGTGAAGAAATCGATTTGGCTCGAGCAGAAAAAGCTAAAGAACGGGCGACGAAGCGTCTGGCGACACATTCCGATGAAATCGACAAACTACGTGCAGAGTATGCTTTGCGAAGAGCAGCGGCCCGCATTTACGCCGCAGAAGGCAAAAGATAGTTCTATTTCTCTAGTTGCATATAGATACTGAGAAAAAAGGCCCTCTAAGCGAGGGCCTTTTTTCTCAGTATCTATTGTTGAGCTCCCTGGCTCCAGGTTTTTGGTATTATAATATAAATTTCTCTAGTTCAGTATGTTAGCTCACTTACTATTTGGTAAAACTATGATTAACCACTAGAGAGTGAGAAAGAGGTTTTCAAACATGGTGATTGGCGTGATAGAGCCAAACCTGGGTATTTACAAAACAACAATAAAGATAATCACTTTAATTTTGATAGTTTATATGGTGTCCAATACCTTTAGGAAGGCGATCCCTTTTATAGATCCGTCATTATTAGCACAATCACCAGTACCTTTGCTTTTGAACTCTGGAGAGGTCCAGACCAAGACTGCGGAATTCAGTATCATACTGTGGTTTGATACTGGAGATGTTCCACCTGAAATTTGGAGAAACAAGCCGACACCAGATTGGAAATGGACGTATAAGGAGCTTCAGAAGGGACATGAAAATGGTGCAGTGACCCTCTCTGGGCATTTATTAATCAATAAAAATGAGGAAACTAGTCTATATAAGTGGTATACTACCATGGCACAAGAACTTGCCAAAACTGGAGGTGTAATTTATATCGATGAGCGTGTCGATCAGGCAATGGATATTTCTGCCTATCTTAGTAAGACAAATGCTCACCCAGCTCAGTGGGTGCTGATAGACAACATGCTTTCAATTGCTGCCTATCAGAACTACTTCACGACAAGTGTCTTAGCCGGGCAAGATAAAATCAACATACAACTGCTTAGTCGCGGTAAGAATACAGAGGGACGTACTGTCTTGGCTATTCCTGCATTGCTGAAAGAGTTTTAGGTAATAGTAATGAAAATAGCAGAAAAAGTGACCATGTAGGCGATAACAAATATAGAAGTAATAAGTCAAGACAGGGGGTGTCTTAGGAATTTGAGTAAATTTATTATCACAGGTGGCAAACAACTAGAAGGAACGATCACTGTGAGTGGGGCGAAAAACGCCGTACTTCCGATAATCGCTGCGAGTTTGTTATGTGCCGAACCTATACAGCTAGATGATGCTCCAGACTTGTTGGACGTTAATGTCATGAATCAGATCATTTCGGCGTTGGGTGCAACAGTCGAGAGACACGGATCGACTCTGAAAATCCACGCCCGTGAGATAGAATCCATTGAGGCCCCATATGACCTTGTCTCTCAAATGAGAGCGTCTATTGTCACCATGGGACCGCTTCTGGCCCGTAATGGTCATGTGCGTATTTCTCACCCAGGGGGGTGTGCCATAGGATCTCGCCCTATCAATTTGCATTTAAAGGGATTGGAGGCATTAGGAGCAGAGGTTAGTATGGACCATGGATTTTTAGATGTTTCGTCTAAAGGTCTGAAGGGAGCCCGTATTTACCTGGATTATCCAAGCGTTGGAGCTACTGAAAATATTATGATGGCTGCAGCAATGGCTCAAGGGACAACAATTATCGAAAACGCAGCGCAGGAACCAGAAATTGTTGACCTGGCAACTTTTTTGAATGAGATGGGTGGCAAAGTGCGCGGCGCGGGCACAAGCATTATTCATATTGAAGGTGTTAATGAGTTCCATGGCGTCACACATACCGTAATCCCTGATCGTATCGAGGCAGGAAGTTACTTACTCATTGCTGCGGCGACTGGTGGAGATGTTTTAGTTCAAAATGTGATTGCGGATCATCTGAAGCCCTTAATTGCCAAGATGGAAGAGGCAGGAATTCGTATGGCTGAAGAAGGCGACGGAATTCGCATTACCGGAGATGGAATTTATAATGCTGTGGATATTAAAACTCAAGTACATCCGGGATTTCCAACAGATCTACAGGCTCCATTTTTGGCTTTTCTTACCCGGGCAAGTGGCACAGGCTTAATTACTGAAACTGTATTTGAAAACCGATTTATGCATGTGGACGAACTTAAACGTATGGGAGCGGATATTAAGATCGAGGGACGCAGTGCCATTGTTCAAGGGATACAACGATTGAATGCAGCACCGGTGACGGCCACTGACTTGCGGGCAGGAGCTGCCTTAATTTTAGCTGCTTTGACAACGGAAGGAACAACAGATATTCGAGGGATCCATCACATAGATCGTGGATATGAGAAGGTGGAGGAAAAACTCTCTCGCTTGGGTGCGAATATTGTTCGTGAAGACTCAGTCTCTTAGTACGAATACCAATGAAGCGTGCAGTGAGACACCTGTATAAAGATTAATAATACCCTTCTCAAACAAAAGAACGAAGAGTCGGAATAACGACTCTTCGTTCTTTTTGTTAGTTTTGTTCTCCATTCTAGCCATATTTTAAATCTCTACCGCATAGGTTTAAGCATCATGCTTGTACGGAGGAAGGATTGAATGAGAAAAGAATGGATATGGTTTATTGTATTATCCCTTTGCATTGTCTTGGTAATTCCCTTCAGTGTCATGCGTTGGCAAAAGGAGCACGTAATGATGGATGATGTGGAAATCCGCATGTTGATGCCTAATGGTGGCGTGGAAAAGTTACAGCTTGAGGACTATCTCTTGGGGGTAGTTGCAGCGGAAATGCCTGCTGAATTTGAGATGGAAGCCTTGAAGACCCAAGCTGTTGCAGCCCGCACCTATGCAGCGAAGCGATTGGATAAGGGCATTTTGCGTGACAGTGGATACGATGTGGATACCACCGTGAAAACTCAGGCATGGCTGTCTGATAAGCAAATGAGAGCTAACTGGGGATGGTTAAACTACTGGAGATATAGGGATAAGTTGAAGAAAGCTGTGAGTGGAACGCGTGGCATGGTACTTATGTCAAATGGAGACTATATCGAGGCTGTTTATCACAGTAGTAGCGGAAGAAAGCCAACCGAGCGCTCAGAGGATGTGTGGAGCTCATCTTGTGCGTATCTGAAAAACGTTAGTTCTGGAGAAGAAAATTTACAACGTTATGTCAAGAACTTTAGTTTTACATCCAAAGAATTACATACGAAATTGGGAATTAAAGATCCTGCTCAGGCACTAACTTCGAAGGACTTTAAAGTTTTAGTTAAAACCTCGGTGGGAAGAGCCAAGAGTGTACAAGTGCTAGGAAAAGTGTATAAGGCAACCCAATTACGAACCTTGCTAGGGCTCCCTTCAACGGACCTTGAATGGGTTATCGAACCAGATCGACTCACTATTACGACATACGGTAATGGGCATGCAGTGGGAATGTCACAGTGGGGCGCTAATGATTTGGCCAAAAATAATTTAGAAGCACAAGAAATCCTAATACATTATTATCCTGGAACTGAGCTCGTGGAGTTGGGATATAAGAAGTAATTTATCAGGCCATTAAGGCGGGTATAATGGAGTCTAAAAACAGTGTCCTTCGGCAAAGCTAGATTTAGGGGTGAGTGGAATGAACCGTTGGAAAGGGTTTATAAGTTGGGGTTTGGCAGGAGGTTTAATTTTATTAGTAGGAGTAGTCACCATAAATACTGGCTGCCTAGGCACTTTGCATTTTTCTTCCCCAGAAAGGACACCCCTGATAAATAAAGAGACAGACCAAGCTGCGTTAGCGCCTAGTCAGTATGATCGAGAAACAGGTCAAGCCCTGAGACCGCTAACTCAGGCAGGAAGAAAAACTGAGTTAGAGCAAGGAAGTGCACTTAAGGAGTTTCCATGTCCAGTTCAGGGGAGTCCACTGAGAATCGTAGGTAATTATTATTCCGAAGCATTTGATAATTATATCTTTCATGCCGGCCTGGATTACGCAGAACCGGAAGGAACGATAATCAGGGCAACGCATGAAGGACTAGTTATTTTTTCAGGGACAGATGCCGTTCTAGGTCAGAAAGTTATCGTGGACTGTGGCGGTGGCTGGTTAGTCACGTACGGGGGTCTAGATAATCTGCGAGTGCAGGTCGGGGAGACTATCGAGACTCACGATGCACTCGGTCAAGTAGGACTCTTTACTGCTGCGAAAGGCGAAAGTGATCAACCGCAACTTCACTACGAAGTATGGCATGGAGATAGTGTAGTAGAGGCAATTCCTGAATTTCCCTAACAGATAGACATGAATTGCTCTACAAATAAACATCACAGTATTTACCAACTGTGGACATCCTTCTAGGATGTCTTTTTTTGTAGAGTATGCATATAAATGTACTACACTTGTTCGACGAAGGAGGGCTCTGCGTGCAAGAATATATACGCAAACGGGTGCTCGATATTGGAACTTACATATTGGAATCGAGTGCGACCGTTAGGCAAACTGCGGATGTTTTTGGTGTATCAAAATCGACGGTACATAAAGACGTGACAGAACGTTTACCCTTGGTAAGTGAGAACCTCTCCATGGAAGTAAAGCAAATTCTTGAAACTAACAAGGCGGAACGACATATTAGGGGAGGAGAGGCGACGCGGAAAAAATATCAGGAGATTTAAGCAAAAATCGACGATTCTTGAGAAGATTAGTCATAATTGTTCAAACCACAAAGGAATTAGCAATTTAATCACGAATCACAATAAGTACTAAATTATAAATAGCGAATCTCCCGCGAGGGAGATTGTGCTATTTGTTAATATATTTAGTAGAGATGGACAAGCTATTTATAACGAAAGGGGCATCTCCACTGATGTTTGGAATTGAACTGGGAATTGACTTGGGAACAGCGAGTGTTTTGGTTTATGCCAAAGGAAAAGGGATCGTCTTACATGAACCCTCAGTAATTGCCATAGACCGTAATACTAATAAACGAATTGCCGTAGGAGAAGAGGCACGGCTAATGATTGGGCGAACACCGGCTAATATTGTGGCCGTGCGCCCAATGCGTGATGGGGTGATCGCGGATTACCAGACCACAGAACTTATGCTGAAATATTTTCTGGAAAAAGCAGGTGCTAAACGCTGGCCTTTCTTTAAAACACGTGTTGTAGTTTGTATTCCTTCAGGAGTAACGGAAGTTGAACAACGTGCAGTCAAACAGGCGGCATTCCAGGCGGGTGCTAAAGATGTGAAAGTGGTTGAAGAACCGTATGCAGCGGCCTTGGGAGCAGGACTGGACATTTCTGGTCCAACGGGAAGTATGGTTGTGGACATAGGTGGAGGAACAACGGATATTGCAGTGCTTTCGCTGGGTGGTATAGTGGTAAAGCGGAGCCTTCGGGTTGGTGGGGATAAATTTGATGAGGCCATTAGCCGTTATATCCGCCGTGAACATAATCTTATGATTGGAGAACGTACCGCTGAAGAAATTAAAATTGCGATCGGTGCAGCCATACCCGAAGGGCGGCCCTCTGCAGACTTTGATGTGCGCGGGCGTAATTTGATTACTGGTTTGCCTAAAACCATCAAGGTGAATTCTCAAGAGTGTTTTGTTGCCCTCGAGGAATCCATCGAAGCGATCGTTGCAGGAGTAAAGGAAGTTCTGGAACGAACCCCACCAGAATTATCCTCTGATATTCTTGATAAAGGGATTATTATGACTGGGGGAGGGTCTTTGATGTACGGCTTTGATACTCGTCTCTCCCGAGAGACGGGATTGCCAGTGAGTATAGCCGAGAATCCAATATCCTGCGTGGCCTTAGGGACCGGTAAGGTATTGGGTGGAGGCTTTTAGGACCAGTCGTAGCAGAGTAATGAAATGAAATTGCAAGGAGTCTAGACTCCTTGCAATTTCATTTCATTTAATAACTAGGGGTAGGATATGTTAATATAGAAGCACGCACCTGTACTGTGTTCTTTATAATATACCTTTGTGGTAAATACGAAGTGAAGGTTTGATGGAGGATAATAAATGTGTCAGAATGATTTGCTAGAACAGGTATATAAAATAGGAGAGATGGAACTTGAATTAACTAGATTTAATGCAAAAAGAGCTTTTGGAAAAATTGACAGAAATTTAGAACTAAAGAAAATAGGAAATTGCACCTTGCTTTTCGAAACCACAAGTCCTAACTCCATATATTTTAATAGGATTAGAGGATTTGGAATGAAAGACTTAGATAAATTAGAATACATATTGGATTTATATAATAAAAAAAACATAATTCCATGCTTTGATATGGCACCAAATAATATAAATAAAGAAGTAGCTTTAGCGTTATTTAAGCATGGCTTTGGAACCTCTGAGCAACTAGTATTCATGCAATTAATGCCTGAAATATATGACGATCTAATAAAGACAATAAAAATAGTTGAAGTAACCAAAAAAAATGCTGGAGAATTTGTGAAGATAGTTATGAGATCCAATGGTAATATGGAGATTGATGAGAAAATAATAGCAAGAAAAAAGCCATACTTTTACAAGCCATGCTTTCATAATTACATTTGTTATATCGGTAATGAAGTTGCAGGAATAGGCTCGCTCTTTATAAGTGGCAAGGAGGGCTACATTGCCAATGATTATACGGTTGAACGCTTTCGAGGAAATGGAATCCAAAAAAAATTATTGATGTATAGAATTAATATAGCTAAAGAATTAGGATTAGAAAAGTTATATACGGATGTAGAATTTGGTTCTATCAGTCATAATAATATGGAAAAACTAGGATTTAAAACTGTGTTTATTAATTCTTTTTGGACAAAATTACATTAACACTAACATTAAATTAATTAGTGTAAATAGTGGAAGTTCACTAAAGGTTAAACAAAAGTGTACAAAACGAAAGGAAGTGAGTATTTAGTGTATTTATGTACTTGTTCACTTAATATACACCCTCTCACTAAAGATAATTCATGAGAGTGGACATTCTGGGAATTACCGTAGATACATATTCCATGCAAGAGACGGTGGAGCAGATTCATCAAGCTATAGAACGAAGAATCCAGATGCGCGTGGTTACTGCTAACCCTGAAATGATCTATGCATCGAGACTAGATGAAAGGCTAATAAAGCTTATAAATTCAGCAGATATAGTTACAGCAGATGGGATTGGAGTTGTTTGGGCTGCAGAGAGGTTAGGGGCTCCAGGATTAGAAAGGGTAACGGGGATTGATTTAGTCCATGCCCTATTCCCTCTTGCCCATGCAGCTAAATGGCGGATTTTCTTTCTGGGAGGAAAACCAGGCGTGGCAGAACAGGCAGCAAATCAGGTTGTCCGGCAGAACCATGGAATAACCTGGGCAGCAATGCATGGTTATTACAACTCAGAAGAAGAACTAGGAGTATTAGAAAAAATACGGCATTTTCAACCAGATCTATTGCTTGTTGGTTTGGGCGCACCCCGTCAGGAATATTGGATTGCAGAGCATCCCGGATTAGCGTCTGTTAGTATCGGCGTAGGTGGGAGTTTTGATGCCTTGGCAGGGATCGTAGTTCGGGCGCCAAAACGCCTACAAGACCTTCGTATGGAATGGCTTTACCGTTTGTGGAAAGAGCCTTGGCGTTGGAAACGCCAAGCTGTGTTGCCAGGTTTTGTAATTAAAGTACTTTGGCAGGTATTGTTCAGGAAGAAGACCCCCTAAAAGAAAAAATTCACTTCGTATTACAGAGTAGGAGGAAGGGAAAACATGCCGGAATTACAAGACAAGAGAATGTGGCAGTGTTTGAAAGAGGACTCGGAAGCCCGAGAGGATTTCTTGGCCGAACATCAGACGTTTATTCGACATGTGGCCACTCAGGCGTGTTTCCACTCTCTGGAATGGGGAAGAGATGACGAATTATCAGAAGCTTTGATTGCCTTTAATCAAGCGATTGATTTGTTTGTTGTGGATAAAGGGGTTCCGTTTTTAGCTTATGCTCGGTTATTGATGAAACGCCGACTGATCGATTACTATCGTAGGGATCGCTTGAAGCCAACTATCCCTCTTGACCAAGAGGACATCGGACGAGGGATCGATAGTTATCTTGGCTTAGAGGAGTTCCGGGAGCAAGAGCAAGACAGAGAACGTGCAGCAGAAATTCAACAATATTCTAAGGCATTGGCCTCGTTTCAGCTTACCTTCCAAAACTTGGTTGAAGTTTCTCCCAAACATCGGGATTCGCGCGAGACACTACTGCGAGCAGCACGGGAATTAGCATTTGACTCTGAGCTGTGGCCCGAGATTGAACGCAATGGAAAAGTGCCCATGAAAGCCTTAGCTTTAAAAACGCAGATTCACCCCAAAGTTCTAGAACGAGGACGAAAGTATATCTTAGCAGTCGCCTTACTGATGGCGAACCAACATGACTATGTTTATTTACGAGAATATGTGCCCACGCGTGAAAGGGAGGCGAAAGGATGAGTAAAATGAAAGCGGTGGTGTTAGAAAAGTCCGGATCACGTTACACTGTACTTGATCAGGACGGCACCTTTCGCCAAGTTCATAGACGACTGAACGCTGAGGTGGGCGAAGAAATTCAAATTCAAGCATGGGCGGAAGCTTTTAGTGGAGTACGCATATGGGCTGGGGCTGTGGCACTTTTTCTTTTGGTATTAACGTCGGTCCTAGGTTGGACCTTGTATCAAGCCCCAACCGCGGTAGCCCTAGTTTCAATTGATATTAATCCTAGTTTACAACTTGCGCTGGATAAAAACGGGCGTTTAGTAGAATTTAAGACTCAGAATGTGGATGCTAAACGCATGCTAAGTGAGATTGACCTAAAGGGGGAACCAATTGAAGAGGTTTTAGAACAAATTGTTACCCAAGCCTATGACCAGAAATTCCTTAGTATTGAGCAGTCTTGGGTTGTGGTTGGATATTCTCCAATAACCGATAAAAACTTAGAGCAAATGCCGAAGGTAATCAATGAGAATCAAATAATCTCATGGATTACACAGATAGGCGTTAAAAAAGGATTGACCCCTAAGGTTGCTGTCTTCGCCTTATCCCCTCAGGAACGGGAGCTAGCTGAAAAGAGGGATCTAACGTTAGGGGAATATGCGCTTTGGCAGTCTGCAAAAAAGGCAGGGGTCGTGACACAACCGGATAAACTTAAAGATACTTCAGAACGAGTTCGGTTACTAGAAGATCCACAGGTTCAAGTGCAAATCAAAACGGAGAAGAAGGAACGGCAAGCTGTTTCACCTCAAACATCTAAGACTGGGAATCAAGAATCGGGATCAATAGCTAGACCAAGTGAAAAGGGAAAGGGTAAGTTTTTACCTCCAGGTAAACTAATCTCACCAACCAAGAATCTATATCCTTGGATCTACAAGAGTAGAAGTGACGATGCGGATAAGTACAATCAAAAGGATAGGAGTCAGGATAACGTTAAGGGACAGGATAACGTTAAGGGACAGGATCATGTTAAGGGACAGGATCATGTTAAGGGACAGGATAATGTTAAGGGACAGGATAATGTTAAGGGACAGGATGAGATTAGCGATGATTATAACTCAAAGGATCCAGATAAGGCATATGAAAGAAAATAACAAGTCAAAGATGCCATGGATAGTTTGCGTCAGACAAGGAGGCATGGTTACCTCATAGCGGGCTATTAGGTAACCATGCCGACGCAGTATGACACGAAATAGACTGGCATACTGACTAGT